>NZ_NPDX01000001.1:1404553-1746606 GCF_002811945.1 Leptospira harrisiae | reverse complement strand
GTTTAAAATAAAAATCCCAAGGATCACACTGAGGAAACTGTCAACTTCCCGAAATCCAGTGAACCGGATGATGAGAGCTCCCACCACAACCGCTAGGGTTCCTAAAAGATCGCTAAGAACATGTAAATATGCAGACTTTAGATTGAGGCTTGTTTTACTCACACCCACAAGAAGGGCAGCCGATACCAAATTGACTCCAAATCCGATGAGTGCATAGGCCAACATGGAATTAGGTTCTACATGCGCTGTTCCTGAAAATCGTAGGTAACTTTCATACAAAATGAATATTGCAATGCCAATGAGGAGTAGACCATTCAGTAAAGCGGCAAGCACCTCAAAACGGTGAAACCCAAACGGGTATTTTACGGTTGGTTTTTTAGAAGCAATGAGGAGGGCAAATAACGAAATGAGATGGGCAAACACATCGGTAAAGATATGCCCCGCGTCAGCAAATAAAGCAAGGCTCCCACTTTCACGAGAACCTATCCATTCAATGAAAAAGATTCCAATGGATAGGAGTCCAGATAGGCTTAAAAAAAATACCAATCGGGATCGTTTGGGTCTTGGTTTACTCATTGTTTGTGTTTAGAGACCCTGTGGCTCTTGGCACTACTACAATATCCACTCTACGATTAAGGGCTTTGTTTTCTTTTGAAGTATTTGGAACAATGGGTTGGAACTCTCCGTAACCCGCACTAGAAAAGTTTTTTGGGTTTAAGTTTTTATTTTGTAACATATACTCTAGAACGGATAATGCTCGTTCGCTGGAAAGATGCCAATTGTTTCGGAATTTTGTTTTGATAGGAACATTGTCAGTATGTCCTTCCACAACTATATAGTTTTCTGGATAAGACGCAAGAATATCTCTGATTTTTTCAATTGCAGGAAGGATTGCTGGTTTTAATTCGGAAGAACCACTATCGAATGAAATTTTATCATCAATATTGATGATAAGTTTGTTGTGAAATCGTTTGAGTCGAATTTGGCCCGAGGTAATTTCTTTTGCTAATTTTTCCTCAAACTCTTTGGTTTGTTCCGCAAGTCTTTCTAATTCTCTTTTTTGTTCCTTTGTAAGTTTGCGAAGGTTTGCGAGTTCCTCTTCTAAACTACGAATTCTTTCTTTCAATTCATCTATTTTTGATTCATACGTATCTCGAAGTTTTTGTTCTTTTTGGAGGCATTCCCTTTCTTTGTCTTCGAGTTTTTTCTTATAAGCATCTAAGTCAGCTCGGTCTTTTTCTTCGCGTTTTCGATTTTCATCTGCAAGAAGGCGTTCCTTATCCGTTCCTTTTTTTTCCAAACTTCTGAGTCGCATGTCGTAATCACGCATTTTATCCGAATACTCATCTTGTTCTTTGGCGCGGTTTCGTTTTTCAAGTTCCAAATCTTCTGTGAGATTTCGGTTTTGTGTTTGTAGTTCTTTCTTTTCTTCTTCCAAACGATTCAATTCGTTTTGGTGTTGTTTACGGATGTCTGCTAGTTCCAATTCCAAAGCATATTTTTCTTTGTAGATTTGGTTGTATTCATATGGGAAATAAACCCAGTCCGCAGATAAAGCTGAGAACGAAATAAAACTGATAAGGAGACTTACACTAAGTTTTTGGAATTTATTTCGAATCATCAAAACTATCCTCTAAATTGACTTTCGGCAAACTTGGGGCCTCAGCTTTTACTCTTTCGAAATCAGAAACTCGACGACGGGCATCCGATTTTTTTTCTGCGTATTGCGTTTCATAGATTTCTTTTTTGATATATTCTGGATCGGTAGGGGTTTTTCCTTGGGACTCTTGGAATTTGACTGCAATTTCAGACCGAACTAATTCCAGTTCGGCGATAAGTTCCCCAAGGGCTGCTTCTTTCATTTCCAAATAGGCCTTGTCTTCTTTTTCCTTTTGTACCCAGGTTTTGTATCTAGTTTCCTCTTTCGCCCTTTCTAATTCATGGGTTTGGCTTTCTTCCAAATATCGTTTGGATGTGGCAGAGTCTTCTTTAAGAACAAAATAAGTTTCTTTGGATCTGGCCAAATCACGTTGTACACTATGTTTTGTGACCTTTGTCTGAGAGATTTTGATTGCCTGGTTTGTGAGAGTGTTTGCCTTTCTCTGCGCAGATACTTCGTTATTTAATTTGATGATCCGATCGGTCAGAACTCTCGTAGCGTTTTTTTGTTCGGAATTCATCACTTCTTCACGAACATAAGCATCCGGAACTTTGTTAATTTTCGGTTCGAATAGAACACATTGGGAAAAAACTAGGAGAAGAAAAAGATTCGTTTTCAAAATTCGAACTCGTGCCGACATAGGATATAGCCTATGCTCCACGTGACATAACCGTCAATTGTAAATTTCAGGAAATCCGCTGATTTATGGAAGAAGAAAGAAAGAAAGAGTCCGAATTCCGAATCAAAATCGACAGAGAGAGCGATTCCTATGATGAATTTGTAAGCCAGATCAAAACTCTCGTTTCAGATGAGAATGCAAAACAACTCAAGGAGATGCTCGATGGAGCTCACCCTGCGGACATCGTCACCTTATTCCGCGACTTAGAACGAGAGGAAGAATTATACCTTTTTCGTATCCTTCCTAAAGAAGACCAAGCCTATGCTCTAGTCAAAATGGAAGAAGAGACCTTAGAGTCTTTTTTAGAAGAACTTTCCGTTGATGAAATTTCAAATACGCTTTATCATATTGAAACGGACGAAACTACTTACCTTCTATCATACCTGCCAAGCGCTAAACGGGAGTTAGTTTTAGCAAATTTAAGCAAAGCTGATAGTTTTGAAATTCGTTCGCAACTAGGATTCCGTGAGTCTTCTGCGGGACGACTGATGTCCAAAGATTTTGCGACTGTTTCCATTACAGACAATGTTAGAAAGGGAATCATCAATGTTCGAAAAAAAGCCAAAGAAATTGAAGATATCTACCAAGTGTATGTAACCGATGAAGACGGAGTACTCGAAGGTTTTATTCCTTTAAAAGATCTATTTCTCACACCCATCAATACAAAGGTAGCAAAGATTACTAATTTTTCAGTTTTTGCCTTTCATTACGATGTAGACCAAGAAGAGGTTGCCAATACCTTTAAAAAATACGACTTATTCAGTGCTGCCGTTACAGATGATTTAGGCCGAATCATTGGTAGGATCACAGTCGACGATGTATTAGAAATCGTTGAAGAAGAAGCATCCGAAGATATCCTCCTCATGGCAGGGGTATCAGAAGATGAAAGATTATCCACACCCATTTTACAATCAGTCAAAAGGCGCATCATATGGCTTAATGTAAATTTACTGACTGCCTTTGTCAGTTCCACTGTAGTTGCTTTTTTTGAAGATACCATTTCGCAAATTGTGGTGCTAGCAACGCTTATGCCTATTGTGGCAGGCCTTGGTGGAAATGCCGGTACTCAGTCTGTAACAGTTGTGATTCGAAACATTGCTACCGGTGATTTGTCTTTTTCCAATTGGTGGGAAGCCGTAAGAAAAGAATTTACCATTGGTGTTTTGAATGGACTTGTTCTCGGAACCGTCACAGGATGTATGATTTTTTTTGTAAAAGGCAATCTTGTGCTCGGACTTGTGGTTGGAACTGCTATGTTTGTGAATATGATTATAGCTTCTCTTACTGGTTCCCTTGTTCCTATTGTACTCAAGGCGATGCGTGTTGACCCTGCCATTGCTTCTTCGATATTTGTTACTGCGACTACAGATGTTTGTGGATTTTTCTTTTTCCTCGGACTTGCCACAGTCTTTGCAAAATATTTAATTTAGGGATTGCCCTTTGGATTTTAAATTCTTGCCAGTGAATGAAAGGACCAAATACTGATGACAAAATGAAATTTTTAACTTTGTTTTTACCGGTTGTTTCGATTTCTTTGATCCTTGGTTGTCAATCCACTCCCCAAACTAATACCAATGCCAATACCGAATCCAGTTTGGAAGCCCACCAAACAAAGGATATACTACCACCACCAGGCGGAGAAGGCGAAATCATTCTAAACGAAAAAGGGGAAGAGGTACAAAACCATTCCGGTGAAATTCCTTTTTTCCAAAAAAAAAGCGACCTTCCAACGGAGCTCTTTAGGGTTTATATTGCCTCTGATTCCTACATGGTGCGTCAAATTCGTCATACAGATAAAATTCGAAGAAAACCTGACGCCGGTGGGGATGAACTTTCTAAAGAAGAAATGAAGAAGTTTGACTTACTTAGTTTTGTTGATGATGGGATGATTGTCATAGGTCTCAATACAGTGACCGGTAAACTTGAATCCATTGCTTTTGACCGCAGAGTCCCAAGAATCAATGACGTAGCAAAGATCATACAGAATGATGCATCTCGTTTTAATTATGAACATTCCTCAAAAGATGGAACACCCATCATCACTAAGTTTTTAATTAGTTACCAGATTCGCCTCTATCCAGGAAAAACAAGAGACGAAATCAAACAAATGTTACAGAAAAAGAAGTAAACCAATAGAATCTTTTGATTTACTTTTCTTTTTGTTCTGGCAATCAATTTTACCACTTAAAATTCCCTTGTTTTTCATATTGAAAAGGAATATTTTCTGTTATGGATGGAACCTTAAGTCCAGAATCACCTTTTAGATCAAATTGAGCTGATTTGGATTGGATAGTTTTGTACAATGAGGAGCTAATTGAAGTTATGGGAAACTTCGTGGCAATCTTAACTGTCGAAGTTTTTCCTGAGTTGATAATTTCTTTTGGTGTTCCATTTAAAAAATTTTCACCAGCTAATTTTAAATCATAATTAAGGCCTGTTAGGTTTAGATTGGATGCGGCTTCGTTTGAAAAAATAAAATCAAATTCTGTGTTTAAATCTAATTTTAAATTTGATAAACCGGCTTTTGCTGCGGAAGTGGCAGGTTGTTTTGATCCTCCTAGGAGTCCTTTTAAAAATCCAGTAGCTGTGTCAGCCAAAACATCTGTATTGGTTGCGCTAAGAATATCGGCTTCCGATGGCATAAGGATTTTAAAATTTTTGATTTCTACATTGGGAAGGATGGCTGGGATTTCCTTTTTTTTGACAAAGGGAAAACTAAGGGAATCTTTTCCTAAAAGTTGCCATTGTTTAGGAATAGGGATTTTCATATTTCCTTCTGCACTCACTTCTAACATTGGTTTGTTTGGAAATTTTTTGTAAAGATTAAGTAAATCTGAATATTTTAGTTTCACTTCCAAAGGAAGTTGTTTGTTTTTTTTACCTTCGATGGCACCTAAGTCTGTTTTGATTTGAGAAAGTTTTAATCCTTCTATTTTGATATCCATATCAAGGAAGGAGCTGGGAAGGGAAACCGGATAGGGATTCTCAACGGAAGTCACTACATTTAAAGTGATGTCTGAGAGTGTGATGTTTTTGATCGAAAGGGATTCAAATTCAAACTCAGGCAAAGGGATTTTATCCTGAATCACACCTAGAACAGAACATTGGAGAGCAAAAAATGAGAATAGTATAGGGATGGCCAATTTCATCCCAGAACTATCTCTAAAAATTCCACTTTGTCAAGTGAATTGAATTTTCATCACTACAGGTGCATGGTCTGAGAGAACTGGTTCTTTGGCTATGGATACAGATTCGAGTTTGATTTTTGCCGTTTTTGTTATAAAAAAGTAATCGATCCTCCAACCTTTATTGTTCTTTCTTGCTTGGAACCGGTATGTCCACCACGAGTAATCATCTCGTATTTCTGGATGCAAAATTCGAAAACAATCTAAAAAACCAGAATCTAAAAACTTAGAAAGCCAGGCTCTTTCTTCTGGAAGGAAACCGGAGCTCTTTTGGTTTCCTTTTGCATTGTGGATATCCAATTCCGTATGGGCAATATTGACATCACCACAAACAACCAAAGGTTTTTTCTTCTTCGTATAGGGTTTTGCTAGTTCCAAAAAGGAATCTAAAAAACTGTACTTTATTTTTTGCCTTTCTTCGCCACTGGTACCAGATGGAAAATATAAATTCCAAAGAAAAAATTCAGGATATTCAAGGAGAAGGGACCTTCCTTCCTTTTGATAGATCCCATCACCAAAACCTACAGCCACTGATTTTGGTTTGAGTTTTGTTAGGACTGCGGTCCCGCTGTATCCAGGTTTCTCAGCAATACAAGTGTGCACTTCATATCCCAAACTCCTAAATTCAGGTCGATCAATCTCTGAGATAGGTGCCTTTGTTTCTTGGAAACAAATAATGTCAGGATTTTCGTGACGTATAAAATCTAGTAAACCTTTGCTCAAACTGGAGCGAATTCCGTTGCAATTTAACGTGATGATTTTCATCTAGAATTGAGATCGATTGAATGGCAGAATTCGTCGATACTAAAAATGGCATGATAGAAATTTCCGCTGAAATTCCGTTCCTCCGAACGTCCAAACTAACCTTTCTCTTCTGGGATGAATCTCCTGGTAGTTTAGAAACTTGGGATTGGAACGAGGGGATTACTATATTCTTCCAAACTCGGCGTGCCGGTGAATTGGAATTCCGATTTGGGCCTCCTTTATGGGGAATCCCAAAAGACACCAATCGAATTGAGTTCCCTTTTGTATCGATTCATAATATTCCAACTAATAAATATCTAGCTACCGAATTATCAAAGTTAGGGGAAGATAAAACTATCTTTGTTCTAATTCCGAAAGGTTTGGAATTAGAGGCGCGTTCTGTATTTGCAAGATTAGAATATCTTTGGGATGATAAAATATCTCCCGACCGCATTTTCCATAAATTTGGTCTTACTGGAAAAACAAGTTCTGTTTCTGAATCTTCTGTTTCAAAAGAGACAAACATTAAAAAAAATAATTATAGTCATCCTCCATTAGAGTTAGTCGGAAAACTCGGTCGTAAAAAAATACAAGAAGAGGTTTTGGTTTCAGCTGGTAACCAAAATGGTTTTTATCCAGAAACGAATTCCGATTTTCATTCAGAAAATCCAATTGAAGTATTTTCTCCTGAAGATGAGTCACCAAACCACCCTTATGATTTGATCGAATCTTCTTTTGCAGAAGAGGTAGTCACAAAAGAACCAGAAATAGAAAAAAAAGTTTCGAAGCAAGAACCTACGGAACCAAACACTGAAAATAGTAACGATTTACATACATTAGATGGTTCTTCCAATACTAAGTTTTCTCTCCAGTTAAAAATGATGGGGGTGATTAGTTTTCTTTTTGCTTTATCCGTTGGTGTGATCATCTTTTTTGCCTCTTTTTATTTTAAAAGATCCATTGAGCTTCAGTTAAGAGATAATAACATACGTATTGCGGAAATTATTGGATCTAAGGTTAAATCAGATATCCTTGGTGTTGTGGAAAAAGGTCGTCAGATTGCGATCACACTGACAACCCAAGGACTCCCTGAAGCAGAACGAAGACTTCTTATCAAAACCTTTTTTCAAAACGATAAGGAATTTATATATCTCGGGATTTTTGAAAAAAAAGAACACACTCTCATTATGAAACGAGAGGTATTTAACGAAGAAGAACTTAAAAAAAGTTCAGTAACTGAAGAAGATTTTCATAATGTTGTAAATCGAAATCGTGATGCATTGGCAGAGGCCTTTAACGGACAGGCTGTGCTTTTGAATTCGAGTCCCGGGTTTCAAGAACCATCTTTTGCTATTGCTATTCCTACATCTGAAAATGGAGAATTAGACAATGCTCTTGTTATGATTGTTAAGTTAAACAAAATCATTGGAGCTTTTTCTAAAAAGGGAATAGAAACCACTTTTATGGTGAATGGAAATGGTACGGCCCTTGCACACCCAAAAGAAGACCTAGTTTTAGCTGCCACAGATCTTACAACGATGCCCATAGTAAAAGCAATGTTAACGAGTGCGCCTAATACAGGACAAATGAGTTATGTTGATGAAGAATTGGGAGGTTCTTATTTAGGATCGTTTCAAAAAATTGGATTTGCTGATGCGGGAGTCATAACCATTGTTTCCGAGGAAAAAGCATTTGCCGATGTCTACAAAAGTCAAAAAACAAATCTTTATATAGCAGGGATTGGTCTTTGTTCAGCACTTATATTTGTATTTTTCTTTTCTAAAACCATTACAAAACCTGTATTACAACTTCTTTCTGCAACTTTAGAAATTGCCAAAGGTAATTTTAAAATCGGAATCAAACCGACGACTCAAGATGAGGTTGGTCTTCTTACCAAATACTTTATCGATATGGGACAAGGTTTGGAAGAAAGAGAAAAGGTAAAAAACATTTTAGGAAGTATGATTGATCCAGTTGTGGTGCAAGAAGCAATGGTGGATCTTGCTGCTTTGAAACGAGGCTCAGAAACCCATATCACAGCTTTTTTCTCTGACGTAGCAAGTTTTTCTACGATCTCGGAACAATTAAAATCAGCTGACCTTGCCGCCTTATTAAATGAATATTTATCGGCAATGACCCTTCTTTTGAAAAAACATGAAGGTGTTTTGGATAAATACATCGGGGATGCTATTGTTGGAATTTTTAATGCCCCAGTTCCAGTTTTGGACCATGAATTGAAAGCTGCACGAGCTAGTGTAGATATGGTAATGAAACTCGCGGAACTCAGAGACTATTGGACTAAAAACAATCTTTATTCGAAAGAAGCCCAGGTGATGGATGCGCGTATCGGGCTAAATTCTGGTCCAGCGAAGGTTGGTTTTATGGGAACTGATGCTCTCGCTTCTTATACAATGATGGGTGACACAGTGAATCTGGCAGCAAGATTGGAAGCAGCAGGAAAAGATTATGGTGTGAACATTTTAATCACAGATCCGATTCAAGCTGCCATCCAAGCAGAAATGGTGACTCGGTATTTGGATTTGGTAAGAGTGAAGGGAAAAAATGAACCCGTAAAAATTCATGAACTCATTGGTTATCGGTCAATGGTTTCACCAAACCAAATTGAAGCCGCAGAAATTTATGAATCTGGATTTAAAGCCTACTTAGAAAAAAATTGGGATTTAGCGATTCAATATTTTAAAGATTCTGAAAAAGCAAAAGGGCAAACTGATAAATCATGTCATATGCTGATTGAACGTTGTGAGGAATACAGATTGGATCCTCCGGGAAATGATTGGGACGGTGTGTTCACAAGGACACATAAATAAATCAAATGAGATGGTTAAACGATACAAAATTTGTAGTTTCTTCTCTTTTATTACTGATTCTTGTATTCTCATATTTTTTGTATCGAAACTTAAATGACCGTTTCATTGATTCTTCAAGCCCTACTATTGGAGTAATTACTTTCAAAAACAAAACAGTCCTTAGGAAATATAATGATGCGGTAGTTTGGGATTTGATTGAATCTAAAACAGAGGTTAAAAATCGAGATACAATTCGTACCGAAGGTCTTTCTGACGCCATACTTACGTTAAATGATGGGACAAAAATAAATATTTCCGAAAATTCAATGATTCTTTTGGATATTTCCGATAGAAACATCAATATTAATTTTGCTTATGGATCATTTGAGGCGGCCCGGGAAGGAACCGTTTCTGGTGACATGAAAATGAACATCACTGCCGGAGATAAAACAGTACAAGTTGGTAATGGTGATGTAAAACTTGATAAAACTAAATCCGAGTTAAATATCAAAGTAGACCAGGGTGAAGCAAAATTAACATCAAATGGAAAAGAAGAAACGATAGCTAAAGACCAAATAGCAAACGTTACAGAATCTGGTGTCAAAGTAGGAAAACCTGTGTATCGTTTGGTTTCCCCTGAAGATAGGAAAAACTTACTTTCTGAATCTGGGTCAGAAAAGATTAAATTTGCCATTTCCGGATGGAAACAAGACCAATTCAAACAAACAAACCCTGCCATTGAGATTTCTTTGTTACCTGACTTTTCTAAATCTTTGATTAAGGAAAAACTGACTTCACCAAATTTTACTAAAAGATTAAATTCTGGATCGTATTATTGGAGGGTTTCGTATGAAGACCCTAATTCCAAATCCAAACATACGACAGAGGTATTTCAGTTTAGAATTTTAAGTGATCCTGCTTTAAAAATTCTAAGTCCAAAACCAAGCGAAGTTTTTTCTTATACCCAAGAGGTTCCTGTCGTTCGGTTTGTTTGGAATCCATTGGATCTTTATTCATCGTATACAGTTCTCATTGCAAAGGATGTTAAATTTTCGGAAATCCTTGTTTCTAAACAAACCCAAAATCAATCTTTAGCCTTTGATTCTTTAAAAGAAGGAAATTATTTTGCAAAAATCCAAGCAAAATCCAATCTTCCAGGGATTACCGAGAAGGTTTCAACTATCATTAGTTTTCAGGTAAGTAAAAAAGACAATTTGACGCCTCCTGAACTATTAGAACCAACAAAGGGGAAAACTTTTGCCGAAGAACAAACCAAATCACAACTTTTCTTTTCTTGGAAAGATGACAAAGATTTCAGCCAATACGAATGGGAACTAAGTTCTGATTCAAATTTTTCATCCAAAATCAAATCTGAGTCTGTTAAAAACAATTTTTTAAAACTACCAAGTGGACTGGGAGTGGGAACTTATTTTTGGAGAGTAAAGGGAATCGGTTCTAATGGAAATTCACTAGAATCAAAATCAAATACTTTTACAGTGATCGCTAAAGAGGAAATGGAATTAGTTGCTCCAGCAAACGGAGCTGAGGTAGAAGTGGACGAACGTTCCATTGTCATTCTTAAATGGAAGAAGTTAACGGGAAAGTCGAACTATGAATTGGAAATAGCAAAAGAATCAGATTTCCAACCACTTCTAACAAAAGAAACCGTTTCCGGAAATTATTTTGAATTTAAATCCAAAGACTTGGGACGTTTTTATTGGAGAGTTAGGCCAGTGGGTGGTGATCCATCAGACACAAGTGTATCTCGAAGTTTTCAAATGATTTCCAATATGGAACCTCCCAGTTTAGTAAGTCCATCGCGAAATGAAACAGTTGATTTGTTTACTAGAAATTCTATCCTATTTACTTGGAAACCAGTAGAAAAAGTATCTGGGTATCGAATTCGTTTGATTGATATTTCTGGAATTCGCGAAAAACAAGTATTGAATGAACGGACCAATTCTACTAGATTTCAGTTCAATGAGATTCTTAAATTGAATGTAGGCAGGTTCCGTTGGGAAGTTGCTGCTCTCTACAAACAAACGGATGGTACTGAACGCGAATCCGCATATAACAAACAGGACTTTTTTATTTCTGTTCCTGAATTAAAAATTCCAAAAATCCTAACACCAGGGAAAATTTATGTGGAATAACTTTCGTTTTTATTTAATTTTATTTTTTCTTTTTAGTGTTTCTCTTTTGGCGCAACCTACTAACGAAGAAAGTACCCAATACCAGCTACGTTGGTTGGAGGTAGAGGGTGCCACTGGTTATGTATTAGAAATTAAAAATTCCAGTGGGTATCTTGTGCTTTCAGAAAAAGTGAACGGTACAAGTTATGATTTAGTTAACTATACTTCTGGAATTTATGAACACCGAGTTGCTGTGGTAAATAAACTAGGAAAAGTGGGAAGTTATTCAGACTGGGTAAGGTTTGAAGTTGTTGTTTCGAAAGTTCCCACTTTAACAAAGGATTCTGTTTATTCCGTATCGAAGGAAGAAAAGGAAAAAGTTTTTTTACTGGAAGGTAAAGATTTCATCAGCCCAATGAAAGTGTATATGGTGACAGGTGGGAAACGAATTCCTGCCAAAAAAGTTGTCATCGAATCCGATTCGGTAGCCAAAGCCACTTTTGCAGTGGATACCGATACTGACACCGGGATTTATGATTTGGTGTTGGAAAATCCGAGAAATAAAATTCTTACCGCCAAACAAAGAGTTGTTTTATCTGATTCAAAGGAAAAAGCAAATCGATTTGCCCAAAGGCAAGAAAGAATCATTCGTAAAGAAATTCCTGAAGATTACTACGAAACTCCTTACTTTTCTACTCTTTGGAGATCCACAGTTTTACCTGGTTGGGGCCAAAAGTACATTGATGGGAAAAACTGGAAACTATATGTATTTCCATTGGTTTCCCTCTCAGCAGTCGGTTTGTATGCGAACTCTTATAATAAATTTTTAAGTGCAAGATCTGATTACCAAGCGGCAGTGTTATTTGGAGTTTTACTAGTTGATAGGCAAGATACACAAGCTTTATGGTTGATCAACAGATCAAATGCAGAAGCAAAATTCAATTCCGCAAAGTCTGAGTTAGGTGTGATTCAGGTAGGAGCTGGAATTTTAGGCGTTTTTTTACTCTATAACATTGTTGATTCTTATTTTTCTGCCAAACGAAATGTAGCCAATTATGAACCTGGATTTCCTTTGGGTGAATCGACCAAACGTGTTCAAGCAACCGTCATTTCCGATTCAGGTTGGAACCAATCAAAATTCGCCTATGAATATGGATCACGTTATCAAATCGAATTCTCCTCACGTTTCTGACAAAAAGCTTGTTTAGGGAAGGTCTTCCCTCCAAGCTGATTTTATGCCGATTCCTATTTTACGTTCCAACAGAAATTCAAAGAATGAATTGGATCGTTTTCTTTCGGGAGCGAAAGAAGACCTAAGTTCTGCCACGGCAAAAATCCTTCCAATCTTAGAAGCAGTAAAGATGAGAGGGGACAAAGCCCTCATTGAATATACAGAAAAATTTGATGGAATCCATCTGAATTCAGTTTGTTTGGATCCGCATTCCATTCAAACCGATTTAGATCCAAAAATCAAAGAGGCTTTTCTTCGAGCCAAAACCAATATCGAATCATTCCATGAAGCACAGAAAAGAGAATCCTGGTCTAAAACCATTGATGGAAATCGATTGGGTGTAAAATACACTCCGATTCCTTCTCTTTCCGTTTATGCACCAGGTGGGAAGGCTTTGTATCCATCTAGTGTTCTCATGGGAGTCATTCCTGCAAAAATTGCGGGTGTCAAAAATATCCAACTGATAACCCCACCGCAAAAAGAGGGACTTCCAGAAATTCTCGTTTGGCTCTGTCAGATTTTAAATGTGAATCGGATTGTGACTGTTGGGGGAGCACAAGGAATTGCAGCCGCTGCTTACGGTACAGAAACAATTCCCAAATCGGAATTCATTGTGGGACCGGGAAATGCATATGTAGCTGCCGCAAAATCCTATTTAGCTGGTCAAGGAATCATTGGAATTGATAGTCCTGCTGGGCCTAGTGAAGTTTGTATCATTTCCGATTCTTCTGCAAATCCCAAATGGATCGCATGTGATATGTTATCACAAGCAGAACATGGGGAAGATTCTTCCGCTATTTTACTTACAACAGAAGAAGATTTTGCCAAAAAAGTAAGTGAAGAATTAGAAAAAGCTTTTGTGGAACGTCCGAAACGTTTGGAGATGAAACAAAAATCCATTTATAATAATTCTGCAATAATAGTTTTTCCAAGCATTGAAGATTGTATTTGGTTTTCGAATGAGCTTGCACCTGAGCACTTAGAAATCCAAACAAAAGATAATCAAACGGTTTTTTCAAAAATTGAACACGCAGGTAGTGTCTTTATAGGTCCGTATTCTCCTGTGGCAATGGGTGATTATATTAGTGGAACAAATCATATCCTTCCTACTGCAAGAGGAAGTAGAATTTATTCGTCTCTTGGTGTTGACACCTTTTTGAAACGAGTGACTTTCCAAGAAGTAACAAAAGAATCCTTAGAAACTCTTTATCCGTTTGTAAAACTAATGTCTGAGTTGGAAGGTTTGGACGAAGAACATGGAACAAGTGTTAAGGTTCGCACCGAGGAATGAGTATGATTGTTTTATCCAATATTCAAGAATTAAAAAATCAAATTCATATTTGGAAAAAAGAAGGATTCACCATTGGTTTTTGTCCTACGATGGGAAGTCTACATTCGGGTCATATGGATTTGGTAGATACATCAAAGAAAAAAACAAACAAAACCATTGTCTCAATATTTGTAAATCCGACACAGTTTAACGATCCTAAAGATTTTGAAAATTATCCTATAAATACAGAATCTGATTTGATGTTATGCGAAGAGCATGGAGTGGATTTGGTTTTTTTGCCAGATGTAAAAACAATATATCCGGAAACCAAAACTCCTATTCAAATGAGTATTCCTGAATTACAAAAACACCTTTGTGGTCGCACAAGGCCTGGACACTTTGAAGGTGTATTACAAATTGTTTCGAAACTCTTTCACTTAACCGAACCGACTATGGCATTTTTTGGTCTGAAGGATTACCAACAATTTCGAGTGATTTCTGCCATGGTTGAAAATCTCAATTTTCCTTTGGAAGTGGTTGGAGTTCCTACCCGTAGAGAACCAGATGGCCTCGCGATGAGTTCCAGAAATATTCGTTTAAGTCCAAAAGATAGAGAAACGGCAAACCTCATTCCGAGAATGTTTGCATTAGCAGAAAAAACGGTGTTTGGCGGGGAAAGAAACCTTCCCCTTTGGAAAGAAATTTTGAGAGATTTTTTACTCACAGGAAGTTCTGTAAGGATTGATTATTTAGAAGTTGTAGACCCCACCAATCTCCAACCAATTGAAACAATGGAAGGAGATGTTCTTCTCGCATTGGCAGTGTTTGTTGGTGACGTTCGCCTTATTGACAATCAGATGATAAAAATTCCAAATTAAAATATACATGTCCAAAGAAATAGAAGATCGTAAATTCACTCCGAAACTTGTTTTAGCTGAACTAAAAACATCATTAGTCAATATAAGTGGAATTCCAGAATCGGCACATTCTTTTGTCACTAGTTCCTTATACGAAACACTTAAGTCTGAATCGACTTTTTTAGTAGTATTACCAACCAACCAAGATGCAGAGAGTTTTTCGCGCGAACTTCTTAGTTTTTTACCACAGGAGGAAATTTTCTATTTTCCAGGCCCTGAAAACATTCCTTATGAATATACCAAATGGCAAATGGAATGGAAACGGGATCGGATTCTGACCATCAATCGAATTCTTTCAGGTAATCGTTGTTTGGTGGTTACTTCTGTATCTGCGCTTTTACGGAAACTTCCTGTAAAAGAAAGTTTAAAAGGAAAATCAATTTCTTTAAAATTGGGAAAGGATTTTCCATTAGATAAGTTGTTATTAGAGTTGGTTAATTTAGGTTACCACAGGGAAGAGGTTTGTGAACAGTTTGGTCACTTTAGTTTAAAAGGTGGGATTTTGGATATTTATACACCATATTTGGCAAATCCTGTTCGGATTGATTTTTTTGGAGATACTGTCGATGAAATTCGAACATTTGATCCTAATACTCAAAAGTCCATAGCAAAAATTCAAGAAATTGTAATTACTGCTGCAAATGAAACTATTGTTAGCCGTGAGGAAAAAACAAAATATCAGGAAATTTTAGCGTTACATAAAGAAAGACGACTTCCCATTGATTCGGAACTGGAAATCATCGAAGAACATTTGCCTTTAGTCCGAAACCACGAAGGTTTCTTGAATTTTTTTCCCAATAAACCGATAGTTATTTTTCCAAGATATTTTGATACCAAAGAACGCTCTTATGGAATGGAAAGAGAATATAATACTCTTTTTGAGAAAAAAAAAGAAGAGGCACTTTGTTTAAAACCAGATGATTTGTTATCTTTTGAAGAAGAGTGGAAAACCTTAACTTCAGAGGATACTACAGGAATTCGTTTTTCGCTTTTACCAGACAATCAGAAAAATTTCTCTTATGAACCAATTACGGAGGTTAGGGGGTTTCGCGGTAAAATCCGCGAAGCAAAAGAGTATTTTTTAGAATTATTAACTGAAGATCCAAATAATAAAATTTTTATTACATCCTCTTTTTCAGCACAGATGATGCGATTAAAAGGATTATTTTCTGAGAATGAAATAGAAACTGTTCATTCCGAATCGGAAGATCCGTTGCCACTTCCACTTAATTCTGTGAATCCTGGAATTCATTTAGTCATTTCTGATCTCAAACGTGGGTTCCATGTATTAGAAGATCAGGTTTATATTTTTACTGATAATGATTTGTTCGGTCGTCAGTACAAAAGAAAAACTCGTTATAAAAAACAAGCCTCACAAATGATCGAATCTTTTATTGATTTAAAAGAAGGTGATTACGTTGTACATGTCAACCATGGTGTGGGTCGGTTTGTTAAAATTGAAAGGACGAAAGCTGATGGAAAAGAAAGGGATTTTCTTAAATTAGAATATGCTGGTGGTGATAGTTTATTTGTCCCTCTCGATCAAATATCTTTAGTTCAAAAATACATAGGAGGGACAGATTCTCCTAAACTTGACACCCTTGGAAAAAATTCTTGGAAAAAGGCAAAAGACCGAGTCCAGGAGTCAGTTGATAAACTTGCTGAAGAACTAGTGTTACTTTATTCAAATCGTATGAAACTAAATGGGTTTGCCTTTCCGCCAGACACCATTTGGCAGGAAGAATTTGAAGCTGCTTTTGAATTTGAAGAAACTCCAGACCAAATATCTGCCATTGAATCTGTGAAACAAGATTTAGAATCCGCAAGACCAATGGACCGTTTGGTTTGTGGCGACGTTGGATACGGGAAAACAGAAGTAGCTATACGTGCTGCGTTCAAAGTGATCATGGCTGGGAAACAAGTAATGCTTCTTACTCCAACCACCATTCTTTCATTACAACATTTTAATACTTTCAAACAACGTTATGAAAATTATCCGGTAAAAATTGCATTTGTTTCGCGGTTTCGTTCGGCAGCTGAAATTCGAGAAGATCTAAAGAATTTTTCAGAAGGTAAAATTGATATGCTCATCGGTACACATGCAATTTTATCTTCCAAGGTAAAACCAAAAAACTTAGGTCTTCTTATCATCGATGAAGAACAAAAGTTTGGTGTGACTCACAAAGAGGCAATTAAGAAATTTAAAAATCTAGTCGATGTTTTGACCTTAACAGCAACACCGATTCCAAGAACTCTGCACATGGCCCTCACAGGAATTCGAGAGTTATCTATTATTTCTACAGCTCCAAAAAATCGGCAAAGTGTAGAAACCTATGTATTAGAAGAAGATGATACTCTGATCCAAGAAGCAATCCGGAAGGAAATTGAGAGAGGGGGACAAGTATTTTATCTTTATAACCGAGTTGAGTCGATTGAAGAAGAAGCAGCTTACATTCGTTCTTTGGTACCGGAAATTTCTGTGGGGATTCTTCATGGACAGTTGACAGAGGATGAAATTGAAGAAACTTTAGTGGATTTTTACGAAAGAAAATATGATATTTTAGTCACAACTACAATCATTGAATCCGGAATTGATATGCCCAATGTCAATACACTCATTGTTAAACGAGCGGATATGTTTGGTCTTTCACAGTTGTATCAAATCCGGGGACGTGTGGGTCGTTCCGACAGAAAAGCTTATGCATATATGTTTTATCCTTCCAAAAAATTAATGACTGAACTTGCTGAAAAACGTTTAAATACGATCTTCGAATACCAAGAGTTAGGTTCGGGCTTTAAAGTGGCGATGCGTGACTTAGAAATTCGTGGAGCAGGAAATCTTTTAGGTAAAGAACAATCAGGCGATATTATGGAAGTAGGATTTGATCTTTATGTGAAAATGTTGGAAGAGGCAATTTCACGGATCAAAGGGGAGGAAGTGCGAGTGGAAGTTCGTACTGCAGTCAATTTAAAAACCAATTTTTACCTTCCCGATGATTATATCCCTGATACAAAACAGAAAATTGAATTTTATAAACGTTTCGAAGGTTCTGCGAATTTGGATGAAATTGAAGAACTCTCTCTTGAGATGGAAGACAGATTTGGCGAACTTCCACAAATTGCAAAAACCTTCGTGGAATTGGAGAAAATTCGAACTTTGGCTTCTAATTTAGGATTTGAGTTTGTGACCGAAAAGCCGGAAGAAATTTTATTTAAATGTGGAACCTATTTTCGGGGAAATCCAGACCGGGTGATTCAAGCAATGGCGAAATTCAAAGGTCTACTGATTTCACCGCAAGAGCCATCTGTATTGCGTTATACGATTCCAGAGCGGGAAGACCTTCAAAAAATCAAAAAATTGCTTTCTCTATTGGAATTTTTGGCCGCTTAATTTTTAGGCAATAGATTCAATCTACTTCGGCTAAAAAAGGATGGACATTGCGGGAATTCACGAAACCATCATCACAAATCCTTTCAGGCACTAAAATAATATGACTAAAATCCTTCCTTTGTTTGTTTTTTTGGCATCCCTTTTCCTCGTTCAGTGTTCGGACTCATCGCCCGTCATCGAAACTTTGGATAACCATAAAATTACCGTAAAAGACTTTGAAGCCGCTTACGATACAGCTCTAGATTCGATCAGCCGCTTGCAAAATATCGAAAAGAAAACCCTTTTGGAGTTCATCGAAAAAGACATCAACGAGGTTCCACAAAACTTCCAAGATCTTAACTACCAATTACAAAAGAAAAATTTCTACCAAACTTACCGCCAGATGATCATGACTCGCCTTGTGGCAGAGAAAAACGGATATATTTCACGTCCTGACGTTGCAGAAGTAATCAAACAAGTAGAAATGCAAACCATTGCACAGATGTATGTTTCTGAACAAGTTGAGAAAAAAATCCAAATCACAGATGAGCAAGCAAAGGCAGAATGTGAAAGATTACGTGGATTGGATCGAAATATTGCAAACCTAACAATTGATAAATGCCTTACTTTTGCAAAAGCACAAATCAAACAATTACAAACAAGAGAACAACTTCCTTTAGTAGTAGAAAGAATTAAAGAAGAAGTAACCATCAAACGTAATGATAAATTTGATTTGGATGCCTACCTTGCACCAAAGAAAAAAGTGGAAGATTCAGCTGACAAAAAATAAAAAGTCGGAATGGACAATACTTTAAACGCGTTTCTCCGTGGCATCATTGAAGCTGCCACGGAATTCCTACCAGTTTCCTCTACAGGACACCTTTTTCTCTTCAGTTATTTTTTCCCTTTTGAAAATTTGAAAGTTGATCATGAAGCTTTTGAAGATCTGTTCGATATATTTATTCAAACAGGTGCTATCCTTTCAGTAGTTGTTTTATATTTTCAAGTTTTATGGAAACATACGAAATCCACCTTTCAGTTTCTTTCCAAATCCACAGATGACAAATCGGGGTTTGAATTTTACCGTAATTTAATCATTGGTATCCTTCCTATACTTGTCCTTGGTTTTGTTTTCAAAAATACTTTAGATCAAATTAAGATGAGGCCAGATCTTCTTCTCATTCTCGGACTTTCTTGGTTCGTTGGTGGGTTGATTATGGTATTTGTTGAAGTAAAACATTATGATGAAGGAGACGGTCGTCCCATTGGTATAAAAGAATCCATTTTAGTTGGTTTCTTTCAATGTTTTGCATTGATCCCTGGTGTTTCAAGATCTGCTGCAACCATCATCACTGCACGGGTATTAAAAGTTTCTAAAAAAGATTCGGCTGAGTTTTCGTTTTTTCTGGCAATTCCTGTATTAACACTAGCAGGCATATACAAACTTTACAAACATAGGGCCATATTGAATTCGGAAACGATTGGGCTTCTGTTTTTTGGAAGTATAATATCCTTTGTGATTTGTTACTTTATCATTCGTTTGTTTATGGCATTCATTCGAAGAAGGAGTTTTTTATCATTTGGAATATACCGAATTTTACTTGGAATTCTTGTCGTTTTATACTTTGTTCGTGCTTAAAAACTCTAAATAAAATTCTTTTTTGTCTATATTCTTTGTTAAATCAAGCAGATACAGGAACAATTTTGTGTTCTGCTTGTGAAACTTATTTCTCAAAAACAAACGTTCACACCAAATCACTGCTTCCTGTGGTTGGTTATTTTTATGTAACGCATTTGCCGTCATAAAGATATAGTCTTCTCTCATTGGATTTTCTTTTGTAGCCAGTTTTAGATTTTGAATGGCATCTTTCCAGTTTTTA
The DNA here is from genome assembly GCF_002811945.1 of Leptospira harrisiae. Classification (NCBI taxonomy): domain Bacteria; kingdom Pseudomonadati; phylum Spirochaetota; class Leptospiria; order Leptospirales; family Leptospiraceae; genus Leptospira; species Leptospira harrisiae. Next base: position 1,726,731 of record NZ_NPDX01000001.1, on the reverse strand, counting down.
AGCTGGTATTGTAATTTCCCTGCGAATGCATAAAAATTCGGATGCGAAAATTTTTCCATTAACTGTTGTAATTGTTCCAATGCGTTTTGGTATTCACCTTGTTTTGATTTTGACTTGATCTCAAGGTATTCTTTTTTAACAAAATCGGGAAGTGACATTCGTCTGTTGACTGGCGAGTAATGGATTTTCAGAAATGATAAATCGTCTGTAATTTCTCCACTCATTTCAATTTCATGAACTAAATCAGAAAGTTCTGTTTTTGAACGTTCTACAAACCTTAAAATTAATGTTTCATCCTCATTGATTGTACGAATTGAATTTTCTTCTTGGAAAAATCCTATGTCATCTCTTCCATCTGATCCAATGAGTAAGGTATCACCTGGTTCTAGTTGGAAGGTTTTGGTCTGAAAGTAATGGTCATTTTTTGGAAATCCCAACTTTCTCATTGAAAGTTCTGTTTCAATGAAGGAGGCAACTCCATCTCTATATAATATACTCCATGGGTGTTCTGCATTGATATAATACACAAACCCATCTTTTCCCACCATACCTAATACAACACTAGACAACATGGAACCATCAAAACTAACAAAAACAGATTGGAGTTCTACATATAAATCTTTTAACCAAAGTTCAGGAGGTCTAGATTTCGTATAACTTGACTTAGCTCGGGAGAGGACAGCCTGAAAAACAACACCTAAAACCAAAGCACCACCTGCACCCTGAATTGATTTTCCCATTGCATCGCCATTGGCAAAAACTGTAAATTCTCCTAATTCAAGATGAACAGTTCCTACGATACAAATGTCGCCGCCGATTTCTCCGTCTTTCCCTCGAAAGTGAAATTTTTTCTTTTGGTTCACATAAGTTTCAATTTGAATTTCTGGAATCTGATTGTCGATGCGAGCCAAAGGTTGAATGAGTAACGAAGTTAAAAAATAATCTCCATCTTGTTTTTCTTTGAGGATTTGTAATTGATTGAGTGATTCATTTAATGCATCCGTTCGTTCTTCAACTTTTTTTTCTAAGTTTTTATTTAAGTCTTCAACTTCCTCATTTAATTTTACAAAGGAATTCGCAAGGATGATGGCAAGGGAAATATTAAAAACAAGAAAAGTATAACCCATGATTCGTGGGAACACCCAATAGTTACGATTTGTTGCTGTATCAACAACTGCTGCAAAAAGTACGATTGTGATTCCAATCGTAATATATACGGCTCTTCTTTCTTTTTTTCTTAAATTTTTAAAAAGAATTACGAAAATCAAAACGACATAAAGTAACCAGGTTGGTTGAACAAAATTAGTCAGTAAAAAACTGAATGTTTCTATATTTTGAGTAAAAGCAAAATATAAAAAACAAAAAAGTTGCAGCACATCTAAAATTTTACCTAGAACATTGTATTTTTCTTCGAATAAAGTGCGCAGAAAATGATACATAAACGGTATGAGTAAAAGAATAGTCATGTATTCCAACTTTTTCATTTCTAAAAATGAAAATGCAAATTCATACTTAAGTTGGTTTCTTAGAAAATTATAAACTACGAATGAGAAAGAAAATAAGGCAAAGAATAAATTCTCTCTGTCTTTTCTTCTTCGAATGAACAAAAAGAGAAAATAACCGCCTACAGTAGAATAAATGGTTAAAAAAAGTAACTTAATAAACTCGTCTTTATAAAACCTTGCATTAACTTTATTTGTGGGACCCAGTGAAGTTTCGTCTTGTTCAATTCCTCCGGAATTTCCAAAATACGGTTGAATTTTAATCAAAAGTAAATTCTTTTTTCCATAATGTATGAATTCTGATGGAATATTGTAGAAACGTAATTTATCGTAAGCCTGTGGTTCCGTTGCATTCCATTCCCCCGTTCCTCCGATAAACTTTCCATTTAAATAGGTACGGTCGCGGTCATTAATGACTCCTAGCCGAAAACTATACTGAGTTGAATGGTCTAAAGGAAATTGAATCCATTTTGCCAAGGTAACAATTTTTTTATCTGCATAATCTTCTTTATTAGTATAAAGATTTCCGGGAACTGCAATTTGTTTCCACACCTTAGTATTGAAATTTGATTCTGATAATGATTGTATCTCTGCTTCAGTAAGATCCTCTTCACTCATGAACCATAAAGTATCTGGATTGTTTGGTATTGTATCAAGTGAGACAATGCCGGAACCATCGGGTTTTGTAGTAGAATTTGTGAATGTTTGTGAGTGGAGTAGGGAAAAAGAAAAGACAAGAAAAATGAAAATTGATTTTATCATATATAAACGAACTTGAACGTTCATAACTCTGTAATGTTTCCAAATGGATTCAAAATGGTCATTCGATTAAAAAAGAATAAAGAAAAAGCTGTATTAAATTTTCATCCTTGGATTTTTTCGGGAGCCATTGCTTCAGGAGAAAATGGATTGCCTTCTGGTTCCATTGTGCGTGTGGAATCTTCATCAGGTGCATTTTTGGCATGGGGACATTATGATCCGAAAAGTCAAATTCGCATTCGTCTGTTCTCTTTTGATGAATTGGAAAATGGAAGTGAAGAATCTTATTGGACCAAAAATTGGAATACAATCTTCCAGTCCAAAATGGCGCTCCTTCCAAAAGATACGAATGGGTTTCGACTTTTTCATTCGGAAGGAGATGGTATACCTGGGATCGTTGTTGATTGTTATCATGAAACAGCTGTTATGCAACTTAAAACTCCTGGTGCAAGAACTTTATGCGATACTTTAGTTTCATTTTTATATCAAAAAGGTTTCAAAACCATTTTAGAAAGGTTAGAAAAACCAGATGATAAATCAGGTTTGGATTTCATTTTTCATACTGGTTCAGAAAAGGAACCTGAATTTTCGGAACATGGAATCAAATTTATCGCAGACATTACGAAGGGACAAAAAACAGGATTTTTCTTAGATCAAAGAGACAATCGGGCTCTGGTATCTCGGTATGCAAAAGACAGAATTGTATTAAATACTTTTTCTTATTCTGGGGCATTTTCAGTTTATGCATTGTTAGCTGGGGCAAAAACGGTCCATAGTTTAGATATTTCAAAACAAGCCATAGAACTTTGTGAAAGAAACTTGGATTTAAATGGAATTCAGTTAAAAAATTCTCCTGAAAAACATAAAAGTTTAGTTTTGGATAGTTTTGATTATTTAAAGAATATGGATTCCAATTTTTACGATCTGATTATTTTGGATCCTCCCGCATTTACCAAAAGTATTGCAACTGTCAATCAGGCAAGCCGAGGTTACAAAGATATCAACATGAGGGCAATGTCTAAAATAAAAACAGGTGGTCTTATTTTTACTTTTTCCTGTTCACAGCATATTTCTTTTGATCTATTCAAAAAAATTGTTTTCGGTGCTGCAAAGGATGCCAAAAAGAGAGTTAGAATTTTGCACCACCTTACCCAAAGTCCGGACCATGGTTATTCTGTCTTTCATCCCGAAGGAGAATACTTAAAAGGCCTTATGATTCAGGTTGATGGAGATACATGATCTTTTACATTGGTGAAATCTTAAAATGAAATTTACTTCCCTTAGTTTTCTTTTGTTTTTTCTTGTCGTGTATTGTTTGCACTGGATATTTCGCGGCAAATTCCGGTTGGGATTTTTGTTTTTGGCCTCATTTGCATTTTACGCAGCATGGTCGATCCCTTTTGCCTTTCACTTTTTAGCGATTGTTTTGTTAAACCATATATTTAATAAACAAATCCTAAAAAACAAATCTTCGATCTGGTATCCAGTTTCTCTTTTTGTAAATTTCGGAAATTTATTTTTGTTTAAGTATTTTTATTTCCTTTGGGCTTTGATTTTCCAACTCACTGGAAGTTTATTTTTTGCGCCTGAATCCATTCAGAGTTTTTTAAATTCCCAGTTCGGAGTTGATTCCATCACTCTTCCTCTTGCTATCAGTTTTTATACATTTCAAATGGTCGCATACACAATTGATATCAAAAGAGGGACTGCCGAGGAGAATCCAAACTTTTTCCAGTTTGCTCTTTTTATCTTTTTCTTTCCTCAGTTGGTCGCAGGGCCAATTGTTCGTCATGGGGAATTCTTCTTTCAGTTAGAGGTATGGAACGCAAAGAAAGAACAGCTTTTTGAAGGATACTATTTAGTTTTTCTTGGTTTATTAAAGAAAGTTGTGATTGCGGACAATTTGTCACCTGTGATTGAACCTATTTTCCAAAATCCTGAACAATATGATGGCCTTACGAATTTCATCGCATGGTTTGGTTATGCGGCAAGGGTATTTTGCGATTTTAGTGGGTATACGGATTTAGCTAGAGGGCTTGGAAAACTTTTAGGTATTAACTTACCCGAAAACTTCCATGCACCTTATCTCTCTCGCTCTGTCCGTGAACTTTGGACTCGTTGGCATATGACACTTGCTACATGGATCAAGGATTATATTTATTTTCCATTAGGTGGATCGAGAGTTTCTGAATACAGAGGTTATTTTAATTTAATAGTAACCTTTACACTTGCTGGATTTTGGCATGGAGCCAACTTTACATTCATCATTTGGGGTTTTTTACATGGATTGATGTTGAGTATTGAAAGGAAATGGGAGGTAATTCGTAAACCGGACAAAAATGCATTGGTTCCTTATTGGAAACAGGTTTTGGGTGTAGTTTATGCTTTTTGCTTTTTTGTATTCACAATTTCCTTTTTTAATGCTCCCAGCGTCCACAATGCACTCACAATGTATGGAAGGGCTTTCACTGGAGCTTCTGGCGAACGGACGAATAAACTGGAACTAATTGTTTATAGTTTAATTCTTACTTTTTTGCTTAACTACTTACAAACGAAACCTAGTTTTCCTAGAGAAGGATGGTCTACAAAGACTTCACTCAGTTTTCTATTGGTGTTTTCATTGGTTGTCACCATATTGTTAGGTTACCTTGCTCCAGGAGGAACGGAGTTTATATACTTCCAATTTTAATATGAATTTTAAATTTAAATTTCCAGTCGTTTTGTATCCGATCCTATTGGCAGTGTCCTTATTTCTTTTGGATAAAATATTTTTTTTACCGGTAATTGTAGAAAACACCTATAGTTGGAAAAAAATTGAAAGAAAGTTTTATGAATTAAAGGAAGACCTTTTTGAAGTAATGCTTGCGGAGCAACAAAAGAATCCTTCCAGACAAATTGGTTTAATTTTAGGAAGTTCCCGTTCCGGTGAATTTGATTCCGATATGTTGGAATCTTTTTTTCCGAATACAAATACCTTTAATTTTGCAGCTCCGTTTGGCCCACCTAGTTTTCAAGCATATTGGTTAGAACGAACTCTAGCTTCAAAACTTCCATTGCGTTACGTATTAATTGAAGTGGACCCGCTTTTGTTTTCACAATCAGCCATTGATTATTCATTAAATGGATCGTATGATAATGGTTATGTTTTAAGTCAGATTGATTTATACAGAACAAAATCTAAAAATCCTTGGTTAATCAATGCAAAAGGATTTTCTGCAGACGAAGTCGAAATATATTTTTTGAAGAAACTTTTTGCATTATATAAATACCCGCTAGACCCAACTGCAATTAAAGCTAACAACAAAGAAATTGAAGTTGGTTTTTTCCCTGGTATGTCAGTGGGGATTACTGGCAAAGATCACAAACGCAATTATATCGATAAAATTAAAATGGTCAATCGAGTGAAATTTGGTGCCCTTCCTAACGAAATCAAATTTGCTAATATGGATGTTTTTTTAGAAAGAGATGCTGAAGCAATGTATAACCAGTATTTACGTGGCCAGTCCCTTGCACCTACACAAATCTATTTTTTTAAGAAGATGTTAGATCGCTTAAAAGGAACCGGTATTCCTGTATTTATTTATTTTCCTGCTGTTTCAGATGCTCTTAGAAAGCGTATGTCTAGAGATGGTCTCTTAGAAAATTTCAATGCCGAAATTTTAAAAGCAGTGGAAAATGCACAGAAAGTTCCCAACTCCAAATTCACAGTCGTTGATCCTAATGTTGATCCCCGATGGGTTTGCAAAGATTTTGTGGATTCTCTTCATCTGAGTGGAGCTTGTTTTCCGAATCTTTTACCAATTCTATTTCCAAAACCAGTTCATTAGTTCCGACTCTCTTTTCGTTTCGCTAATTCTTTGTTTAGAAAGCGAAAACGAAAGAAGAGGTAACCGATCGCACTGAATCCAAGAAAAATTCCGGTACTCCAACCAGAGGCTGTGTCCAACCAGGATTTTTCATTCTCAGGCGATTCCATGAGAAGCGAATGAAAAAGAACAAATCCTGAATACACAAGTAGATTTAAAACCATGTATATCGTGGTTTTTTTTAGGATCCAGAGTGTGTCTCCCATTTCCTCGCGGAACCTCGTAAATTCACCTAGGATTTCTTGGTAACTTTTATTATGGTTTAGGCGGTACTGGTCGTAGGCCTCTTCCATTTCTGGATCCTTTGCCTTTCCATCCAAAAGGACAAATTCGAAATCGAGTTCTGCATTGTATTCTTTTCTTTTTTTGGGATCACTGAGGGTTATATAGGCCTTTGTCAGTTCAAGAATTTTGTCCCTGGCTTCTGGACTTCCAGGTCCTTGCAACCGCTCCCAAAATTCCAATTCCTTTCGGTATATGGCTTCAATGGTTTCCTCTGTGGATTCCTTGGTCACACCCAGAATTTCATAAAATGTTTCGCGTTTGGTTGAAGCCATATACACCTTTTCGTACCCATCTTCTTTGCTTTACAAGGAAATTTTCTGGAAAAACATATCATTATGAACCTATCCCTGACTGAAACCCCAACCACAGACGCAATCCAACTCGGAAAGGTCTATGTGGAAACCTACGGGTGCCAAATGAACGAATACGATACTGGGATCGTAAAGGAACTCTTTCGAAAAGAGAAATATGAAACTACGGAATCGGTAGAAGACAGTGATATTATTTTTCTGAATACCTGCGCAGTCCGCGAAAATGCCCATGCAAAAATTTATGGTAGATTGCAGTCCTTGGGTTATTTAAAGAAAAAAAATCCCAACTTGGTGATTGGAGTTCTTGGTTGTATGGCACAGAACTTAGGGGAAGATTTATTTCATCAAGAACTTCCTCTCGATCTTATCGTTGGACCAGATAATTACCGAACCTTACCGGAATTGATCCAAAAAATTCGAGGTGGAGAACGTGATGTTCAGCTAACACGTCTTTCTCGAACAGAGACTTATGATGAATTGGAACCAAAGGTAGTAAATGGAATCCAAGCATTTGTTACCATTATGCGGGGTTGTAATAATTTTTGTACTTTTTGTGTGGTTCCATATACGAGAGGAAGAGAGCGAAGTCGTGAACCAGGTTCCATCATCACAGAAATCCAACAACTAGAGGCTATGGGTGTAAAACAAATTACCTTACTTGGCCAAAACGTGAATAGTTATTCCTTTGAAAGTACAGATTTCTGTGGTCTCGTGGAAAAGATCTTGGCTGAGACAACTGTGGAACGTGTGCGGTTTACAAGTCCGCATCCCAAAGATTTTCCGGATCACCTAATTTCTCTTATGGCAAAGGAAGAACGTTTTTCTTCACAAATCCATATGCCTTTGCAAGCGGGAAGTTCCAAAGTACTACGTGACATGAAAAGAAGTTACACTAAAGAAGAGTATTTGGATTTGGTAGCTAGCATACAAAGTAGAATTCCTGATATTGGTATCACTTCTGATATTATTGTAGGTTTTCCAGGGGAAACAGAAGAAGAGTTTCAGGAAACTTTGGAAGTTGTCAAAAAAGTTAAGTTTGATATGTCATATATGTTTAAATACTCGGAAAGAGAAGGTACGATTGCAAAACGGAAATTTATTGATGATGTTCCGGAAGAAGTAAAAAGTAAACGACTCATTGAACTTGTTGAATTACAAACAAAAATTTCTCTTGAAAAAAATCAGTCAAAGATTGGTACCGAATTTTCTGTGTTAGTTGAAAATACTTCTAAAAAATCAAAACTTGAGTTTTGTGGTCGATCTCATTGTGGCCGAATGATCGTTTTTCCAATTCCGGAAGGCTCTTCTACAAATCCAGAAAATTGGATTGGAAAAACAGTTAAGGTTTTAGTTGAATCAGCAACGAGCGCAACATTGAAAGGTAAACTCGTTGGCTAAACAAGTTGATCTACGAACTGTAAGAGTCTTTTCAAAAGATGACTTACCACCTGATTTTATGGTGGATACAGATCGTTTAGGTAAATGGAAACGATTTAAACCTTCGATTCTAAGAATCTACATACTCAAAGAAATTTTAAGCCCGTTCCTTGTTGCTCTTTCTTTTTTTACAATGATTTATATGGCGGTGGCCATTCAGAAAATGATAGGACTCTTTGTCGGAAAGAGTGTAGATTTTTTTAGGTTATTGGACTATATGGGGTATGTTTTTGGCAATACTCTTCCTATGACGATTCCCATGGCCTGCCTTATGTCTGGCATTATGGCAGCAGGTCGATTGTCGGGAGATTCTGAAATTACCGCCATGCGGGCTTCGGGCGTTTCTTTTCCATATATTTATTCCAACTTCCTAGTATTTGGTTTTCTAATGACCTTGATTGTTGGTTATTTGAATTTTTATCTAGGACCAGAAAACACTCGTAAGATGAAAGATTTTGATAACTGGATTGCTACATACAATCCACTCCTTGCCATTCAACCTGGCCAATTTTCTGGAGATAAAACCCAAGATTTTTTTTCCGAAAAGGGTAGAACAATGTATTCCGGTGGAATTGATGCGGAAGGCAACTTAAGTAATGTACAAATCCGTGAATGGGCTATTTCTGCTGATGGAACTGACTTTATTATGGTAAATAATTTGGCTGTACCAATGGGAGGATCCCGGATGTTACAAATCATCAATGCCAAAGAAGGTCTGTTAGTTGAGAAAAAAAACTTAGCTGGTGAGTATGAAAAGTCAGTTCGTCTCCGCAAAGGTTATGTGATCGAATGGGATCCGGAAACAAATGCGATTGGAGTTACCAATTTTATGGATGGAGAAATGGATTACAATACTCCAGCCAAAAAAGAGACAAAAATTATGAGTATCAATGTAAAACCTGATACTTTCTCGTTACCGATGCTCATTGAAATTCGCAATGCGATCGAATCGGAAGGACTAGAAAATATCCCGGGTTTGGAAATTTTGAAAGAGTATGGTTTATCGATCAAAGGAGTTGGTGGACTCAAACAAATGGTCGAACAGTTTAAATATGAACTACTGATGGGGGCAGGTAGCGGTAAACAAGAAGATATGGCTCAAAAATTTGCCCTGTTCACTCAGCTGTCAGAATTACTCAATGAATCGAAAAAAACTCTCACAGGGTTTAACGTTGAAATTCATAAACGGTTTGCCACTCCGCTTTCTTGCCAAATATTTTTCTTTTTGTCATTTCCACTTGGTCTTGTTGTCAAACGATCGGGAAAAGGAATGAGTTTTACACTTGCTGTAATTTTTCTTTTGATCTATTATGCATTTTTTATCTTCGGATCAGGGATTTCTTATAAAGAAAATGTTCCCGATTGGGTTGGACCATGGTCTGCAAATATTGTGATTGCCACACTTTCCGTCTACATTATGATTTCTCGGACTGATGCTAAACTTCCTGACTCCATCCGTAGCCGATTGGGATTTTATTTCCGATTTCGGGACCTTTTGGATGAGCGAATTGAACTCGTAAAAAATCGGTTTCGAAAAGCTAAATAAAATAAAATTTGCTAGAAAATTCCTCTTACTACAGTCCTATAGAATCAGTAGTTGTGGCACAGGAGATCTGATTTGAAAACTTCTTATATTTGGAATATCTCTAAAGGACGCCCCTTTCCGGTAGAACTTTGGAAACATTCAAAGATCAAAGTTCAAGTCAACCAAATGCAATTGGATGAAATGGATCGCATTACGATTGGTCCTAATGATATTCATATTTTATTCCTACAAGTCACCCTTGCAGAATGGAAACAAATCCAAACAACAGTTGCTTCTTCCTTTGAGGCAAATCCTTTTGTTTCTTTGATTTTGATTTCATCTGAAGATGGAGTAAACCAAATTCAAGAAATGGTGGAAGGGCATTCGAAATACTTGGTCTTGGAAAACCCCCTCCATGTAAGAGAACTTCGTATGATTCTTGACCGTACCATCCAATCCGAATCGTACAAAGCTGCAGCCTTAGATATTGGAAATTCCTGTTTAGAAAACGTTGGTTTTTTTGAAGGAGTTTTTAGTTTGGCTCACCAAGAATATGAAGAATCCAAAAAGGAAAATGAGGCCCTTCGTTCGATTTTAAAATATGAAGAACTTGTCAAACGCTCTCAAGCGGGAATCAACACTGCTTTGGATAAAGTGAATGATATGAAAAATCAGGAATTAATCGAACTTCATGCCCGGGTGAAAGCAAGCCAACAACTGGATGAACTTCGCGAAAAAGAGTTAAAACAAGCATTGGAACTTCAAAGGGCAACAGAACAAGTGTTAAACTATTCTAGGATTGAAGAAATGAACTTGGACAAAATACTAAGGGCCCAGGATCGACTTTTTGAATATACGGAACAAGAAATTAAAGAACTTGTCGAAGAAAATAGAGCTTTAAAAAAGAAACTCGGTATTACTTAAAAATCCCTTCCAACCTTTTCTTCTATGGTAGTGTATTCTTTTGAATCGCGACCATAGTGGATTTCTGCAAAACGTAATAAATGCTTTTTCTTTAGTTCTTTAAATTCATAATAAAGTTCTTGGTTTTTTGACCTTAGGGCAGTTTGTTCCATTTTTTCATAAGAGAGAGCAAGCAATCGATGTGGTTCCGCTTCTTTTTCATTTTTAGAAGATAGTTCAATGTATCTATGCGTAAAATCTATGACCTGGAGATAGTTTTTGAAAGCTTCCTGGTGTTTGATATACTCCCTGTAGATTCCTGATTTTAAATCTAAATAAGGTGCACTTTCCTTTACCTTTGGATTTTCTATTTTATCCAAAACATTCATGGCTTTGACTAAACGTCCTACAGTCTGTGATCTTAAATCAAAAAGTTGTTTTTGAAATTCCTTTTCTTTGTTTTCCTTTCGAATCTGTTTTTGCCATTCATATCTGTCTTCATAGTAGATTTCTTTTTTGGAATCTTCTTTCCGTTTTTCGATATTTTTCCTAACAGATTCAAAATAATCTATGGCAGATGAGTATTCCTTGTTTGCATCTTGCCATCGTTTTTGGGAATTTTTCTCATCAACTAGGTTTAGGACAGAAATTGAATCCAATCGTTCTGAATTTTCACCCCAAGGAGATCCAGATTCTGGTGTGGTGGGAAGGATAGATTCCAACCGATTTTCTGTGCTAGTTGACTGGTTTGGTTCTTTAGAACTGATGGGAAGGGCTCCAAGGAAAATCAAAGAAATCCATAAAAATAGGATGGGAAATTTCATTTACAGGGAAACTTTCCTTGAATCCTAGATATTGGCAAGAACTATCATTCTATGGTACTAATTCAAAGAAAAATGGAGATCACAAAAAAGATCGTCCTCATTGCTCATGACAATCGCAAAGAAGATTTATTAGATTGGGTAAAATACAATAAAGGCACTTTAAGCAAACACCATCTTTCGGCAACAGGAACTACTGGAAAATTAATCCATGAACAAATTGGACTTCCTGTGTTTCGATTCATCTCGGGTCCATTGGGAGGAGACCAACAAATTGGATCAAAGATTGTAGAAGATGGAATTGATTTTATGGTTTTTTTCTGGGATCCACTTTCAGCTCAACCCCATGATCCTGATGTGAAAGCTTTACTTCGAATCGCTGTATTGTATAATATTCCAATGGCCTGTAATCGTTCCAGTGCTGATTTTTTAATCTCTTCACCTTTAATGGAAAGAGAATACAGTCGACAGTTAATTGATTATGGATCAAGAATAGCGACAAAAAATTAATTCGTTACTCACTCCGAAGTGTTTTGCAGTAAGGTTGTGTCGTTTCCAAAACATTAGACAAAGAATAGGAAATATAAATATTCGAGACAAGGGCCAGAGATAAAAATTAATATTAATTTCATCTGATAGAATGCACGAGTTTTCCCCTTTTGGGCCATCTAAAAATAAATGTGTATGTTGGAATTTTAGGAATGGTCCCTTTTCTTGGTTATCTATAAAAAATGAATTTTTTTGATAAGCAGTATGTTTTGCGATCCAAATAGTTTTCCAAAATGGTAAAATACTGATTTTTAAAATGACTTCTTCACCAATTGATAATGATTTAGGAGCTTTTATGACTTCAATTCCTTTTGTCCCTCCGACCAAGGTTTGAAATCCAATCGGCTCTTCGTGGAATTGAAATAGAATTTCCTTATTGATTGGAAACTTTGATCGATAGATAAATGTATTCATATTCATTAGAAGGTGGATTCCCGAAAAATGCTTTGGTTTTCCTTTAAAAAAAAACAACAGATACTAACAATTTCAGATGAGGCCATCAATAGAATTGAAGAGGAATCGATAAAAATAGGAAAACCTCAAGTTCTGTCATTAGAAATCAAACGAAATAAAGAGGGACTTGGTTCTGTTGCCGTCGGTTTTTCTCAAAAAAAAACATCTGAAACTGGATTCATCCAATGGGTAAACAAAGCAGATGAATCATTGCTTTCTAGGGGTGAACTCAAATTCGAAAATGGAATTTTTTATTTTTATCCTAATGTGGATTTGGAATGGAAACGAACGCCTCGTCCCACCATACATAAATTAATTGCAAATTACGAATTTAGTCAGGAAACAATTTATTTGGAATCGGAAAATTTTTTCCGATTGCGACCAATTCTTAACGATTGTTTTCAAAGAGAAGGGGTCCTTTCTCTTTATTTTAAGGGTTATCTTTGCCAGTTAGAAATTCCAACTTTCAACAAAGAAAAAGAGGAACGGATCTCTGAGGTTCTCCTTACTTATCTTTCTTCTCTTTATTTGAGTCCCTGGAAAGAATGACATCGTCTCCCGTTGCCAATTCTTTTTCCCATCCACGCACACTCGGTTTGACAGAAGAAATGGATTTCCCAAGTTCCGTGATTTCTCCCTGAAACAGAGTATTTCCCTTTCGTTGGAATTCTAATTTTGAATCTTTTTTTAACCCATCATCTTTTCCAAGGGATACAATGACTTCATCTTTTTTGACTTTTAGTATTTTACCTTCTTTGGGGAGTAAGTCTTTGATTCGTTCGCCAATCCGATGAATGATGGTAGGCAAACTGTCTCTACCTCTTTGGTTTGTAGACCAAGTTGCAACATCACGTAAACTGTTTCGATCGTAAACGGAAACATCAAGACGAATATCTCCATCTTTGATTTTATACCTTCCATGAACTATATACCGAATTTTTGCGGCATTTTTCCTTTTTGCATCTAATAAGTGCAGATTGTCGATCGAGAAAGGTAATGTTTGGGAAAATGGATGGTAACTCATTTCTTTGAGTAATCCTCTGATATGTTTCAATTCATCACCATCTACAACGCGAACCATTTGCATTTGTTTCAAATTATATCGAAGTGCTTCTGACAACAATCGCCCTGCTTGTAAATGGTATGGAAAAGGCAAAGTCGATTCCATATCAAAAACATATACTTCTGGACTAAACCTGACCAAATTGTCCTGAATTGAGTTTGGATCGATTTGTAGATAACCTTCTCGGAACTCTATGGAATCTTTTAAATTTTTTATCGAAAACTCAAGTTTGTTCTGCAGTTTAAATGAATTAGGATCTTCTTCCCTTAATCTTAATAGTAAATTGGTATATTTGACGGATTCCCCGGTTAGATTATAAAATTCCAATAGTTCCTTTCGGATAATAGGGGTTTGTGGGCTCAAATCTTTTGCACGTTTTAGGTGAAATAAAGAACTTTTATGGTATAAAGAATGTTTTTCTGAATAAAATCGATCCCGTCTGTAATCACCTAATTCTCTTCTTAATTTGGATTCTTCCTTTTCTTGGGAAATAGAATATTCTTCTGCTTCAAATCTCAAAATTTCATCCAAATCATCTAACTGGAGAGCCCTTCGATAATGGTAAGTGGCAAACTTCGTTTCGCCCAACTCCCAAGCTAAGTTGGCTTCAATACTATGGTAGAGTTGGTTTTCTGGAAATTCTCTTGCTAATTCATAAATGGTGCGAAAGGCCCTTTTTTTTATATCTTTATCGCCACTTAAATTTGATAAAATAATATCATGATAAACAGAATAAAACCTAGCTTCTTCACCTTTTGGATCCAGGTTTAATGAATTTTGTAGGGAATCCTCAACCGCCGGCAGAATTGCCTTGAGTTGGTTCGGATGAAAATAGTTTTGATACAAAAGAACTTTTGCTTTAAAAGCAAATCCATCTGGATCATTTGGTTCCTTCTTTGAATAGTTGTCGATGGCATTGTAAGAGTCTGAAAAATTCTGTTTTGTAAAATATAATTCAGCTAACATGCGTACTAAATCAGAAGGATCTTCTAATCGTTTTGACAAGGTATTGATTTTATAAATGGCTGAGTCAAGTTTCCCTTGTTTTTGGAGTGATTTTGCCTCTGTAATTCTTAAGGCTGTATTGTTTGGGTATTCAACTAGTAAAGGATCAATTAACTTAGAAATGGCGGAAAAATCGGAATCTATAAGGTAAATTTCAGATAATCCAGTAACAGCAGGAATATGTTTTGTATCTCGATCCAATATTTCTAAATAGAATTTTTTACTTTCTCGATAAGCACCTAATTGAAAGCTACAATCTGCAACACCTAGCTTTGCATCGATTGAATTCCGATTTTTTTGTAATGCTGTTTGGTAGAGTTGTATTGCTTTTCTACAATTGTGTTCCGATTGGAATTTTTTTCCTTCAGCTATATCTTCTAAGGTGGTGGATTCTGCATTCAAAAGTGACGCAAAAACAAATATTCCAATACTAATAAGGAATCTATAAAAAAAATTAACGAGGTTCCGGAACAAAGTATCCCCCTTCATCTCTACCTTTGACTCCTCTATGTTCTACGCCTATGGCTAATTTGATATAACGATTGATTAGTTCGGGATTTGTATCCGTTTTATAGGAAAGTATATACCGGTAGTCTATATGAGATTTTAATTTTTTATATAATTCTCTTTCCTCACCTTCACCGTCAAGTATAATGTAGCGACCGTTGGTTGGTCCAGTCATATCTGACCAAGAATCTTCTAAGGTTTGGTTAGGATTTACTGTTAAAACGTAGATGGGAATGGAATGTGCTTTAGAAAATGCCACAATCCTTGATTTTTGATATTGTAGGAAACTATCTTCTTTACTTTCTCCGGAAACCAAATAAACCAAAGCTTTTGGGCCAGTTTCTAATGAAAGTTTTTGTAAGGCTGCAATACTTGCTTTTCCAAAATTATATTTTTCTTCAGAAACACTGTCTCTAATTTTAGCTAAGATATCACGGAGAGAGACAGTTTCCGGCAAAATTAAATTGCTGTCTTTTCCCGCACGATATAATGAAATTTTATCAGTATCGTGTAAGGAACGAAAGAAGGGGAAAAGGCCATCTTCAAGGGCAAGTTTTCCTTTTTTTAATCCTTCGCTATTTTCATAAACCATGGCAACACTAAGTTTGTCATTTAGTTTGTTTTTGTTTGCTAATGAGAAAAGCGGAGTCATATTATCGTTTTCAAAAATTCGAAAACTCAAACGGTCAATTCCAACAATTTCTTTTCCTGCACGATTGCGCACTCGAGTGTAAATGTGGATATCTGGAAATCCAGATGTGTCTATAGATTCAATTTTTAAATCAAGATTAGATAGAAGGTGATTTTTTTGGGAAAAAATATCAATTCTATGTTTTCCAAAATCAACAAAATACAAACTGCCCGTAGAATCCATATTGGTAGCAAAAGGGCGAAACAAAACTCGATACACTCCCTTTTTGTCTCTAAACTTACTTAGCTGCTTCCACTCACCATGTAACAAAGAGTAGGTCCAAATGCCTGTTAGTTCATCAGTAAGGAAAATTTGGTTATCAAGAATTCGGATACTTCGTGGTTTTTTCCATTCTGGTTTTTCAATAACATTTAATGTATTTCCATCACCATCAAAAACTAATACTCGAATGTTCTCTTTGTCTACAACATAGATTTTTCCATCATGAACAGTAATGCCTGAAGGGTTTCCTAGTTTTGAATTTCCTGATCCTTGGAATTCCAAAAGAAATTTTCCGTTGGAATTGAATTTCTGTATCCTTGCATTTCCAGAATCTGCTACAAAGACATTACCTTGCGGATCAATAAAAATAGAGGAGGGGCCTCGAAATTGTCCCGGACCTTTTCCTGGGCCTCCAAAGGAAGTCAAAAAACTTCCAGAAAGATCAAAGAGTAAAACTTCATCCCTTGCAAAATCAGCAACATAGATTTTTTGGTTATGGTAAGTTAGTGAGACGGGACGATCTAGTTTTCTGGTAAGTCCACCCCGCCAATTCGAAAGAGGAGTTCCAGCAGCATTGAATTTGATGATATTTGATGTGTCAAAACCTGCTACATAGAAATTTCCATCTTCATCAAAGGTAATGTCCACCGGATTACGAAATCGATATCCACGGATCGAATCGCCTTCGATGGTTTTAAAATACACTTTTTCTTTGTCAGTCACACCGCCAGCAATTGCCAAACGTAATGCTTCAATTTTATTCACAATGAGAAGATCATTTTTTGCTTTCGAAGTTAGAATTTCTAACTCGTCGAGAGCTTCTTCCCATTCACCTAACAGATAGTAATTGTTGGCAAGCTCTAGTCGGGCCAAATGAAAATCTTTCTTTAAATTGACTGCCTTTTGGAATCGTTCTTTGGCAGCAGAATACTCTCTTAAATTTTTATAAGTAAGGCCTCGTTTGAATTCTTCCTTGGCATTCTCTTCCCCCAAGGAAAAGTTGGGAAAGTCCAGAGGGAAAATTTGTGTGCTCACCAATAGAAAGAAAAACGATAGTAACTTTCTCAAAGACACTCCCTCCACCCCCAATCTAATGGGACATAATCTACAAGTCAACCCCTTCCTTGGGATTTGGGCCTTTAGTTTTCTCTTTATTCTCGACAGAATCTCAAATTTAGACAGCATGGAATCCAAGTTATGTC
Source organism: Leptospira harrisiae (assembly GCF_002811945.1). Classification (NCBI taxonomy): domain Bacteria; kingdom Pseudomonadati; phylum Spirochaetota; class Leptospiria; order Leptospirales; family Leptospiraceae; genus Leptospira; species Leptospira harrisiae. Next base: position 1,709,630 of record NZ_NPDX01000001.1, on the reverse strand, counting down.
TCCTGATCTTATAGAACGTGAAGTCCGCCGCCGAAAGACTTTTGCCATCATTGCGCACCCCGATGCGGGAAAAACAACACTAACTGAAAAGCTCCTGCTCTACGGGGGTGCCATTCAGCTTGCTGGTGCTGTGAAAGCCAAAAAGGAAGGTAAGTCAGCCACATCCGATTGGATGGCGATGGAAAAGGAAAGAGGGATTTCGATTACCTCGGCAGCCTTACAGTTTGAATACAAGGGCAATATTCTTAATCTTTTAGACACTCCTGGTCACGAAGACTTCTCGGAAGACACATACCGCACTCTTATGGCAGCTGATACAGCCGTGATGGTACTCGATGCAGGGAAGGGTGTTGAACCTCAAACCATTAAGCTTTTCCGTGTTTGTCGGGACCGAGGAATTCCAATCATAACCTTCATCAACAAAATGGACCGCCCTACAAAGGATCTTTACGCTCTCCTAGATGAAATTGAAAAAGTTTTAGGAATTAAAGCTGTTCCTGACGTATGGCCGCTGGGAACAGGTTTTGATTTTAAAGGTGTATATGACCTACGAGACCAACAATTATATCTTTTTGATCGAACCCCCGGGGGAAAACAAAAAGCAGTTTTTCGTATGGCAGGCCCTAATGACCCAAGTTTAGATGAGCAGTTTGATTCAGAAATTGTAACGGCATTTCGTGAACAAATTGATTTGGTTGAAAATGGAATTGGAAAAGTAGATAAAAATTCGTTTTTATTGGGCAATGAAACACCGGTTTACTTTGGTTCGGCGGTTAATAACTTTGGGATTGAACTTTTTTTAAATAAATTTTTAGAATTAGCACCTGGCCCTGATCACATCCCGCTCCGAGATGGTAATTACTTAGATCCAATCAATGCACCATTCAGTGCTTTTGTATTTAAAGTCCAAGCCAACATGAACAAAGCCCATCGGGATCGAATTGCTTTTTTACGTATCTGTTCAGGAGTGTTTGAAAGAGGGCTCAATGTAAATCACAACCGTTTAGACAAACCTGTTAAACTTTCTTCTAGTTTTGCTTTTTTTGGACAAGATAGAAACACTGTAGATACAGCATATCCTGGAGATATCATTGGACTTGTAAATCCTGGAACTTATAAAATTGGAGATGTATTGTCTACAGGGAATACACCGCCATTAAGACCACTTCCTAGTTTTGCACCAGAATTATTTGCAACTATTTCCTGTAAGGATACCTTACAATTAAAATCCTTTAAAAAAGGATTAGACCAATTGGCAGAAGAGGGAATCCTTCATCTTTTCACCTCACGTACGATTGGTGGTGGTGTACCAATTATTGGCGCTATGGGAAAACTTCAATTTGAAGTGTTCCAACGCAGACTCAAAGATGAATATGGAGCAGATACAAACATTCATATTTTACCGTATGGGATTTCGCGTTGGGTGAAAAAGGAAGACAGAATTAAAATTCCATCTAACGCAGGTCTCGTGGAAGATCTATTTGGAAACATGGCACTTCTTTTTGATACGGAGTGGGATATGAATTATTTTCACAAAAACAACGAAGGAATAGAACTTTTAGACAACCCACCTCTGGAGGATTAATTTAAAGAACTTCAATCCCAATCCAGGTGATATCATCTAGGAATGGGACTCCTTCAGAATAAGATCGAATTTTTAGTTCCAATTCTTGTTTGATGAGGGACATATGTTTGTTTTTCATTGAGGAAAAAAAATCTAACAGTTCTTTTTCCCAGAGTTTCTCTTGTTTCGAATTTTCGACATCCTTCAATCCATCTGTAAAAAGATAAAATCGGTCACTCTTTTGGATCGGAAACTCTAAGACTTTCGGATCAATTTTTGGAATCATTCCGAACATTGGGTTCAATTTTTCTGGGCAATGAATTTCATTTCCTGTGAGATATAACATTCCAGGATGACCAGCATTTCCGTATGTTATTATGTTTTGATTAAAATCAAATAATAAAAATAGAAAGGGTACAAAGGCAAAAGGATCAGGTAAATGATTAGATACTCCCTCATTCATTTTAATTAGTATTTGTTTTGGATCAGCTTCTGTTTTTACGATTTGGTGAAAGAGTACTCGTAAAACGGTCATCATCATTGCCGCTTTCACTCCATGACCAATCACATCACCTAAAGCAAAGATATAGCGGTTGTTACCCAAATCGATATAATCGTAATAATCACCACCCACTTGGATCAGTGGTTTGTATAAAACTTCATAATCTAAATTTGGTAAAATGATGATTCGGTTAGGAAGGTATTTTTTTTGTAAATCCTTCGCATAATCCATTTCCTTTTCGAACTCCAAACGTTTTTTCGTAACATTTTGAATTAGGACAAGAGCACCACTTGCAAAACGATATTTTTGTTCAAAAAACCAAAGTTGGTAAGTAAACTCTAATAAATATACTGAACCATCTTCGGAATAAAATTCCGATTCTTCTTTTCTGAGTTTAGTTTGGTCTATTTGTAAATTTGATTCATCTTGTAAAAATAAACTTACTTCTTTTTCAATCCATTCTTTGACATTTAGTTGATCGCGATATAAGTTTGTGATCAAAAGTTTTGGCTCAATTTCTAAATTTTCTAAAAGGATTTTTCCTTTCGAGTCATATAAAATAGCTGAATGTGGATATTCTTTTAAAAGTAGTTTTAATTTTTGTTTTGATTCAATTTCTCTGAGAGAGATTGCAATTGAAAAGACAAAAGAAAAAACAAGTAAGGAAATTATGGATCCGATGTTTCTTTTTAAAGATTCTTTAATTGGAACTAATACAAGATCTTTGGGGCTAACAATGAATAACTGGATTGGCAATCCATACATCGGAAAACTTGCAACAAAATAATCCATCTCATCCTTTTTAGTTTCCCGAAGGGATGGAAGATTGGAATGAGTTTGCAGTGAAGATTTTACATCCATTTTCCAAAAGTCAGAAACTAAAAATTCATCTTCGATAAATCCTGAAATACCAAAATCACCTTGTTCCCCTAGTAAAAATAAACCTTCATTCGGATCACTAAAGGGTGAATCGAGCAAAGCTTCTTCTAAAAATGCAGCTGAGTGGACAGAAATGTTCTTTCCGTCCAGAACAAAAAGATATGATTTTTTTTCGGAACCCCAATCACATTGGCTGAAGGTAATTTCTGACAAATGTGAAAAATCCAAAGGAGTTGGATGACAATGACTCAATTCCTTTGGAAATTCATTAATTGGAAATACTCCCACAGTTTTTTTTTCAGAGATATCTCTGTTGATTTGTTCTCTAATTTGGTTTTCCAAATCGATTGCCAGGAGTTGGATTCGAATGAGTTGGAATCTCTGGTTCCAATCCAAAGCTTCTTTGTATTGAGAATGAATCATGGATGAAACTAAAAGGAAATATGGAAAAATTAAAAATGCTACAATCGAAAGGAATAATTTAAGAAAAGACTTGGTTTTAGTTACATACAAAAAGTGATCAAACAGTTCTTGAACTCTATTTCCAGAGAACACTAGTTAGGTTCCTTTCTGTGATGTTTGATTTGGATTTTTTGAGGGATTTCTTCGTTGCCTAATTTGTCAGTTGCTGAAATTTCTAATTCTATATCTTCTGTACAATTCTGAATTGTGTCTTTCCATGAAGTTTTGGAATCCCAAAGATACCAATCCGTTTTGTTTTTTTTTCCACAACTAGTTCTGAATCGTATGGAATCCAAACCTGAGCCTGCATCAACGGATGTTAGTTCTAAATTAGATTCTAATCCGACAAACAATTGAGATGATTTTTTGAATAAAGGTGAATGCCAATGAAATTCAGTTTTCGGTGGGGTGTTATCAACTCGAAACTCCCAAACTTGTATAGAATCCGAAACCCCAAGTTCGTTAGTAACCTGGTATTCTAGTTTATAATCTCCATCTTTAGAAAAAGTTAGTTCCGGTTGTTTTGTGACAAACCAAGGCCCGCCATTCAAACGATAACGAACAGAAGTTTTCATTGGTTGGCTAAGGACAGGTTTTACTTGGATTTTATTTTCGGTTAAATAGAAATGATTTGTTCCTGCTGAATTTGAAATGGGAATCAATACTTCGTTCGAATTCTCTTTTTTAGCTATAATTTTAGTTGGTTCTTTGGGTTTTGGTTTTCCAAAAGAACTCACTGCATAAAGGTCCGTCCAGAATCCACGAACTTGGCGTTTGGCAACGGCTCGGATTCGAAAGTAATCATAACCATTCGGGATAAATAGTTGTATTTTTCCTGGATTAGATACAACTCGAAATGGAATTTCTAAATCCAAATTAGGTGTTTTCCATAACTCAAATTCATATTGGATGATGTCCTCTCTGTCTGGTTCGAGGGCGAATTGGATTGTTTTTGATTCTGAAACTATAGGAATATTAGGAATCATGAATACAACAAAAATCACAAATAACTTAAAACGAATAAAAGGATTCATTCTTCTTTAGGTTTGGGTGGATCTGGTAAACTGAATGGTTTTAAAGGAGGTTTTCCTTTTTCCACAAATGTTGCAAATCCAGAAGGAACACTGACTGTTACATTCTGGGCAGTCACAGCTACAATTCCCTCGTAACAACTGAGAGTTGTATTGCCTGTTGAATCCACTTCGGTAATAAAATCGGTTCCTCGGACTTCGGAAACGGCTGCATCTGTTTTCAAAAGAAACATACGTTGGTTAGTCGTTGGTTTTTTCTGAATGATGGAACGAATCCTTCCTTTGCGAAGATAGAGTTCGTCAGGTTCCGTATCGGATTTTCCTTTTTCCATAATCACATGGCTATTTTCAGTAATTTCAAAACGAGATCCTGATAACAAAAGAAATTGGGCTTCCGATTCTTTAAAAGTGCGAACTTCATCTTTGACATAAAGTCCTTCGCCGATAGTAGCTCCCGCCCAGTCGGCACTTTTCTGCGAAACTTTCAATACTTCAGTTTTCCCTGAATATCTTTGTAAATCCGCAAGAGGTTTTTTTCCCAAACTTCCTGGAATCCATAACTTCATTCCGGGGATGATCAGGTTTGGATTATCGATCTGATTTGATTTGAGTAGTTCTTTCCATTTTCTAGGATCATCTAAATAAGTTTTGGAAATGATGCTGAGGGTTTGGCCTTTTTCTACGACAATCGTGATCCCGTCACCTTCTGGTGGATGGATGGTTTGTTTGGATTCAGAAGAAAGGGAAAAAGTAGATATATTGAATAAAATGATAATAACAAAAATAGGAAATGAACTAGGAAACCAATGCGAATCCCTAGTAAAAAAGGTGGAAGTTACCCCCCACCTTTTCCAAAAAACAAATTCATTAGTTTTGAGGAAATTCTGAATTTTCATAGTTTCCTCAAAGACCCTTTTAATTTGTTAGTCGATGTTTTCTGCAACTAACTCTGCAATGTCTTTGACTTTGACAGAATCAATTTTTTCTGCAGCCTTCACACCATCTGTAATCATAGTGATACAGAATGGACAAGCAGTAGCGATGGTAGTAGCACCTGTATCAAGGAGTTGCCCTGTACGTTTACTATTCACTCGCATACTTTCTGGGTTGGATTCATCCACGTGTTCTTCCATCCAGTACTGCGCACCACCCGCACCACAACAAAGTCCTTTGGAGTGATGGTCGACGGCTTCTTCAATTTTTCCACCGGATACTTTTTTCACAACATCACGAGGGTTGTCGTAATTATTGTTATAACGTCCGATGTAACATGAGTCGTGGTACGTATACTTACCAGTGTTTGCATCATCAGCCACTTTCACATCGATTTTACCTTCTTTAGAAAGTTGGTTGATGTATTCCGAGTGATGGATGACTTCGAAGTTACCACCAAATTGTGGGTATTCGTTTTTGATTGTGTTATAACAATGTGGGCAAGCAGTTACGATTTTTTTGATACCGTATCCGTTGATTGTGTCCACGTTTGTTTGTGCTAGTGTTTGGTAGAGGTATTCGTTACCACCACGGCGAGCCGAGTCTCCCGAACATCCTTCTTCTGTTCCAAGGATTCCAAAGTTAACATCTGCTTTTTGCATGATTTTTACGAAGTCACGAGAGATCTTTTTGTTTCTTTCATCAAAAGCACCCGCACAACCTACCCAATAGAGTACATCCACGTTTTTGTCTTCTGCTTCTGAAAGAACTTTTACATTGAGTCCCTCTGCCCAGTCTGCTCTTGTGTGAGCTCCTACACCCCATGGATTAGAATTGTTTTCCATGTTTGTGAACGCTTTTTGAAGTTCTGGACTCATTTTAGATTCGGCAAGAACTAAGTGACGGCGCATTTCAATGATGGCATTTACTTGGTTGTTTCCAACAGGACATGCTTCGACGCACGCATAACAAGTAGTACATCCCCAAAGAGCTTCTTCACTTAAACCTTCGTGTGAGTTGATGACTCCTGTGTCTAAAGCAGCAACTGCCTCAGCACCTTCTTCTTGCGTTTTTCCGGCACGAGCCGCTGCCACTTCTGGCATTTTTTCTAACATCTGGTGTTTGAGTTCTACAATGATGGCTTTCGGATTTAAAACTTTGCCAGTTCTGTTTGCAGGACATTCTACTTGGCAACGTCCACATTCAATACAAGACATACCATCAAGTAGGTTTGGCCAAGGAAAGTCTTCTACGCGGTTCGATCCCCAAACGGCATTTTCATCATCTAAGTTGAGTTTTGATAATTGGCCTTTAGGAGTGTCAGTTGCAAGGAAGTAGTTAAAAGGAGCAAAAATTAAGTGAGCGTGTTTTGATGTAGGAACATACAACATAAACGAGAACACAGTGATGATATGGCCCCACCACATAATTTGGAAAACGATATCGGCAGAAGAGTTCGCAACTCCGATGGATTCCCAAACTTTTCCAATAGCTCCGTCAATGAAACCCGCATGAGTAAAATAAGTTGCTGCAACTGTTTTGGCACCATTTCCGAGTAAGGTGGTCACCATAAGAGTGGCAATCATACTAATAACGATAGCAGAAGCTGGAGAATGAACATCCAGACCTTTTGCCTTTTTGATCCAACGTCTCCAAGCAAAGAATCCAAGACCTGTTAACACTAGAATGGAAACATAGTTTACTGCTTGTTCATAGATATGGTTTGCCGCTTCTCCGAATAAAAAATCAGGTAGAGCAAATTTGTATGGATCGTCCATTACATATCCAAATACACCAGCAACCATTTGGCTTGTTGTATGGATGGTATACACAAGAAAACCATAGAACACGAATGCGTGCATGATTCCGCGCACTGGTTCTCGGAAGTTTTTCTTTTGTAGGATAACGTTTATTAAAAAACTTTTTAAACGAAATCCGATATTGAGGTTCTTTTTTGCATCTTCATTGAAGAAAGCAGGACGACCATTGAAGATCAATCCGAGCCTGTAAAGGATGGCGCGGACAAAGACAATGTTTGCCACGACGAAAAATGCTGTGAATAATAGGTGAAAGAGTATTCTTCCGATATCCATTTATGTTTATGCCCTTAAGGTGTTTGGTATTTCCTAGGATTTGTATAGAAAAATGAATGTCCAGGAAAATTCGGTTTTTACAGGGATCTGTCAGAAGATTTCCTGTCCAAGTAGGTAGAGATTATGAACTTAGACTCGTTTTCATTTAGCCCAAATGACCCCGCAGATGCTGTCCTTTTGAACGCTGTCCAAGGCAAACGTATCTCACTCGCTGAGGCACTCATCCTCTATAAAACAGGAGATTTTTTAAAGATCCAAATGGCAGCGCGGTACCTTCGAGAGAAGATCCGACCTCACACGCAAGCCAGTTACACAATGTTCCGGGTTGTGAATTATACCAACTATTGCAATGTGGAATGCAGTTTTTGTTCCTTTATGGATGAGATAGGGAATGGAAAAGGTTACGTCCTCTCCAAAGAGGAAATCCTGCAAAAAATGGATTATGCAGTGGAAGAAGGAGCCGACCAAATGTTCCTCCAAGGTGGTGTGTATCCCAATCTACCCTTTGATTATTATTTAGATGTGATTCGGACAGTAAAAACAAAATACCCCAACATGCACATTCGTGCCTTTTCTCCTGTGGAAGTGATCAATTTAGAAACCATTACAGGCAAACCTCTCCGTGAAGTTTTACTCATTTTAAAAGAAGCAGGCCTTGATTCGGTTCCAGGGGCTGGTGCCGAAATTCTCACAGAGAGAATGCGCCAAATCATTTCCCCAAAAAAAGCAACCGTATCCGAATGGGTAAGGGCGATGGAAACCTGCCACGAAGTGGGACTTCTCGGGTCTGCCAATGTTGTTTTCGGTTCAGAAGAAACGGAAGAAGAAGTGATTGAACACTTAAGTGTGGTTCGTGACCTGCAAGATCGTACAGGTGGATTTTTGTCTTTTATTCCTTGGACCTTCCAACCACAAACCAAACGATTCAAAGTAAGGCCCGTTCCCACTCATGAGTATCTGAAGGTTTTAGGAATCTGCCGCATTTTCTTAGACAATATCAAACATATAGAAACTTCTGTGATGGTACTTGGAAAAGGAGTGGGACAACTTGCCCTGTATTCTGGCGCTGATGATATTTCCTCCGTTGTCATTGAGGAGAATGTCCTTCGTTCCTTCGGACTAAAAACAGAAAAGGAAGCTCGTAAGTTTTTAAAAGAAGGGGGATTTCAACCCATTCGAAGAAACTTACTCTACGCCGAAGAATACGACTGCAACCGAGCAGGAGTCGACTGATACTGAAAAAAAAAGACGGGCTTTCACCCATCTTTGGAAGTTTTACACCTTATCCGTTATGGACATAAACTGAGAATCAGTCTCAGTATCAATCTTTGTGGACTCTGCTAAATTTGTCGAACTTTTTTTAAGATTCGAGTAGGGTAATTCGATTTCTTCCTTCGTTTTTTGAGGTATATAGGGCCGTATCGATTTTGTGGTAGAGTTCATCAAAGCTGGGATCGTCTTCTGGCCGAAAGAGTGTAGCTCCGATGGATACGGTCAAGGTGAGTGATTCTCCAGGTTGGTTGTGGATTGGAATTTGCAAACGTTCCAATTTTTCGCGGATGGATTCAGCCAAAACTTCCAATCCTTCTCTATCAATCGGAGAAACAAGAAGACAAAATTCGTCTCCTCCGATTCGGGCGGCAATGTCCGTAATTCTTGTTCTGGATTTTACCGTTTTTGCAAAGGCTTGGATGGCGAGGTCACCTTGTTTATGCCCGTATTTGTCATTGATTGCCTTCAGTCGGTCCAAATCCAAAATCACTAGTCCGATGATAAATCCTTCTCTGTTGGATCTTTTTTTATAGAGATCAAACTGTTCTAACAGATGACGCCTGTTAAAGAGTTCTGTCATCGAGTCTACTCGTGAAAGGTCTTCGATTTTTTGATTGATGCGAAGTAACTTTCCAACAGTGATTCGTAATCTTGTTTTAACACGATATTCTTCAAACCTCCAGTAGTTGATGAGCAGATTTGCCACAAAACCAAAGGCCAGTAAAAAAGAAACAATGAGTACGTCTTGGTAAAAAACAAAACGATCAAAACCTTGGATGCGCGAAAAGTTTAAATGTAAAGGAATGAAAACAGCAATGTACAAAGTGGAAAGAAGTAAGATCCGAAATGGTTCGATCCACAAAAGAATGGATGCACTTGCAATGACAATAGCAGAACCAAACAAATAATAGGCGTGGTTTGGTTTATCATACACCATCATGGGAATATAAAGTAAAATCAGTGCGATGAGAACTAGGCTTGTGATTCCGTAGATATGCTTTTGAAATAATTTGACTCTTTTTCTTCCGAAGAGATACACGAAGTAACAAATGGCAAGAGAGGAGATCCGGAAAAAAGCAATCCAAAAACTGGCTTCTTTCGTGCGAACGAGAGAATCGACAAAAAGAAGAGAGATGATGGAAGTAAAAGCTGTCATCACACTAAAAATCTGTAAGGAAGATCCTATATCAGAAATATTTGTGGCAGTGAAACTAGGATGGTAGGTTCGTAAAAACATTTTACGAAATACAAAGAAATACCTTTTAAATGTATGCCTACGCATGAATGAACCAGGGTTCAGAATACAGAAAAACTAAGATCTGTAAACCATTTCCTGAATTAGAAAATGATTACCTTTCGTTGGGATTTGGCAAGAACATCCGGAATGGTCAGTCCATCACTTCCTAAGGTCCGGATTCTTTCACCATTCGAATATAGAATGACTCCTTTGATTCCAAAATTTCCAACCATTGTAAAGGAGAGTTGATCCAATCGGTCTTTTAAAATTTCCATACTTCCTCCGTAACCTATGTCATCGGAAAGGGAAAGATGAAGGATTCCATTTTCCAATCGGTAGTTAGGTTCCATACGGATTTTTTTGGACAATGCGGACAAAACCCCTTTTCCTTTTTCCTCTGGATTTGGACCTTTGGCGAGTTCTTGGAATAAAAATGAAATGGGATCTCCACCAGGAAATTCCCGAGAAAGTTTTACCAGCTGGGACTGGCTGTTCTTTCCTGTTCCGTAAAATTTTAAAAAATAAACAGATAAGTAACCAGCATCCGCTTGCAGGCGTTTGCCGGCGCCCGGAAACCGATCTTCAGGAAGGGTGATTTCCGGAATGGTATCATCAATTAGTTTGGGACGTTGTTTTTGTTTTGGATCAGAATCGGGGAAGGTTTGGGTCAGAACTTCTTCTTCCCAGTTCAAATCGTCTTCCCAAGTTTCTTTGGCAAATGGATCTGAGGGTTCTGCAAATTTTGACTTGTCCAGGGACTTTCCTATATTTCGAAAACCCTGTTTGGGAAGGAAACTTCCTGTGGCTTTCGGATCAAATCCCATGGACTTCTCAATAAGAACAAGTACAAGAAAAATCCCGCCAATTAAATAGCGTAACGATTTCCATTTGTCTTCTTGGATTTGGGGGTGTACCGCCACAGTATCAATGTCGGAAAAGCTAAGAGTTTCGAATTTAAAAAAATTCTTTTAAAGTGGGTAAATCATCGAATTTCCAATCGAAATCAGGTATTTCGCCTGGTAGCCCGTGTCCGTAGGTACAAAAACCAAAAGGACATCCATTCTCTCTGGCTGCTTCCCAATCGCTGTGTCTATCTCCAATCATAGCAATGGCATTTGGTTCTAAATTGTATTTGCGTACATATTCAGCGAGGATTTCGCCCTTAGTATGAATGGTGTCTTGGTTGATGACAACGATAGGTTCAAAGTATTGTAAAACGCCTGCTGTATCCAAGACGGTTTCAATATAGGCTTTTCTTCCATTGGAGGCACAAGTGATGGTGTATCCTTTTTCTTTGAGATAATGGATGGTAGAACCAACACCCGCATAAAAGTCTCCGCCACCGCTTCGGATGGAGTCACAGAGAAGGTCTAGAACCCTACCTGAAATTTGGTCTCGTTCAGATTCAGGAAGTTCCGGTAATAAGTTTTTAAATATAGTGCGAACCGGCTTACCAATTTCATTCATAATCTGGTCGTGGCTGGGTAAAGACGTGATTTTTCCCGTCTTTTGTGCAAACTCTTCGATTGCCTGCACATAGGTCTTAAAGATTATGGATTCTGAGGAAAATAAGGTCCCATCAACATCGAAGGCGACCATGCGGATTTCCCCCAGGCGGTTTTCTTGCATTACCACCAGAAAAGAATTTGGCGGTCTCTTGGCAAGTAAGGAATTGGAAGTTATGCTCGTGCAAAGCAGTTTATCAGAAGTTCTTCGGGCGCGCGAAGAGTTGTATTCCCGGACAAATTGGACGGATCATACCTCGCAGTTACAAAATCGTGTGAAAGGAGAAGACCTATCTCAGTATTTTGTTCTCACCGAATCAGAAATCACAGGAATTAAGGAAACCATTCGTTTGCATGTTTCCACCACCCCTTATTATCTTTCCTTGTCGAGTCCAGATGATCCCAATTGTCCCATTCGAAAAATGATTGTCCCTAGATCCGAAGAAGCCGTTCTTTCCTCGGAAGAAAGTGCCGACCCTTTGGATGAGGAACGACTAAGTCCTGTTCGTGGACTTACGCATATGTATCCCAATCGGGTGCTTTTATTTTCCAACCATTCTTGTAGTGTGTATTGCCGTCATTGTATGCGTGGTCGAAAGGTTTCCTCGAGTGAAGAAAGAATGGAAAAAGGGGATTTGGAAAAGGCATTTGAATACATTCGAAACCATACGGAAATAGAAGACGTAGTCATTAGCGGTGGAGATCCACTAAACTTAGCAGATTCAAGACTAGAATGGATCCTTACGGAATTAAATTCGATCCCTCATGTAAAAATTTGTAGATTGGGAACAAGAAATCCAGTGACTTTGCCATTTCGCATCACAGAGTCTTTATGCAAAATCATAGAAACTTATAATAATGATAGGTTATCAATATTTTGTAATACACAGTTCAACCATCCCAAAGAATGTACAACAGAAGCAAAAGAATCCATCCTCCGATTGTTAAAAGCGGGAGTTTCTGTGGGCAACCAATCCGTTCTTTTGAAAGGGATCAATGATGATGAAGAGACTATGCTTAACCTTCATAAAAAACTTTTGGAAATGCGTGTCCGTGCTTATTACCTTTATGACCCGGAACTCATTCCAGGCTCTAGAGGTTTTCGGACGCCTCTGGCACGTGGGATTGAAATTATAGAATACATGCGGGGTAAAATAGGAGGGATGGGAATTCCTCAATTTGTAAACGACCTTCCTGGCGGCGGTGGTAAAATCACTATCGCACCTAACTGGTATTTGGGTTATATTCCCAAAACTCGCCAACATGTTTTCCGTTCAGCAGTCACAAAAAAAATCCATTTATCTTTTGAACCTGTAGATTCCAATAAAGAATCCTATTATCCTGTTTTGAGTGATGCGGACTTGGAGAAACTGGGATTATGAAACGCACTGTCATCCTTGCTTGTGATGTGTATGATCCAAACACTCCCGAACTTTCGAAGGAATGGGAATCCGAAGAGACAATCCAAAAAATGGAAACTACCATCCAAGGTTTGGGTTATGACGTAGCTGTTTTATCAAATCCGACTGAGATAACTTCAGTTCTTTGTAACATTCCCGTTGGAGAGAGAAGTCGTTGGATGGTTTGGAATCTTGTGGAAGGATACCAGTCTCCTAACAGAGAGGCTTATATACCAGCGTTATGCGAATATTTGGCAATTCCACATACTGGGAGTTCCGCTGCCGTACAAACTCTCACCTTAGATAAATACAAAACCAAATTGTTTTTAAAATCCTTCGGAATTCCCACCGCAAATTTTTGGCTTGTGGATGACTGGAAACAAAAACCACCAGGACCTTTTCCCATATTTGTCAAACCGAACGGAGAAGGTTCGAGTCTTGGGATTGGAGAAAAAAATTTGATCCAAACAACGTCAGATTGGGAAGAGTTAATACCGAATCTGCTTAATAAATACAATCCACTCCTTGTGGAATCTTATCTTTCAGGAAGGGAACTTACGATCGGTGTAATCGGAAACAAAGGGAGTTACATGGCCACAGTCCCTGCCTTTGTTGATTATCCTGGATTCGTTTATAGTGATTTAGTCAAATCCAAAGAAAGTTTTGTGGAATCCTTAGATTTTTTAGTACCAGTAGAATTATCAAACTCACTCCAAACTTATGCATTACAAATTGCAAACATCCTAGAAAGTTCAGGTTACATTCGCATCGATTTTAAAATGGAAAATGATTTTCCTTTTTTATTAGAAGTCAATGCAACACCTGGTTTTTCATCAATCTATTCCACATTGCCTTTGTTATGGGAAAAAAGTGGAAGGTCTTACTCTGAACTCCTAAACCATTGTTTGGAATTGGGTTTTTTAGAATTCCAACATCATCATCGTTACAAATACGCAAAGGATAGAAACCTATGAATATTGTTGAAACTTTAAAAAAGGATGTAGAAACTCATCCTGTCCTCCGGTCGCAGTGGTTGTTAGAACGAAATGTTTCCATGAGTTTTAATGACTTAATTTTATGGCTAAGCCAAGAATACTTTGTATCCATTGGATTTGTGGATTGGTTTTTGTTAGTGGCAGCAAAAACGAGAGACCAAAATGCAAAGATAGTTCTTGTAGAAAATATTTGGGGAGAACTCGGTGAAGGTAAAATTGCCGACACCCATGTATCCATCTTAATTGAATTTTTAACAAAACTAAATTTTGATTTTGTGAACCATCAGTTATTGCCTGAAACAAAAACTTATTTAGATAAAATGGAATCCATTATTGGAAAAGGATTTTTTTATGGTCTTGGAGCCCTGGGACCTGCAAATGAATATCTATTAAAACTAGAATATTCACAAATTTCCGAGGCATACAAAAAACTAAAAACCGAAATGACATTGCCGGAAGGAAAATTTTTCCAAGTCAATTTGGATGCGGATGAAGGACATAGCCAACGTATGTTTGAACTCATTGAAGAAACAGCAAAGTCCGAAGAATCTAAAAAACAAGTAATAGAGGGCAATTTACTTGCCTTAACGGCTCGTGAAGATTTTTACACGGGACTTTCCCGTTTGGACAAAGAACGCCTTACGAAAGTTTAGTTCTATATCGTTTCAATAAAAACAGAATTCCCATTCCGAAAAACGGGATGAGGGGCAAATACAAAAGGAAACTAAAGTATTTGTATTTGTCCATTTTCCAAATGAGCTGCCTTACCGCAAAAAATCCTGGATAACGAACTCCTGATTCAATGAGTTGGACTTCGCCCGCACACAATTCTTTACTTAGTTGTTTGTGAATTGAGTGAAGCTCACTGTCGGTAAGCTTATGAAAAGATACGATGGCAACCTTGTCTTTTGTTTTTTCGCGAATGGATTTAGCAAGGCGGGTGCAAAACCCACAATTCCCATCGTAAACTAATACTGCATTTTGTGATTGCATCTGACTGGTTTTATTTTGGAAAAAAATCTTCGGGTTGTGATTTTAGGGTTTGGATGGTATCAGGAATGAGGAATTGGGAGAGACCCAGCCAATAATAATACCAACTTTCATCCTTCTCGATTCCTTGTGCCACAGACATATACCATTTGTTGATATTATTATCCGGTTTACTGCGCCAAAAAAGAGGCCTACAATGTTCTAAAATTTGGTCCCAGATATCGCGACCAACACCGGCTCCTCTTGCCACTCCGTTGACAGCAAACTTAGAAAGTAAAAACCCGTGTTCTGTTTTCTGCATCCAAGCGCAGGCCCGATAAGACTCTTCCAAAAACAGAACGTCAAATTTAGTTTTGTAAAATTCCGGTTTTAAAGGTTTTCCAAAAGATTCTTCAATGAGCTGGAAAACTCTCGGCATATCTACTTCTTCTGGGGTGTGACATACTCTAATCTTATTTTTTCGTTTAACAAGAGTTCCACTCCCTTTCACTGTGAAAAGTTCCGTGAGTAGGGTGAATGGGGAAGTAATCACAATACTAAATTTCGGGTCTTCAATTTTTGACAATAGATCTTCAGAAAGTTGGATGAATTCATCCTGTGATCTTGATAAAGCCGTTCCCTCTGGTAAGGTTAACCTAGAATCACTTTGTAAAATAGATTTTACCTTGTTTGTATTTGGATCTTTGAGTGGCCCATCAATAGATACATAAATGACTTTTGAAGAATGTAGGATAGAACGACATCTATCAATCAGAGCTGAAAGTTTTTCCGATTCATCCTCCCAAAGTAAAATGGGAATTTTTTTTTGACGAATGATATTTGTGACTTCTTCTTTGAGTGGAAGATTACGATCTACGACTTGGTAAGAAAAACCAAGACTTCTTTCTCCTTCGATATTCGTTTGTTCGAGTGGGAAAAAAACTTTTAAATATTGAAAACTGTCTACTTCTAAAATAACAAAAGGAAAAAGATCCAGTTGGTAGAGAAGTTTTAAGTCTGAAAACAAGGCTTCCGAACTATTAAAAATAGTTTCTGAGTCTGCGTAAAGGATCGCAAACGACTCAGGAGAAAGCGATTGGAATTCCTTTAAGAAAAGAAGCCCATCTCTTGGATCTCTAGTGATTTCAAAGACTCGGCTGAGTACGTCTTTGGAATTCATTTCCCCCCACGGATTTCGTAATCCACAATCTTTGCCTTGAGGTTTGCATGTTTCAAACTTAAATGTGCATTTTCTTTCAGACCAAATTTTCCAAGAAGGGAAAAATCACCGCTAAGGACTGTAAACTTCCAACCACCAAATTCATTTTTGATGACCTTTCCAAATTGAAAGTACATTTCTTTTAGATCTTCCATTGGTTTTCCAATCCGATCCCCATACGGTGGATTTGTGACCAAATGGCCTTGGGTTCCGAAATTGTTTTTTAGTTCTAAACAGTTTCCCACTGCAAACGTTACAAAGTCTTCGACACCTGCTTCATAAGCATTTTCTTTTGCGATCCGAACTGCTTCAGGATCCACATCAAATCCAAAAAGGTGAGGGGCGTTTGGTTTTTCCATCTTCCTTTCAGAAAATACATAGGTAGGAAATAAAATTTGGAAGACGGGAGATTCTGCAAATAGAAATCGATTGATTTCTCCATACAATCGTTCCCGGAGTGCCGCTTCAATGAGGATGGTACCTGAGCCACACATAGGATCTACTAAAGTATTTCCTTCTTTCCAACCAGATATTTCTAACATGGCTTGTGCAATGGGTTCTCTAACTGGAGCGTTTCCTGCAAAAAGTCTATACCCACGTCTTCCCACCGGATCTCCTGAGAGAGAAAGTTCAATGCTAAACTTATCGGTATGGGAGCGAACCACTATGGTGATGTCCGCCATCCGTTTTTCAATTTCAGGAAGAGGTATTTTTTTACTTCGTAAACGATCGAGGACTGCATCTTTCATTCGATGCATTGTGAATTCTGAGTTTTTTAATTTGTCTTTTGTTTCTGCATCAATTCGAAAACTAACATCTGGGCCAATGTATTTTTCCCAAGGAAGTTCGTTTGCTTTGGTGTAGAACTCATCGTACGTTTCCGCATTTTCATGTAATAACTGTAAGTTGATTCGAGAAGCAAATTTAGTATGAATGGCAAACTGAATCACATCTTCTTTTTTTCCAGAGAAAAAAACTCCACCTCGATTCGAACTGTTTATTTTGAGATGGTGTGACTTTAATTCAGATTCCAAAAGCGAAGAAAGACCTTCTCCGCAAATGGCATGGTAAGTGGGGTGAGTAGGTTTTATTCCGAGTCTCCTAATTTTTGTGCCAAGTAGTTAGGAAGGCTGATGGAATCAATGATGGATTTTTGTGTTTCAATCCAATCGATATGTTCTTCTTCGGAAACTAAGATTTTTTCAAAGAGTTCGCGAGTTCCGTTGTCTTTTGCGGCCACACAAATATCGATTCCGCGGTTGAGACGTTCGACAGCGTTGTATTCTAGTTGTAAATCATGGTCCAACATCTCAGGTACTGTTTGGCCTACATTGATTTTTAGATATTTTTGCAAGTCTGGAGTTCCATCAAAAAAGAGAATTCTTTCAATGATTTCATCTGCATGTTTCATTTCTTCAATGGACTCTTTTCTGAGGTATTCCGCAAGTTCCAAATACCCCCAGTTTTTACAGACTTTTGCATGAATAAAATACTGATTGATGGCTGTGAGTTCAGCCGCTAGAACTTCCGCTAAAATGTCGATTACTTCTTTTTTTCCCTTCATATGGGTAGCCTCATTTTCTCTCTTCAATTGGAAAGATAATTGGTTTTCATAGAATAGGCAAGCCTAAACTATATTCTAATGAAGAAAGTTTACATTCACAATCCATCATTGAGTGTATTCGGCAAACACAAAGGATCACAACTTGAATTATCCTTTGCGACCGCAAAACAATCTGTACATGAGTTTCAATCTCACAAAATTCAGTTCATCATTTACGCTAGTTTTTCGCCTGATTCTTATAATAAAGAATACCACCTCTCCGCTAAACTTCCAAGTTTACTTGGAATTAGAGATGTGTATTCCGTAAGGATGGAAACGGCATCTTCTTCTGGTGCCTCTGCTTTCCAATTGGGAGTAAATTTAATTCAAAGTGGAAGATTTGATCACGGACTTGTTGTTGCAACCGAACTAATGAGTCAACTCAACAGGGAAGAAAGTAATCTTTTGTTAGGTTCTGTACTTTCTAATACACAAAAGGCACTCGGAATGTCGATGGCCCAAGGTGGTGCCATGATAACAAGGAAGTACTTAAATGATTATGGATACAAAGAAGAAGATCTTTTTGCCATTTCAAAAAAATTACATGATAACGGACTTAAAAATCCAAAAGCTCATATTCAAAAAAACTTAACCTTTGAAGAATATCAAAACCAAACGAAGATCGCAAGTCCATTAGGTTTGTATGATATTTCACCTTTGTCGGATGGATCGGCAGCCCTCATTCTTTCCAAAAACCCAAGTGCCATTGCAGTGAAAGGAATGGGTTTTGGAACTGCCCCATTTCTCTCATCCGCGGATCCCAGCTTTTTTGCCAATCGGATCGCCTTTGAAAAAGCGTATGCCGAAGCAGGTGTTGGTCCAGGTGATATCGATTTTGCAGAATTACATGATGCGTTCACACCTTTTGAACTGGTAGGAGCAGAAGATGCTGGCTTTTTCAAACGGGGAGAAGCACTATTTCAAGTAAAGGCTGGTCTGACCCATCCAAAAGGAAAAATCCCGATTAATTCATCAGGGGGACTCAAATCAAGAGGGCATCCTGTGGGAGCATCGGGCCTTGCACAAATTGTCGAACTATGCCGGTTCTTTGAGGAATGGCCGGAAAAGCGGTTGGCAGTAGCGCAAAGTATAGGTGGACTTGCTACAAACAACTTTGTGTCGATACTAGAAAGAGACTGATGCCCGAAAAAATATTAATCATCCAAACTGCCTTTTTAGGTGACCTGATCCTATCCACTTCGTTTTTCCATGCAGTAAAAACGGAACACCCAGGAGCAGAAATCCATGTGCTTGTGAATGCAGGTACAGAGTCTGTTTTAGAGAATAATCCTGATATAACTAAAGTTTGGTCACTAAACAAAAAGAGGATCAAAAAAAATCCATTCGCATTTTGGCATTTTTCTGGTTTGTTAAAAAAAGAATCGTTTCACAAAGTTTATTCGGCTCATTTTTCCTTTCGCTCAAGTTTGCTTTCTTATCTCACACGGGCACCTATACGTATTGGTTATAAAGAATCTGGTTTTTCATTTTTACATACAAAAGTTGTGCAAAGGCCCAAACAGGGTCCGCATGAAGTTGAAAAACTTTTTTCCCTTTTATTTGATGAATATGATTTTCCTAAAGGAAGAGAAAGACGACCATATTTATTTCCGGGACAACCAGAAGAAGATTCTTTTTTTACCAAAAAGAAAGAGATTCTTTCTAATGACGAAGGTTATATTTTAATTGCCCCTTCATCCCTTTGGGAAACAAAGCGGATGCCTGAAGAAAAATTTGTCAGTGTCATCACTCAGATCCTCCGCAAAAGAAAAGAAACAGTAATTTTAATTGGAAGTAAGGCTGATTTAGAAATTGAAAATACAATAGTAAGGTTAATGAAAACAGAACCACTTGAACTGCGAGAAAGGGATCGATTGCTTTCTCTAGTAGGGAAAACTAATTTAAAAGAATTAATGGTTTGGATCCAAAATGCCAGTGCCATTATCTCCAACGATTCCAGTCCCATTCATTTTGCTTCTGCATTCAATACTCCCACTGTGATGCTTTATGGAGCAACCATCCCCGCTTTTGGTTATGGAAGTCTTTCGGATCGACATAAAATTATGGAAGTTCAGGGTCTAAATTGTAGGCCTTGCGGAATCCATGGCGGAAGGATTTGCCCAGAAGGACATTTCCGTTGTATGATGGACCAAAATCCTGTCCGCATCTTTGAGGCACTTGAGGAAATCATTAAAGTATGAAATTACCAAATCAAAAAACAAGAGAATACAATTCTAAGTTATACCGAAGTCGGATCACGAACATTCAGAAAAAATTAAAGTTAGGTGAAATCTTTTTACTTTTTGCAGCAAACCATAAAATTAGAAACCGCGATGTAGAATATAAGTTTCGTCAAAACTCTGACTTCTATTATCTCACAGGAATTACGGAAGAAGATTCTATCTTAGTGATTACGAAAGAGGCAACAGGAATGTTTTGTTTGCCCAAAGATAAAGAAAAAGAAATTTGGACCGGAATCCGACTCGGAAAAGAAAAAATTAAATCTATGTTAGGTTTGGATTTTTCTTATGACCTAGGTGACTGGGAAAAAGAAAGGCCAGCCATTCTCATTGGAAATCATACCTTGTATTATTTTTTCGGAGAAAATCCTGACCGAGATCGAGAGCTCATCACTGAATGTAGAAATCTTTCTGAGAGAGCACGAGAAGGAAAATTTGGACCTCATCGCATTGAACATCCCAATTTTTTACATGAGGAAAGACTCATAAAATCAAAAGAAGAAATATCAATTTTAAAAAATGCAGCGGAAGTTACAAAACTAGGCCATATGCGAATTATGCGAGAAAGTCGTCCAGGTATGTATGAATACGAATTGGAAGCTTTACTCGATCATGAGTATTTAAAGTACGGATCCATTGGCGGAGGTTATGGTCATATTGTTGCTTCCGGAAAAAATGCCTGTATCCTTCACTATGTCAGTAATGATGATGTATTAAAAGATGGTGATTTGGTTCTTGTGGATTCAGGCGCAGAGTGGAACTATTATACTGCAGATGTCACACGTGTGTTCCCTGTTGGCAAAAAATTCACAGAAGCTCAAAAAACTATTTATGAAATTGTTTTGTATGCACAAAAAAATGCCATCCGAAATTCTATTTCAGGAACTCCTTTCAATGAAGTACATGAAAAAACAGTAAAATTCCTAAGCGATTGTCTACGAGAAATGGGATTTTTAAAGGGAAGTTTAGAAGAGATCATAGAGAAGGGAACATACCGCAAATTTTACATGCACCGAACAGGCCATTATCTTGGGATGGATGTTCATGATGTAGGAAGGTATTTTTTGGATGGAAAGTCACGACCACTTAAAGATGGTCAGGTGGTGACAGTTGAACCTGGACTCTATTTTGATCCAACGGATGAATCCATTCCGAAGGAATTTCGGGGGATTGGAATTCGTATCGAGGATGATA
Organism: Leptospira harrisiae; assembly: GCF_002811945.1. Lineage (NCBI taxonomy): Bacteria > Pseudomonadati > Spirochaetota > Leptospiria > Leptospirales > Leptospiraceae > Leptospira > Leptospira harrisiae. The sequence continues at coordinate 1,688,532 of NZ_NPDX01000001.1, read as the reverse complement.
TTCTTATTAAAGGAAAAAATCCAATCAATTTAACCGAATCCATTCCCAAAGAAATTTCTGAAATTGAGGCTTTAAAGGCCTAATGAGTTTCACTTTAAGTTTATCGACATTTCATGAGTAGAGAACTTCCTAAACGATTTCGTTCCGTAAGATATTTCGATCGAATCAGTTCAGAAATTGCAGAAATTGTCAGGTTGGAAATGGAAAAGTTAGGTTATCCGGGTCTTACCACTTCTCATTTTGAAATACTAACCTTTCTTTTGCGAAGTACCGTCCCAATCAATATGACACAAATTGCCAAAACTATCGAAAAAACGAAACCCACTTGTACGGTTCTTGTAAACAGATTGGTCAAAGAAGGACTTGTGGAACGAAATCCTTCCCCGAGTGATGGAAGGGAGTGGGCTCTCCTCTTATCAAAGGATGGAAAAAAAATACGAAAGAAAATTGTGACTATCTCTGCTAAACTTCTTTCGTTACAAACATGGGGAATTTCAAAAGAAAACGAGGATATTTTGTATCCTATCCTCGAGGTGATTTACAAACACATTCGGAAAAAAAGAGAAACTTAAAACAATTTTCGTTTCCGATTAAGAAGTAAAAACAGGTCTTCTCACTTGAACGGAAGCTGAAATTCCTTCTTGTGCATCTTTAGATTGGATGCTTTGGATGGTAGCTTCGATGTCGCTTTCAATCAGTGCTAAAATGTTTCTTTGTACATTCAAAATTCCTAATTTCGTATCCTTCATTGCCGACAAAGAATTTTTCTTTAATTTTGTTTGGAGAGATTTGGATTTTTTCTTTAAATCTTCTTCTGTTCCAGCAATTTCTTCAAATAAATTTGGCATTTCTTTTGCTTTAAAAGCATCTCCAAGAAGGACATGGCGTTTTGCAGCATCATACCCCACAGCTTCCCCAAGTAGGGCATAAATAAAGGAAGGAACTTGGATTCCAATTTTAACTTCAGGCAATCCAAATCGAATGTCTTCCGTAGCATAACGGTAATCACAAACAAGTGCTAACATTGCACCGTAACCCAAAGCATGTCCTGAAATTTCCGCAATGGTAGGAACAGGAAGTGTAAATAGATTCTTTAAGTTGTCATAGAACAAATTTAAGAAGGGTGCCAAATCTTTAGTAAGATCCATTGTACTGACAGTAGTCAGGTCTAAACCCAGTGAAAAACTTCCTGCTGATTCACTCTTTAATACAATGGCTTTGGAATTGGATTCCTTTGCGGTTTGGATCACTTTTTTTAATTCCAAAAACGATTCACTAGAAAAACTGTTCTTGTCGTTGATACTTAATCGGATAAAACCGATTCCGTCTATTTGTTCAAATGAAATCATATAATTCCTCTAGAAAAATGGTTAGATGTCTAACTAATGGAATGGGCGTAAAAACAGGCAAGATTTATTTTAATTTAATCAGAATTTAAAAGGTAGGTTTTGATGACTTCTTTCATTACGGAAAGACCTATAGGTAGGGCATCTTCGTCGAAATCAAAAAATGAACTGTGGTGGGAATGAACAAAACCTTTTGCTTCGTTACGGGATCCAATAAAAAAGTAACAACCTGGTCGTTCCATAAGGAAAGCCGAAAAATCTTCCCCTCCCATGGTTCTTGTGTTTTCTTCTGTGAGACAGTCTTCTCCGAGAACTTTTTTTGCTGCCACTCTCACTATGTCTGCCATCGCAGGATCATTGATAGTCGGTTTGTCAATACGGTTGTATTCAAATTCAATTGTGGCACCAAAACCAGATGCCACTTGGTTCACGAGAGATTCCATACGTTTCGGAATCATTTCATAAACTGATTTGGAATAAGTTCTTACGGTTCCGTGTAGGGTTGCAGTTTCAGGGATGACATTAAATGCATTTCCCGAATGGAAGGACCCTACCGTCACTACACAAGGTTCCAAAGGATCCACGTTTCTAGACACTAAGGTCTGCAATGCAGTGACCAGATGAGAACCCACAACAATCGGATCCACAGTGTGTTGAGGAATTGCACCGTGTCCGGAAGTTCCTTTGACAGTGATTTTAAATTCATCTACAGATGCCATCATGGTTCCATTGACAACACCCACGGATCCAAGATCAATATGGTTCCAAACATGAAGGGCAAAAACAGAATCTACTTTATACCGGTCTAAAATTCCTGACGCAATCATTCGGTCTGCACCAGAACCACCTTCTTCTGCTGGTTGGAAACAAAGAAGAACCCGACCTTTGGGAACAAATGCAGAGAAATTAGATTTTAGCTCAGAGGAAAGAGCCATAAGAATGCTTGTATGCCCATCATGACCACAAGCATGCATCTTACCGGGATTTTTACTTTTGTATTCGTGGTGATTTTCTTCGTAGATAGGAAGGGCATCCATATCGGCTCTGACAAGAATGGTTTTTCCAGGAATCCCTGAATCAAATAATGCCACAAGCCCTGTTTCTGCAATTTCTGATTCGACTTGGAACCCTAGGGATTCCAAATGTGCCTTCACAAAAGAAGCAGTTTCTTTTTCTTCATATTTAAGCTCTGGGAATTGGTGAAAGGTTCGCCTATAACGAACCATTTCTTCTTTTCTCTCTGAAGGGAAAACTTTCATAATTTGTCAGTTTCTAGTTTGGCTCTTTTTTCGACTTCCTCTAAGATAGAGTAGAGATCGAGTCCATATTTCTCAAATAAAGAATTTTTGGCCAACTCGTAACGTACCAAATTGATATTAAAATTAATCTTTGCCTGTGTCACAGCTAGTTCCACATTTGCTAAACTATCCAAGGCATTTTTGACGTTCACTGCGGTATAACGTCCTTGGCGAAATCGTTCAATCAATCCATTATAAAAGATTTCTGTTTCCTTTCTGGATTTTATTAAATCTTTTAGAAGTGCATGGCTCGATACTACTGCTTCGTAACGATTGTCAATTTCTTGTGAAATTTCCTGTTCCAGATTTTGGATCTTCATTTCGTTGACTTTCAGATTTGTCTCTGCATCTCGAATCCCTGCTTTGATACCTAAATCCCAAAGTGGATAAGACATTTTTAATTCAGCAAGGATCTGTGGGTGATTGAACGAAGTGATTCCTCTTTGGCGTGCAATGAAATTTTCCTGAGGAGAAATGAAATTCTGTCCAATCGAACTATAAGAAAAAGTAGCAAGTAAAGACGGGTCATCTTCTGCAAGTGCTGTATTTAATGCAAGTTTTGCTATTTCTCTTTCTCGCTTTAAAATAAGATAATCTGTCCTTCTAGAAAGAGCATATTCTTTATCAGCTTTCAGATTGATCCCTGTTGGTAATGTTTCACTTAAATCAGTTACCCCTTCGATCGATGATCCAGTGTCTACGTTTAGAATTCGAACTAAGTTTCTTTCCGCTTCAATTCGGTCTACTTTTGCTTTTTCTAAAAGGGATTGTGTTCTTAAAAAAGCTTGGTTCCACTGGTTGACTTCGAAACCTTCTGAAAGACCAAGTCCAGTTTTTCGTAAAGTAAGGCGTCTGATTTCTTCTGTGTTCTTGGAAACTTTTTCGTACGTGGCGATTCGAGAATCCACGATGCTCAGTGACCAATAATCCACTAGAATCTTTACTACTAGTTGGGTTAAAATATTGATATAGTTTTCGCGAACAAGTAAGGTTTGATTTTTTAGAAGTTTTGTTTTATCTTCTTCATTTTTACCAAATCCGTATTTGAGTAACTCTTGAGACAAAGTTACAGAAAGAGCACCTGTATACATTGGTGGTGCAGCTAATAAACTTCCAAATCCACTTTGTGAGTTTGGATCTTCAAAAGCGTTTACGTCATAACGAATGGTGCTGATTTCCGTTTTGAAATAGGTCCCTGTTTTGAATTGTTTTTCAATTCCTGCAGAGATTTTATCCTGAGAACGTATTGTTCCCGCGAAGATGTTGTTTCTGTTACTCGGGAAGAGTTGTTTGGAAGACTGGATACTCGCCAGTGCTTTCCACGAGTATTTGGAATCATTTTTCCATTCGGGACTGTCTGCTTTGACAATTTCCAACTTGGCATTTTGAACAATCGTATTGTTCTCAATAACCTGTTCGATGGCTTGGGAAATACTGAGTCGTAGTTTTTTGGGACCATTTCCTGATTGGAGTGATTCAGGAATGGTATTGCCGTTTTCCCACTGGGAAAGCTGCATACGTTTTACGTCCTCTTCAAAGTCTGATTCCGCAAAAATGGGGAAACTCAGAAGACTAAAAGATATTAACCAGCTGGTCAACTTTCGAGGACTTACAAAAAAATACGGGGTAGAAATATTGTGACTTTTCAATGGAAACTTCTTAAACCCCTTACAGAAACAAGATGAAAAAATCAATCTTGTCAAGCAACCTAAAATGTAAAAAGCTACGTGAAGAAACCTTAGTTTCTGGGAGAACATTGTGGCAAATCTGTCGAAAAAACCGAATCGTTTGGTTCATGAAAAAAGTCCTTATCTGTTACAACATGCACACAATCCCGTAGATTGGTTTCCCTGGGGAACAGAAGCCTTCGAAAAGGCTAAAAAAGAAGATAAAATCATTCTTTTGTCCATTGGGTATTCGACTTGTCACTGGTGCCATGTAATGGAACGGGAATCCTTTGAAGATGATTCCACAGCGGAAGTTTTAAACCGTGATTTTGTATGCATCAAGTTAGACAGGGAAGAACGTCCAGACATTGATAAAATTTATATGGATGCTTTGCACGCCATGGGAACCCAAGGTGGCTGGCCCTTAAATATGTTTCTTACCCCTACAAAGGAACCGATCCTTGGAGGAACATACTTTCCTCCCGAAAATCGCTACGGAAAACGCAGTTTCAAAGAAGTTCTCCGTTTGGTATCCGAGGCATGGAAGAACCAAAGAGAGGAACTCGTCACAGCTGCTTCGGATTTGACACAGTATTTACGTGATAACGAAACAAGACCTAATGAAGGAACAGTTCCAGCAAAAGACATCATCGATAAAAACTTTGAACGTTACCTCCAAGTGTACGATAAAGTATTTTTTGGATTCAAAACAAATTCAGTTAATAAATTTCCTCCGAGTATGGCACTTAGTTTCCTTACGGAATTTTATTTACTCAAAAAAGACCCTCGGGCCTTAGAAATGGCCTTTAACACCGCCTTTGCTATGAAGTTCGGTGGGATTTATGACCAAGTCGGTGGTGGGATTTGCCGTTATGCGACAGACCACGAATGGCTTGTTCCTCATTTTGAAAAAATGTTGTATGATAATTCTCTTTATGTCGAAGCGCTTTCTTTATTGTATAAAGCCACTGGGGAACCATTCTTTTTGGAAGTAATCAGGGAAATTGTCAATTATATCAGGCGTGATATGACCTTAGAATCTGGTGGAATTGCTAGTGCCGAAGATGCGGATTCCGAAGGAGAAGAGGGAAAATTTTACATATGGAACCAAACCGAATTTTTATCTCTGGTGGCGTCAGAAGAAATCCAAGGATTTTGGAATGTTACCGAAGAGGGAAATTTTGAACATCAGAACATCTTAAATGTGTATTGGAAGGGAAAAAATCCTTATGCAGAAGGAATCCAATTCAAACCTGATTTTTTGAAACAACTCTCTGAAGCAAAAGACAAATTACTCATCCAAAGAAACAAAAGAATTCGTCCACTTCGGGATGACAAGGTACTTACTTCATGGAATTGTCTATGGATCCGAGCTCTATTGTCAGCATATGAAGTGTCAGGCGAACCTGAGTTTTTAACTGATGCTAAAAGAATCTATCAGTTTATCATAGAAAGATTAGTGAGTGAAGATGGATCCGTCCGTAGAAGGTTTCGGGATACCGAAGCCAAATACTTTGGAACCTTACCCGATTACACAGAATTCATTTGGGTTTCTTTCAAACTCTTTCAATTGGATGAAGATATGTTTGCTTACGAAAAAGGAAAAAAATCTTTGGAATATGTTTTTTCCAATTTTGAATCCAAAGTAGGTCCTTTTTACGAATCCTATCACGGGAACGAAGATTTGATCGTCAGAACCATTGAAGGTTATGATGGAGTAGAACCTTCAGGTAATTCTACCATCTTACATTTGTTTTATCTTTTGCATTCTTTTGGATATAGAGGAAATCATTTAGAAACGAAGGCAAATGCTATTTTTTCTTATTTTCTTCCTGAACTCTCACAAAATTCACTTAGTTATCCATCAATGATTTCTGCCTTTCAAAAATTCCAATATCCGTCAAAGGAAGTCCTTGTGGTTTATAAAGATAAGGAGCCTACAGAAGTGGAGACAATTCGCAAAAAATTAGCATCCTTAAAAATTCCTAATTTAGTTTGGCTTGTCATTGAAGAATCGAAGGCAAAGTCTCTTGCTCCAGAATTGGAACTCCTGAAAGGAAGAGGGGCTGGGTCTGGAATTTTATTCTATGTCTGTCGGAATTTTTCTTGTGAATTGCCTAAGGACAATCTGGAAGAAGCTCTGATTCTTATACAACAATAGGAGTGGCATCACCCCAAAGACGATCTAACGAATAATAGGTTCTCATTTCGTCTGTCATGATATGAACACAGATTTCGCCGTAATCCAAAAGAATCCAACCCGTCGCATCTTTTGGAAGATCGGCGAGGTTTTGTCTTTTGACGGCGAGTTTTAATGGTTTCATGTATTTATCGATGTCTTTTGCACAAGACCGACCTTGGGTTTCGGTTTTGACGGTGGCGAGTACGAATAAGGATAAATAACTATGGACATCTTTAAGATCCAAAAATTGGATATTTTCACATTTTTTGTCAATTAACGTCTGTTTGATTTTTTTGAGATGTTCTAATGTCTCGGCGCTGATATTCGGCATTTTAGTCCTTGGAATTTTGAAAATCTTCTCCGAGGATCACAGTGGCATCAAGTCCCAAATCTTTTCTTAGTGCGAAGTAAACCCTTCGACCTTGGAAGGTATCGGAGATGAGATCAGTGTACTGTGTGTTTCCGGAGCGGTTTAAGATGATACTGGATTTAAAACTAGAATCCCAGGCATTGTCAACGGAGAGAACTTTCAGACCCTTATCATTCAGAAGCACCTTCCCGTATCTGGCAAGCCCATTTTTTGGGGTTCCATTTAAGACTTCGATCCTTGCTCTTTCTCCTTCGCTAAATGATAGGGATTTGAGTTCACCTGCAAATTTATGAAAGGCAACTTTAACCGTTTCTTCATTTGCTTTTAGGATTTCATCTTTCTGTTTCGGTCGAGCAATCGGTTCTCCCGGAACTTCAGAAACTCCAAAATGAATTTTTTCTTTTTTCAGAAAATCCATCAAAGTTTCCCATTCTTTGGCAGAAAGATTCGTTGTCATCTGGCTATGTAAGTAAGTGACTCTTTGTTTTCCTAATAAGTCCTTTTTTTCATGTATGGCTTCAAGGATTGTTAAAATGATTGTTTCTTGGATCTCCAGTCTACGGATATACGATATCATTGATTCATCGGCAAGAGAACTCATCCAATCAAAACAATCCTCCCCATCTAGAACATAAGTCTGTTTGTTTCTTGCATAGTTTTTGGTTATATGAAGTGATTTTGGTTCAAAAAATAAATTGAGGCCACCAAGTAAATTGATCCAATTTTGAAATTGTTGTTTTGTCCAAACGATTTTAAATGGAATGTTTGAATCTAAAGTATCTTCTAAAACAGATTCCACATAAGAAGGTGCAGAACTCCCTCTTTCTTTGAGTGATTTATCTCCATCATCAAAACTGGTTTTTGGATTTACAAAGAAAAGTGCAGCTTTTTTTTCACTTGGATAAAATTCCGCATAAAGTGAAAATAAATATTCATCTTTTTCCCCTAATACCGAAAAGAGGATGGGGAGCCGTTTGCTTTGGGAAAACTTTTGATCTAAAGAAAATCCACCTTTGGACCTGAAAACTAAAAATAGTAGGGCAATCAAAAAGAAAGAACCTGCAGCAATGAGAAGAGTTTTTGCTGGGATTGGTTGTTTTTTGGGAGCTTCACGTAACATCTATTTGGTTTCCTTAATCAAATTTGCCGATTGGTTGTAAGTCTGAAACGTAAAAGGATGGATGACTTCCTTTTTTTCCATAAGAAAGGAAATGGTTTGTGAGGCTTTCATAAAAACACCGTAATTCAGATTTTCCTCAGTTTTCTCCACCCAGAGCGGCAGTTCATCCCTGCGGAAAGCATAGTCAGATCCTAAAAAATCTGCCGCATACAGAATATTGTCCAATAGGGTTGGAGAAGAATTTCCTAAGGTATGGGAAGAAATTGCAGCGGAAATCTCAGGATCCGAAAATCCATATTCTTTTTTTAACCATAAAGGTGCTGAATAGGCGTGAAGAGCCTGGGTCGGAATTCCGCCCACCTCCAAAGAATATTCAGTAAAGAGTGCCAAATGGATATCCATTTTTTTCTGTTTGGTGATGTCATGACAAAGTCCAGCGATGTATGCTTTTTTTGGATTTGGATGTCCATGGATTTTTGCCAGTGATTCTGCATAGTTGGCTACACGTAAAATATGTTCAAACCGAGTTTCCGTTACATGATTCGGAACTTCTTCTCTAAAAAATAGAATCCAATCATCGAAAGAAACATTAACTTTTGGGTTTTGATTCATAGAGAACCACCCTTATTAGTTGTGGTTAGATACTTCAAAACTAATTCCTTTGTTTTTGGTAGAAGGTATTCTGTGTTGAAGTTCCCTTGAATGATCTGTCGAATTTCAGTACTGCTGATCGGCAAAACTGGATTTGATAAAACTTTTACTTTTGAAGGTGGAAAAACAATGGGGATGGGAACATCTTTTGGGTAGGGAGTATTACGCCTCACGACTATGATTTTTTCCGTGATGGATAAAATTTCTAAATAGGATTTCCATTTGTCAAAGGAACCTAAATTGTCTTCACCGATAACAAGAGAAATTTTCGAATGCGGATAAAGTGTCTGAAGCGTTTTTAAACTATCTATTGTGTAACTTGTGTTTTGTTTTTTGATTTCCTCATCCCAAAGAATCACATTCTTTGAAAGTAAACCTTCGAATTCCGTAATACAAAGTTTCCAAATAACTTCTGCACTAAATTCCTTTCCATCTTCTTTGAGTGGCGAAACAAAATTGGGACAAATATATAGGAGGGCCTTAGGATAGGATTTGGAAATCGTTTCAATGACATGACGATGTCCCAAATGCGGGGGATTGAAACTTCCTCCAAAAAACAAAACTTCCATGTTTAGCCGCGGACTTGTCCACTTCCTGTTACATACGTTGTCGTTGTTGTTAGGTGGATGAGACCCATAGGCCCACGCACATGGAGTTTTCCTGTGGATATTCCCACCTCGGCTCCAAGTCCATACTCACCACCATCATGAAACCGAGTGGAACAGTTGACAAAAATGGCAGCACTATCTAGTTCTTTTTGGAAGGTTTGGATTTCTGTAATATCTTCGGATAAAATACATTCCGTATGACCAGAACTGTATTTTCGAATGTTTTCCATTGCTTCCGATACGGAGGATACAACCCGAACGCTAAGCCTAGTATCTAAAAACTCTGTAAAAAAGTCTTCCTCTGACGCCAGTTTGGCGGAAGGGAAAAGATTGGTAATAGATTCATCTCCAAGAATTTGGACACCATTTGATTCCAAATTTTCCAATAAATCCTTTATATTCGGATAATCTTTGTGGATGAATAGGTTTTCCAAAGCATTACAAACCCCAGGACGTTGTACTTTTGAATTGATCAGAATCGGTAGCACTATCTCCGTATTTGCTTGGTCTGATAGGTATAAATTTGTTACACCTTTGTCATGTTTGATGACAGGAATTTTACTATTTTCCGAAACAAAACGAATGAGGGCCTCTCCACCGCGAGGGACAACCACATCAATGAGATCATCCAATTGGAAAAAAGGAAGCATCGCCTCTCTATTTGTATTCTCTACAAAAGTCACAGCGTCTTTTGTCACACCTGGTAGTTTTTTTTCTTCAATTGCTTGGTGGAATAATGAGGAGAGAATTAAATTGGAGTGAAAGGCTTCTGAACCACCACGAAGGATACATGCATTCCCTGATTTGAAAGATAACGAAGCAATATCAATGATCACATTGGGCCTTGATTCAAAAATTGTCATCACCACGCCAATCGGAACACGTTTTGTGAGAAGCTCCAATCCATTAGGCAGAATGGTGCCACGAACCACTTCACCCACTGGATCTGGTAAATTTCGAATTTCCTCAATACTTTTTGCCATGTTTCGAATTCGTTTGGAATCAAGGAGAAGGCGGTCCATCATCGCAGAGGACAGATCTTTCTCTTTTCCATTCTGCATATCTAGTTTATTTTTCTCGATGATAGCGGATTCATTTTCTAAAAGTAGTTCTTCCACCCGCCGCAATACCGAGTTTTTCTCTATAGTGGTAAGACCTTTCAAAGCTCTACTTGCTAACTTTGCTTTGGTGGCCAAGGTTTTTGCATAAATTACATTTTCATCTGCCATAGTTCACTCCGAAGGTAAGGAAAAAAAATGAGTTTGGATTTCGGACGCATTGGGAACTCGGTGTGATAAGGAGGAGTCAGCAATCAAAGTACCAAAGTTTTCTAATTCAAAAAACTTAGCGATCGCATGTTTTTTTTCACCGTTCACAATTCCTGTTTTGATACCATATGGTAACAAAAGTTTGGCGGCGTTAATTTTAGTAAACATTCCGCCTGTTCCAGGTCCAGAAGGACCCGTTGCCAATTTTTCTGTTTCCTTTGTGATTTCAGTGAATAAATCAATCTTAGATTGGTCTTTTAAGAATCCATCCACACCAGTGAGAATAAGAAGTAGGTCAGCCCCTACAATGGAGGCAACAATCGCTGACAGAATATCGTTATCACCTAAATTGATTTCTTCTGTGGAGACAGAATCGTTTTCATTTACGATGGGTAAAATTCCCCAATCGAGTAGTTGGCGAAAGGTTTGTTTTAAATTGGTAAAACTTTTTTCTTCATTCAAATCCTTTCTTCCAAAAAGAATTTGGGCAATTGGGATATTGACTCGACTAAAAAAACTTTCGTAAAGATTGAGAAGTTTGTTTTGGCCCATAGCAGCAAACGCCTGTTTTTCTGCCAATGTGGTTTTTCCGTTAGGCAAAGAGATAGGCCCACTTTGGTCAACCAGCAGTTTTTTCCCTTGGGCTATGGCACCAGAGGAAACAAGAATCACTTCCTTTCCTTGGTCACGGAGTGTTCGGATGTCACCGACTAAATCGTACAAAAAATCATTAATTTTAGATTCTTCACCGGAAACACGAGCACTTCCGATTTTGATCACAATCAGTTTGGCTTTTTTTATGGAATCTAAAAAATCCTTACGTGTTTTCATAAACTAACTTTGCTTTGTCTTCAAAAAATACTTTGTCGATTCGTTCCAGTAAGTAATCTAAATTGGATTCTTTATCAGCAGAAATACAAATGATTTCCCCTAAGCTCGAATAATTCTTTTTGATCTCTTCGGTAAAGGTAGGATCGTTATCCCAAATATCCATTTTGTTAATGACAATTAAGAATTTTTTATTCAGAAGAGACTGGTTGTAGTTCCCAAGTTCACTTCTTAACATTTCTAATTCTTCCTCGAGTTGTAAATTTCCACCATCGAATAAAAATAGAATCCCCTGCACTCGTTCGATGTGTTTTAAAAAACTAATCCCAAGGCCTACACCTTTGGACGCACCTTCAATGATTCCGGGAATATCCGCTACAGTGTAACGAAATAAATCTTCGTGTCTATGCACCACACCAAGATTAGGTGACAGAGTGGTAAAAGCATATCCTGCAATTTTTGGATGGGCATGTGTGATTTTGGCGAGTAGGGTCGACTTACCAGCATTAGGTAAACCAACAATTCCTATATCTGCGAGTAACTTTAATTCTAAAATTAGAGAAAATTCACCACCTTCTTCCCCTGGTTGGCTGTATCTAGGTGCTTGTTGGACTGACGTTTTAAAAAATGTATTTCCTTTTCCACCACGTCCGCCGGTCGCTATGGTAAAACTTTCCCCGTCGTAGTTGAAATCGTAAATGAGTTCCATGGTCACAGAATCAATGATTTGCGTTCCTACTGGAACTTTAAGAATCAAATCTTCGCCATTTTTTCCATTTCGGTTTTGACCAAGTCCAGGTTCTCCGTTTTGGGCTGCATACATACGGTCGGGGAGGTAGTTTTCTAAAGTCATCATCCTACCTTCGGCAAGGAAAATGACATCCCCACCTTTGCCTCCGTCACCACCATCCGGTCCTCCAAACTCGACAAATTTCTCTTTATGGAAATGGACAGAACCTGCCCCTCCGTGTCCGGCTCGAATTTGAATGGGTACTTCGTCGATAAATCCGCTCATAATTTCCTTTGGTCAAAAAAAAACCCGTTTAAGGGAGATCCTAAAACGGGTTTTGCCTCTCAAATGTATGAGAGGATTACACTTTCGGGTAAACGGAGATTTGTTGTCTTTCTCTAGTTACATGTTCGAAAGTCACAACACCGTCAACAAGTGCGTAAAGAGTATGGTCACGACCAATTCCTACGTTTTTCCCCGGTTTGTATTCAGTTCCTCTTTGGCGCACAATGATATTACCAGCAATGGCAAATTGTCCACCGTAAACTTTAACACCAAGTCTTTTCGATACCGAATCACGACCGTTCTTTGTGGATCCACCACCTTTCTTTGTAGCCATTGTTTACCCCTTTATTATTTCGTCTTGGATGGAAATCGCTTGGGAATGAGAGTGTTCTAAAGATTTTAATCCAAACTCGACCATGGAAAGTAAGCTTTGGTAGCCATCTCTATGGATCGGTTTTACTAAAAACCTTAAGTATCCGTCTCGTTTTTCTTCCGATTCCAAACTGTCTTGTGATGCCAAATACGAGTGAGCACTCTGAACCAGAGTGGAGACTCCTGCACACAAAAGGTTTTCGCCTTTCGAACCTAAGTCCTTGGGAGAATGTCCTTCCAGTTGGATTCCTGCGATTTTCCCTCCTAAATCTTTAAAAATCTTACTATAAATCAATTATCCGTTGATGGAAACTACTTGGAGTTTTTGGAGTTGTTGTCTATGACCCCAAGACTTCTTATAGTTTTTTCTTTTTTTGTATTTAAAACCGTGGATTTTTTCACCCTTACAGTCTTCTAATACTTTCAAAGTGACTTTAGCTCCAGACAATGCTGGGGAACCAATGTTCACTTTGTTGTTATCGGAAAGGAGTAGGACTTTCGTTTCTACTGTGCTTCCAACCGAGTTTCCTGTTTTTTCTGCGACGAATACCTGGTCAGGAGACACTTTAAATTGTTTGGCTCCAAGTTCAATGATGGCGAACATATAACTATCCTAATCTCTTTCTCGAATGTAGTTCTTACCAGGATTTCTGATAGGCACCTCTTGTCAAACTGAAATCCCCATTTACAGCCTAACTGGATTAGAATTTCTGGTAAAAACAATGGAAATTCGCAACATCGCCATCATCGCACACGTCGACCACGGTAAGACGACACTAACAGATTGTATCCTTCGCCATACGGGCGCCGTAACCGCAAAAGAAGACCGAGAAAGAATCATGGATTCCAACACTTTGGAACAGGAAAAAGGGATTACGATCCTTGCCAAGAACACTTCGGTAAAATACAAAGGCACTCGCATTAATATCGTAGACACTCCAGGTCACGCTGACTTCGGAGGAGAGGTGGAACGAGTTCTGTCCATGACAGACTGTACGCTTTTACTTGTGGATGCATTTGACGGTCCCATGCCACAAACTCGGTTTGTTCTTGGGAAATCACTCCAACTTGGTCACAAACCAATTGTTGTTGTGAACAAAGTGGATCGTGAAGGGGCAAGACCAGGATTTTCAGTAGACAAAGTATTTGATTTGTTTAGTGACCTCGGTGCCACCGAAGAACAGTTAGACTTTCCTATCATCTATGCGTCTGCAAAACAAGGTTGGGCAGTAAACCAACTGTCAGAAGTTCCTGGATCAAACATTGAACCACTTCTGGATAAAGTTTTGGAACATGTGGCTGCTGTAAAAAACGAAAGTGATAAAGCTCTCCAATTCCAAGTCACTGCACTTGATTACAATGAATACGTTGGTCGTATTGCCATTGGTAAAATCTACCAAGGAACCATGAGAAAAGGTGCGGATGTAACACTCGCAAAAACTAATGGAACCACTGCAAATTATAAAATCACAAAGCTTTATGGCTATGAAGGTCTTACTCGTTACGAAATCGATGAAGCGGGATCCGGTGATATCGTAGCTATGGCTGGAATTCCAGATGTGTTCATCGGGGATACAGTTTGTGATTTTGGAAATCCACTTCCTCTTCCTGCGATCCAAGTAGAAGAGCCAACAGTTTCCATGTTCTTTATGGTCAACAACTCGCCGTTTGCTGGAAAAGAAGGTAAATTTGTTACTACTCGTAACTTAAGAGAACGTCTAGACCGCGAACTAGAAACAAACGTAGCACTTCGTTTGGAAGAAACAGAAGACAAAGACCGTTTTAAAATTCTAGGACGTGGAGAACTCCACTTATCCATCCTCATTGAAAACATGAGACGAGAAGGATACGAACTCCAAGTATCACGCCCAGAAGTAATCATCAAACAAAACGAACTTGGGGAAAAAATTGAACCTTACGAAACACTCGTAATGGACTTACCTGACCAATACTCGGGAGCTTGTATCCAAGAACTAAACCGCCGTAAAGGGGAGCTCACTGGAATGGATGCTCATACTTCAGGAATCACTCGTGTGGAATACACCATTCCGACAAGAGGTCTCATTGGATTTAGAGGACATTTTATTTCTGAAACTCGTGGTGAAGGGGTGATGTCTAGCCGTTTCCTACGTTTTGATAAATACAAAGGTGAAATTCCTGGCCGTAAAAACGGAGCCCTTATTTCTATGGACTCAGGGGAATCAACGGCTTATGCTCTATGGAAAGTGCAAGAACGTGGGGATCTTTTCATTGAACCACAAGTAGCAGTTTACCCAGGTATGATCCTTGGAATGAATAGCAGGGATTCTGACTTAGAAGTGAACCCAGTGCGTGAGAAAAAACTCACAAACGTTCGTGCTTCTGGATCGGATGAAGCGATTCGCCTCGTTCCACCAAAGAAACTCACTTTGGAACAATCCATTGAATTTTTAGATGATGATGAACTTTTGGAAGTGACTCCACAAAGTTTACGTCTTCGTAAAAAAGTTTTGGATGCAAGTATGAGAAAAAGATCTGGTAGTGGAAGATAAGTAGAATTTAAACATTCACTTAATTGCCAAAATCAATTAAAAAGGGACTAAATGTTTAGTCCCTTTTTTTTATGTTCGAATCAAAAATGTGGTAAAAGAATTTTTCCTAAAAACCTAAACCCTTGAGTGCATTTCCTGCACCTGGAATTTTTTTCAATGCTTCACTCGCTTTCCCTTTGATTACTTCTTTGACTGCTCCTCCAATGAGATCAGTAAGGGTTCCTAAACCCACTCCTAGTTCTACATTTGGATTTCGGATGTCTCCATAGGTTCGAAACGGAATAAAAAGTCTTTCGTCTTTGATCAGGTTTCCAACAATTTTATTTCGCAAAACTTTTGGATCTCCTTGGCCTTTGGTTGCTTGTTTGATTTTTTCATCTACCGATGCCAAGGATTTTTTGGATTCATCTTCATCGTAAAGCATTCCCATTTTCATTTCATGGTAATTTGTTGTGGTGACGATGTAGGATCCTTTGGTGATTTGTAAGTCATAGTTTTTTGTTGGAAAAGTGGGTTCGTCGAGAAATGTTACTTTTCCATTGCTGTATTCAACATGAAAGGAAACATCTTTCTTTAGTTCTGCTTTCTCTTTAAGTTTGTCTAATTTTAACCCTGCTTGGTTTAGTGCTGGTAATTCCCCTGCAATGGCATCAAAAGCAGCAAATCCAGAAATAAATGAGTCTTCTTTCATTGTGACTTCATAATTAACTTTCGGATTCACAAGGCCAGATTTAACAACAAAAGGTATCACTTTTCCACCTGTTTCTAACAGGAACTTCGCTGCTTCTTTTTTATTTCTACCAATGATCGTAACATCAGCATCAAAGTTCACATCAATACTGTTATGTGAATTTAAATCTCCGCCATCAATATCAATATCCATTAATTCCAAATCCAATTTTTGTATGAGAATTTGTTGTCCGGTTTTTCGCATATTGACTTGGATATTCCCTTCTTGGATCCCTACAAGGCCCATCTTGATTGCAACCGGAATGTCTTTTATAGAAAAAGGTCCTGAGGCTGGGGCACTGGCTTTTTCTTTTGCTTCTTCCTCTGCTTCCTTTTTCTTTTCAGCAATGGCTTCTGAAGAGAGTGCTGGATTTTTTTCACCATTTACTATCTTAGGTGTTTTAAAAAGAGAGGTGAGATTGTTTCCTCCATCTTCATTCATCGTAAGAGAAATTTTAGGTTGTTTGAGGAGGATTTTGTTTACTTTTAAAGTTTTTGTCAGAAGTGCTAAAAAGGAAATTTTAACATCTGCTTTACCAAGTTGGATGAGGCCTTTTGGTTTGGATTTTCTTTCGTCAAGCGGTGTGCCTTTGTTTGCCACTTCATCTCTTGGAGCAAGGATGATTCCTTCTATTTCAATTCCAGACAAAACATTAAATAGACTGATGTTGACTGATTCGACATGAGCCCTTACATTGATGGATGATTCGATCTGTTTGACTAAAAAACTGGGAGTAATCAAACTCCCTGCAAAAACTAACGCGATGATTACGATGAGGAGAATCGATACAATGACAGCTCCGATTCCGTACCCTATTTTTTTCATATGGTCTCCTAATTCCGACACTAACAAGTGGGATAGAGACTAGGCTAAATTTAGTTTCTGTAAAGTAAAAAAGGGGAAAGAAATTAATTCAGAAACCGAACCGAGCTAATAATGTTAGTTAACATTTGAAAAAGTTCTTCACCCACTTCTTCGTCACTGTTATAAGTAATAAGAAGCATTCTAGATTGATTGGCAATCATATACACCATCCAAACTCTTTCTTCTTTTAAAAATTCGCAGGCACGAATAGAGGAACCTTCGTTGTTTTCAAAAACAGCCACGTTTTCTGCGTCATAATCAATTTCGTGAATTTTTAAGTAGTTCTCCAACTCTTGGTCCACATTAAAATCTTCCAATTTGGATTCGAAGGCATACACTTGCAAGGCACCACCGCCGTCAGGATGGAAAAATGCAGGAATTTCTTCGACTACCATATGTTCCCAAGCAGCAGGGAATAAAAAAGAATACCAACCTTGAGGGGATCGAAATTGTTTGTAGAGTGGTTTTGTCATCAGAAATCCCTTTTCTTTCCAATAAATCTTTGGAGTAATGGCAGTAAATGATTTTCAAAAGAAAATGGTATTTCCCTGTCATTGGTCTTTATCTCTCTACTAGTTTTTTGGGAACACTATCGGCTCAGGTATCTGGTTATGAATCTGCTTATCCTTCTGCCTATTTGTTAGGATTGTCATCTTCCGGGGTAGTTAGCCCAAATTCCATGGGAACCGTTTATGGAAATTCGGCCTTTCTAACTTTTCAAAACAAACATCTTGTGGACGGAGGCGTAAACGTAAGTTATGCGAATCCGAAAACTTCCCCTTTATACCTTTCAGGAGCCACATATTTCTCTTTTTCAGAATCAATAGGCTTTGGGGTTCGTGCCAAACCTGTTTTTTTAAGATCGTTTCCTGTAGACGAAAGATATTCGAATTATGCTTTCCAAGGGTTTGTTACTTGGAAGTGGAATGATTACTTGTCTTTTGCACTCCATTTAGGTCCTGGTGTTTCCGGAAGAATAGGAGGGTATAGTTCTTATTCATGGAATGTATCTGCATCTAGTGCGTTCCAATATGGAAACTTTCGTTTGGGATTAATTTTAGAATCTCCAGGAACATATAGATTTGATAAATATTTAGAGACAGAAAAACTAAAGGAACGTCTCCCTGAACGTTTGTTAGCGGGAATCGGTTACCGATGGAACGATTGGATTGATATCCAACTGGAAGTAAATCGAACTTTTTTCGAAAAAGGATCTTCTTCACTCAATGGTGGGAAAAATTCTCTCCAGTTTCCCGTTCATACTATGTATGCTGGTAACGTTAGTTTGGCGGTTGGAAAAATAGATACTCTTCAATTGATTTCAGGACTTGGTAGAGAGTTTCGTGTTGAATCAAGTTTGCGAGGATTTTATACAGCCTCATTAGGAATTGCTGGTTCCATCTTTCCGCAGGAACTGGGACCAGGGTATCTATATGCCATATCATTCCAAAGATCTGGTCTTGGTGTACCGGAACGAGACGGAGCCGAGACCCGTGCCTCAGCACAAATCCAAATCCAGTTCCAATGAAGAACACCATTTGCTTAATTTTCGAGCATATTGGATGGTTTCCATAAACAGCGAACCTTCTATTTGCTGTGATTGCATACAAATTGTAGAGAATTATAGGATAATCTGACTTCTTTAGGCGAGATGCACTGTCGGTACGATACTTGCATCTAAATGAGAAAGGTATCCTATATGGTTGATTTCAAAGTTTCCAAACGAATGCTCGTCAACTTCCGCGGACAAAACAAGGTCGTGGGGGGTTTAACAGATAAAGATAAAATTGCAATCCTTCTCTACATTTCCAAAGAATTTGCTAATTTAGATAGAGAAGACCAACTCTTTTCCAAGGTCATCCTGATTTGCCAGGAAATCTTCGAATCGGACAACACGACGCTCCGGCTCTGGGATGGAGAGTTTCTCGTTCCTGTCAAATTTGTCAAAGAAACAGAACCTCCTCGCAGAAATCTTGTGATGGGAGAAGGTTATTCCGGTGCAGTATTTGAAACCAAAGAACCCGTTCTTGTAAACGACCTCACTCGTTCTGCGCATTTTTTTGATGAAGGTGAAACTACAAAATCAGTGATGTGTGTTCCGATCATGCAAAAAGAAGAAATTCTCGGAACACTCGCAGTAGAAAGTGAACGTGAAAATTTTTATATCACCGATGATTTAGAAATTTTAGAAGCGTTAACTTCGCAGTTGGCTCTTGCTCTATATGGAGTAAGACTGATCGAAGGACTTGTGACGGCAAGGGCTAGAGAAGCTGCCGTTCTAAATCAGTTAGAGTGGGATTTAAAAATGGGACGAAATGTCCAAAGCCAAATCCTTCCGCAAGACTTAAGTGCTTGGAATGGAATCTATTTTGCAAGTCATTACGAACCAATGGCAGAGGTGAGTGGAGACCTAGTTGATATCGTAAGGCAAGGACATTCACTTACGGCGATTAACATTGATGTGTCGGGCCATGGAATTCCTGCAGCTCTTGTGACCATGGCCATCCACCACCAGTTCCGAAGATCGGTGATGGCGGGACTTGGACTCACCGAAATTATGGAAGAACTTGGTGAAAAACTAAGAGAACAACTTCCGGAATCCACATATTTTACTGCCTTTATGGTTCGGATTTTTAGTGACTATACATTTGGTTATGTGAATGCAGGCCACCAACGGATGTTACATTACAAAGCGGCTGATGATACGTTTATTCAGTATGATACAAAAGGGGTTCCACTGGGGATTCTTCCTGTAAGAAAGATAGATTACGAAGAAAAACAAGGCCGTTTGGAGCCGGGAGATTTTTTACTTCTGATTTCAGATGGATTCAGTGAACAAAGAAATCATTTAAAAGATGAGGTGGGTGTCGAAAGAATCCAATCCTGGTTACATGATGAAAGAGAAAAACTCGTAATGGAAGGACGAGGTAAAGTTGATCTTAAAAAATTATCAGCAGCTTTTGTTGAACGGTTTAGAGCCTACCAAGGTGACGTTCCCAATGGTGATGATTTAAGCTTTTTATTTCTCTATTGTGGCGATTCTATCCCTGAAGCTTCGCATTACATACAATTGGCGAAACAATCCAATTCTAAAATGAAAATGGAAGAAGCATATGCACAGGCACTAAAGGCGTTTAGTATTGATTCTTCACTAAAAGAAATCTTGGTGTTTTTAGGGAAAATGTATTATCGGGATGGGAAATACAAAGAAGCCATTCGGTATTTGGAAGAATATTTGCGTACTTCCGGAGACAATACAGCAGCCTCCCATTTTATGATGGGACGTGCCTATTACAAGGCAGGAATGATTTCAGAAGCAAAACGAGCGTTAAAGATGGCACTTTCTAGTGATCATAGTTTTGCGAAAGCAAGTATCTTACTTGCGCAATGTTATTTGAAAGAAAATGCGAAACCAAAAGCAATCAAAGTATTGCAACAAGGCGTAAAGAACACACCACAAAGTTTGGAATTAAAAACCTCACTTTTAAGGTTAGAATCACACTCGCAAAAAGTCGGTTAAGGAAAGTTTTATGAAACAAGTTAGCGTAATTTTATTTTTAACGGTAATTCTATTTGGCTCAAATCTTGGAGCTGAAGAGATTACAACCAACACAGAGAGTCTAGAAACATTGGCAAAAGAAATGGCAAGTATTAAGTCTTCCCTAGCGGAAACAAAACTTGCCTTAGAAACGACAAAACAAGAAGCGAATTGGGTTTGGACCTGTATTGCAGCCTTCCTTGTATTTTTTATGCAGGCAGGTTTTGCTTATGTGGAAGCAGGATTCACAAGGGCAAAAAACGCAGTGAACATTCTTATGAAAAACTTCTCTGATTTAACAGTGGGAGCGATCGCTTATTGGATTGTTGGTTTTTCGATCATGTTTGGCCCTCAAGTCCTTACGGGATTTGGAGTGGGAGTTCCTTCTTTTGCAGAAAGTTTAATCAATGCGGAAGATGGAAGTATGGATCCCGCCAAATATACTTTTTTTATCTTTCAAATTGTGTTTGCGGCAACTGCTGCCACCATCGTTTCGGGAGCCATGGCAGAGCGGACAAAATTCTCAGCATACTTGGTTTTTTCCATCATCATCACAGCTTTCATTTATCCGATCTTTGGGTCTTTTGCTTGGGGGAGTCTTCTCGGAATCTCTACAGGATTTTTAGAATCCCTTGGATTAGGTGGAGGCGAAGGAGTGGGTTTTCATGACTTTGCCGGATCTACAGTGGTCCATAGTGTCGGTGCCTGGGCGGGACTTGCTGGTGCAATTGTAGTCGGTCCTCGGATGGGAAAATTCCAAACAGATGGAAGAATCTATCCCATCTTAGGTCATAATATGTCCATGGCAGCCCTTGGAGTATTTATTCTTTGGTTTGGTTGGTTTGGATTTAACCCAGGTTCAACTACCTCTATCGAAGGCGGTAGTTTTGCAAGGATTGCGGTTGTCACCCATATGGCTGCTTGTGCTGGTGCGATTGCAGCTATGGTTCTCACTTGGATTCTTTTCAAAAAACCAGAAATTGGTCTAACCTTAAATGGAGGACTAGCTGGTCTTGTGGCCATCACAGCCCCTTGTGATGTAGTGAGTATCTCTGGTGCCATTTGTATTGGTGCCGTGGCAGGAGTTCTTGTGATTGTCTCAGTTCTTTTCTTGGATAAAATCAAAATAGATGATCCAGTGGGTGCGGTTTCTGTTCATGGAGTTTGTGGCGCTTGGGGGACACTGGCAGTTGGATTATTTAGCTTGGACACCGGATTGTTTTCCGGCGCAGGATTTGCACAGTTTGCAGCACAGGCAATTGGCGTGGCGACAGCCTTTCTCTGGGCCTTCCCAACAAGTTTTCTCATGTTTTATATAATCAAAAAAACCATTGGACTCCGGGTTTCAGAAGAAGAGGAGTTATTGGGATTGGATATTTTAGAACACGGAAACGAGGCTTACCCCGTTTCTAAATAGTCCTTGACCCTAGGCTTTCTAAATGGGAAGCCTAGGGTGTGTTTCGTTTTCCTCTTCTCCTCATTTTATTCTTTGTCGGTTGTTTCGAATATGAAGAGACCATTCTCTTTCGAAAACTCAGTTCTGGTACAGTAGAAATCGCTTATACCGTTCCTCTAAAAAGGGATTCCAACGATTCCCTGATTAAATTTTTACCAACCTCCAAAGAAGAAATCATCAATTCTGTCAAAAAAAAATCGAATAACAACCTTCAGGTGAGAGATTTTACCTTCCGAGAACTAGAAAAATCAGAAACAAGTGATATGTATTTCAAACGGAAGGGAAAGGTTTCCTACAAACTTGATTTTGAAGACCCTTTACATTTAGAAGGTGTTTTAATTGGAACATTTTCCATTAAATCAAAACCAAAATCAATTACTGTGAAACGAGACTTTCCTAACCTAACAGACAACGCAATTCTTGAGACGAGTGCCGGCGAAAAAAAGATTATTTCCGAAACTTCCAGACTCTTGAAAGAAGGAAAAATTCAATTCAAAGTTTTATTTCCAAAAGATTCTGAATGTAGTTCGAACAGAGGTTTTATTGGTCTAGGAAATTTAACTTATCAAATCCCTTTACAAGAAACTTTGGAAAATCCTGAATCAAAAACTTGGGAATATAAAATTCGATTTTTTTAGACTAACTTTAGTTCTTTTGCAGTTTTGATAAATAAATCAAAACCATCCAAATTTTTTTGTTCAGGTATATAGTGTAACTCTTGTTTGAGATAACGATCGGTCACCGCAATTGGCAATCGTTTCTCTTCTTTAATGATGGAATCTAATTCTTTAAGGCCATATTCCAATGCCGTTAAAAAAAGTCGGTCATCCCAAACTTTTCCCTTAGGAAAGGCCCAAAAGGCAAAACAAAAATATAGTCCAGTAGATTGATTCCACCATTCTGCGAGGTCCACAACTTGGTAACCGGGCACTGGTGTCTGTAACAAAGCATGGTCACCAAATAATAGATGAGACCCTTTCCCGTCTAACATCATTTGAGAAATTTCAGCAGCAGGTGTGGGAATCACTTCTACTAGTTTACCGAATTCACGAAAAAGTAAACATTGTAACAGAGCGACACTCGACCGAGAACCCTTATCCGTATAAACAACCTTGGGCATTCCGGCGTCTTTTTCGTGTCGAAAGAATAAAACGGAACGAACTACATCCCTTGCACAGACACCCACCACTTTTGTGTAATCTAGAGTTTCGTGGTTTCTTTCGCATTCGATCGAAGAGACAAGAGCACAGTCTAATTCCCCTTGTTTTAAGAGTTCAATGAGGACACTGGGGTTTTCATAAACTGGTAGATATCCGGAAGTTCTCTCGAAATAGAGGGTTAGGGGGCGGGCATTCAGGTGTTTTACGATGCCAATTTTCATTATCTAATTTCCCTTCTAAAAAACAACTTGTCAGAACGAGAAAAACGTGTCGAATCACTTACGAGGGCAAATTGGACTTTCGAACATCTTTAAACACAATCGGTGATACAGAATTTGAATTCATTAAAAATTTAGTGTACAAACAGGCTGGGATTTTTTTAGCACCACATAAAAAAATCATGGTCCAGTCCAGACTCAACGCAAGACTCCGAACCCTAGGAATCACAAGTTTTGAGAACTACGTTGCCAAATTAAAACTTGATCCAAAGTTTGCGATGGAGGAAATGCAGGAACTCATCAATCGCATTACAACTAACAAAACTGATTTTTTCCGCGAAAACCATCATTTTGAATTTTTAAAAAACCAATACTTTCCTGCTTTGGAACAAGCGGTCGCCACTGGGGGATCAAAATCTCTTCGTATTTGGTGCTCTGCATCTTCTACAGGTGAGGAACCATATTCCATTGCTATCACTGTTTATGACTACTTTCATACAAAACCTGGTTGGAATTGCAAAATTTACGCATCAGATATTGATACTCAAGTTATTGCTACAGCCAAAAAAGGTTTGTATAGAGATGATCGTTTAGAGCCGGTTTCAGATGCAGTCAAAGCAAAACATTTTAACAAAACGATTGAAAAAGATCATGTTTATTATGAAGCAAAACCACATTTAAAAGCTTTGATCGACTTTAAACAAATCAATCTTTTGCATTTTCCATTTCCTATCACTGAAAAACTGGATTTAATCTTTTGTAGAAACGTAGTCATTTATTTTGACAAACCAACTCAAAAAACATTGTTTCAAAACTTTGAGGCCAGTTTGAAACCGAAAGGTTATTTGATTTTAGGTCACTCAGAAACTATGTTTGGGATTTCTGATAGTTTTAAGTTTTTGGGACATACCATCTACCAAAAGAAAGATTAGATTGTTTCTGATTCATTAGCCCAGATTTTTTTTAGATCATCCCACATTTGGTAAGGCTCATAGATGACTATCCTAGTATTGGAAAGTACATCTAAAAAACCCGCCTCGTTGGGAAATCTGGGAACTATGTGTTCATGAATATGGGGGATGGATCCACCACTATTTTTTCCCAAATTATAACCAATATTAAACCCTTGCACCTTCCATTGTTTTTCCAGAATTCTCATTGTTTTTTGAGTCAACTTGTGGATGTCCAAGGCTTCTTCTTCAGTAAGTTCCAAGTAATGGATGATATGACGTTTGGGAAAAATAATGATATGCCCCGGATTGTAGGGAAAAAGATTCACTGAAACGATTGAAAGTTCAGTTTCGGCAATGGTCAAATTAGGAACAATTTCGTCTTTATCTCGAACCCCACAAAGGATGCAGTCGACATTGGGTCTGTCCCCTTTGGCATAACCCAGTTTTCCTATGCTGAACAGGTTTTTTCTGAGAGAATGTTCTTCATAGGAACTCATTTGTACTTTCAATCTCCCCGAAGGATTAAAGGATTGCAAGGATTTTGACAAGTATACAGTAAGAAAGTAACAGTGTCAGAATCGCCTCATATTCCCGTACTTCCTAGAGAAGTCATTGATTTGCTACAAAAATCAGAAGTCACCGAACCCCAATGGTTCCTAGATGGGACGGCTGGTGAAGGTGGTCATTCCAAACTCATTTTACAAACATTCCCCAAGGCAAAGCTCATTCTCATCGATCGTGATGCCGTGATGCTTGAGCGAGCAAAAAAGGAAATCCAATCGGTAATTGGTTCCCTCGATCGAGTATTTGCCTTTCAAATGAATTTCTCTGAAGTAGATAAAGATTTCTTGGATTCTTTAGATTGCCCTGGCCTTGACGGAGCCTTGGTTGATTTAGGAGTCTCTCTCTTTCATTTTCTCCATTCAGGTCGTGGATTTACCTTTAAAAACGAAGAACCTTTGGATATGCGTCTCGAACCACAAGTCGGACAAAAAACGGCAGCGGATGTTGTGAATTATAGTACTGTTTTACATTTAAAAAAAGTGTTTTGGGAATATGGAGAAGAACGTTGGGCTTTGAAAGTAGCCAATAACATCGTACAGTCGAGGCATAAAAAAAAATTCGAAACCAATACAGACTTAGTGAAACTTGTAGAAGCATCCATCCCAAGAAAATTTTGGCCTAAGGAATCACATCCTGCAACAAAGATATTTCAAGCCTTGAGGATTGAGGTAAATGAAGAACTGTTACACGCTGAAAAGGGCATTCGTTCCCTTTCTGAATGTTTAAAAGTTGGCGGTGTCCTTGCCTGTATATCATTTCACTCTTTAGAAGACAGAATTGTCAAATGGACTTTCCGCGATCTCAAAACAACCGATCATTTTGAAATTTTAACAAAAAAACCAATTCTACCTACTGATTCTGAAATCAAAGAAAATAGAGCATCGAGGTCAGCAAAATTAAGAGGTCTTCAAAAGATAAATCCGATATTAAATAAGAGATGGGAACGATGACAGGAAAATTTAAAAATATTTCAGAACTGTTTGTCGATTTTGTTTCGCCTCTGAAAGCCTTGGTGGTTCTTTTGCCGTTTCTTTTATTTTTTTATTCAAATGTTTGGCAAGGATTGGAAAAAGCAAGACTCACCAGGCAAATCCATGATCGAACATCCACGAAAGAAGAATTAAAACGTAAAAACGATGAATTGAAAATTGGAATTGTTTCCTATACCTCTGCAGAACGTATTGAAACACTTTACCGAAGGACTTACCAGTTTCTTCCTATCAGTTTAGGCAATCGTACAGTGACCATAGAACTTCCGCCTATTCCTGACAAAGCAACCACCCAAAAATAATGAAAGTATCAGAAATTATCAAACGAATCCCTGAATTAAAACTCATCAAAGGGGATAATTCTACGGAAGTAGATTATATTTGGGCAGATAGTCGCAAGCTAAAATCCCGCGATATTTTTGTCTTACCCGAAGATAATGCCGAAAAACAAGAATCCTTCTTAAAGATGGCTCGCGAACTTGGATCTGAAGTTGTCGTTGTTTCCAAACGCCATTTAAAGTTAAAAACATTAGATTCTTTTCCCGTCATCCTTGAGACCGAAGAGCCAGTTGGGGAAGCTCATGGGAAAACTGCATGTTTACTTGCCGGGAACCCAGCAAAAAAAATGAAACTTGTGGCAATTACAGGAACGAACGGGAAAACTTCCTTAACCTTTATTCTTTTTCACCTTGCGAGAAAGATAGGAAAAAATGCCGCCCTCATTGGTACAGTCCAAATCCAAATTATGGATCGTATTTTAGAATCGGGATACACAACGCCAGATGCATCATCCTTGAATCTTCTTCTCAAACAGATGTTAGAAGAAGGTATTGAATATGTCTTTATGGAAATGAGTAGCCATGGATTAAAGCTAGGACGTGTGGCGGGCCTTGAGATCACTTGCGCTGGCTTTACAAATTTAACACAAGACCATTTAGATTTTCATACATCAATGGAAGATTATTTTGAGAGTAAATTTAAAATCTTTCAACTTTTGGAGCAGTCCTCAGTAAAAAACAAATTTGGACTTGTGGCTTCAGATGTTTCTTTTGGTCAGGCAATGGTAAAAAGAATTTCCGAAGCAAAATTAAAATCTCCAATTTATTTACTCGGAAAAGCTGGTGAGTTTAATTACTCAAACACAAAACTTTCGTTACTTGGTAGCGAGTACCGCTTTCATAAAAAAGCGAAAAACCTTCCATTCATTGAAGTTCGTAAAATAAGAACAAACCTACTTGGTAATTTTAACGTTTTTAACACTTCTTTTGCATTGGCCATTGCTTATGAGTTGGGTTTTCCTTGGGATGAGGTGATCTCTTGTTTGGAAAAAATTCCAACAGTTCCTGGGCGATTCCATGTTGTTCCTTTTCCAGATCGTTCCCGAATTGCAGTTGTGGATTATGCTCATACTCCGGATGCCCTAGAAAATATTCTGAAAAGCTGCGTAGAAATTGCTCCAAAACAAATTATTTGTTTGTTTGGATGTGGTGGAGACAGAGACCGGACCAAACGTCCGCAAATGGCAAAAATTGCAGAGAACCTTGCGGACCTAGTCATTCTTACTTCTGATAACCCAAGAACAGAATCGCCAGAAGTCATTTTAGATGAAATTGAATCTGGTTTTTCTAGGGGTTTTCAAAGGTATGAAAAAATAACTGATCGAAGAATGGCAATCAAACGCGCAGTGAGTTTACTCGAACGGGATGGAATTTTGGTTGTGGCTGGAAAAGGTCATGAAACTTACCAAATCATCGGAAAAGAAAAAACGAAATTTATCGATTTTGAAGAGATAGAGAATGCTTTTCAAAACTTAGAATTAGGTCGATAGGGGAAATAGAATGTTCCAGTGGATTTATGAATCGTTTGGAAACGATTATGGTTTCCTTAGAGTTTTTAGTTATGTAACCCTTCGCGCGATGATGGCAGGTCTTACATCCATGTTTATTACCTTTCTGTTTGGGAAAGCACTGATTTCTTTCCTTCTTTCTTTGAAATTTCGAGAATCAGTTCGAAACGATGGGCCACAATCACATGCAGCGAAATCGGGAACTCCTACAATGGGAGGTCTTATTATGATTTTATCTCTGACCATCTCTACTCTGTTATGGGGGAATCTTTCCAATCATAACGTTTTGTTACTTCTTGTGTCTGCCATTTTATTTGCCGGACTTGGATTTACTGATGATTATATGAAGTCTGTAAAAAAAATCAAAGGGGGAATGCGAGCAAGAACCAAATTTTTAGTTACCATCTTCTTTGCTGTATCCATCACAACTCTCTATTTTTATTTTACAGGCAAATCCAACACAGTACCTACCAAAGGAATTGTATTTACGATTACTGATTTATTTTTGCCTTTTGTGAAAGGACCTGTCTGGAATTTAGGATTTTTAGCAGTGCCATTTGCGATCATCGTACTCATTGGAAGTTCTCATGCTGTAAATTTAACAGATGGTTTAGATGGCCTTGCCTCAGGAACGGTTGTCATTGCTACTGCAACTTTCGCCTTGATTTCCTATGTATCGGGAACACCTTCCGCTGCCAATTACCTTCACATACCTTATTTGCCTGGATCACATGAATACTCTGTGTTTCTTGCTGGACTATCGGGTGCTCTTCTTGGTTTTTTATGGTTCAATTGTCATCCGGCCCAAGTGTTTATGGGTGACACCGGATCTTTATTTTTAGGTTCCACACTTGGTCTTGTTGCCATTATGCTTAAAAAAGAAATCCTACTTGTGATCCTCGGAGGAATTTTTGTTGCGGAAGCAGTGAGTGTGATTTTGCAAGTAGCTTCCTTTAAACTCACGGGAAAAAGAATCTTTAAGATGGCACCCTTACACCATCATTTTGAATTGTCTGGATGGTCAGAAGAAAAAGTGGTGATTCGGTTTTGGATCATAGGGATCATACTTGCGATCATCACTTTGTCCACACTTAAAATCCAATAATGCAAATCTTCCGGTCATTACAAAACCTCTTTCGCTTTGGAACTTCGAGGTTTGATGGTCCGGTATTGTATGGAATTTTCATTCTATTTGGTACAGGAATTGTCATTATGTACAGCGCTTCGGTCATACCTGCTGAACGTGAATTTTCTGATCCAAATTATTACCTGAACAAACAATTACTTTGGGGAACCCTTGGGATTTTTTCATTTTTAGTTTTTAGTCAGATACCATATCAATTTCTCGTTAGGTGGTCTTTTTTATTTTCAGTTTTAAGTTTGTTACTTCTGATTTCTGTTTTTATTCCTGGAATCGGGAAATCTGTTGGAACAAGTTATGGACGAAGTTTCAATCGTTGGATTCAATTTGGAGGAATCCAAATCCAACCTTCTGAGTTTTCAAAAATCAGTATTTTACTTTTTTCTTCTTATTTCTTTTATAATTTTGATTTTAAAAAAGTAAAATGGGACCGTAAAAAAATTACATCGGTCTTTTTGATTTTTGTTACATTGGTTCTCATTGTCATTGAACCAGCATTTGGAACCACAGTTGAATTACTTCTTGTATTGTTTTTTTTCGTTTTGCTCGCTGGTTTTCCAATGAAACGACTTTTTATTTTAGGTGCTTCCATTTTACCGCTATTAGTTGTTCTCGTAACTCAAGTTGGTTACCGAAAAAAACGTTTAGAAATTTGGCTCGATCCTTATAAATTTCGGTTTGATGAAGGCCACCAACTTGTCACTAGTTTTCGTGCATTTTTTGATGGTGGAAGTTTGGGTAGGCCTGTTGGTTCGGGTTACGCACATCGCTATTTGGCTTATAGCCATACGGACTTTGTGATGGCATCCTTTGTGGAAGATTTTGGATTTCTAGGATTTATACTTTTTCTTTCGACTGTAATTTTTCTACTTGTACGGATCTATTTTTTACTCCAAAGGACAAAAGACAAACTCGGATTCTTTCTGGGATCAGGAATTTTGATCCTATTCGGATTCCAAACCATTTTGAATCTTTTTGTTGTGACAGGGATTGTTCCTGTCACGGGAATCTCTCTTCCTTTTTTAAGTTATGGAGGATCATCGCTCATTACAATATTTATCTTATTCGGAATTCTTGCCAACATCACGAGTAAAGAGAATTTGGTATTATGAGTGGATCTGTTCTAATTGCAGCCGGCGGAACCGGTGGTCATATATCTCCAGGTGTGGCATTGGCTGAAGTTTTGTCTGAAAAACTTTCCATTTTTGGTTTTGATGCAGTGTATTTGCACTCCCTTGTCCGCAACAAAGACAATCCTGATTTACTCAATCCTCCTTGTGAAGTTCTTTGGCACAATGTTCCGCAGTTAGGCGGTTTAAGGACGATTGTTTATCCTCTTTTATTTATAATTCCTTTTATAAAAACAATTTTTTTATTCAATCGTTTACAAGTCAGTGCGGTGATTGGAATGGGTGGTTATTCAAGTCTTCCTTCGATCCTTTATGCCATCCTCTTCCGTAAACAATTGTATTTATGTGAACAAAATTGTGTGCCAGGTAAAATCACTCGGATTTTTGCAAAGTTTTCCAGAAAAATAGCTTTTAGTTTTCCACTAGCAGCAGGTTATGCAATTCAAGGAAAAACAATTGGCAATCCAGTCAGACGAAGAGTTATTCCCGAACATCTTAATATCAGACAAAATGAAAACCTTCATGAAGGAAAAAAGAATACGGTGAATGTTCTCGTTCTTGGTGGATCACAAGGGGCAAGACAACTCAACCAAATGATTTTGAAAACGATGGAGAATCAGGAAATTTCTTCTAAATATAAATTCAGATTACTTACCGGAACTTCTCTTTATGAAGAAACAAAATCGAAATCAGTGGGTGATGCCGAAATCATTTCTTATGCCAATGATATGAAACCAAATTATGAATGGGCAAACATTGTTGTAGCAAGATCCGGTGCTGGAGTTCTTGCAGAATGTTTGGTTTTCGGATTGCCTATGATTCTCATTCCTTATCCCTTTGCAGCAGACAACCACCAAAAAGAAAATGCAAATTATATAGAATCCCAAGGGGCTGGTGTGACCATTCATTCTACTTCAGATGACCCAACTAGACTTGTTCAAATTTTACTAGAGTGGAAAAACCATTCGGAAACCCTTCGAGAGATGGGCCATGTATCTTTAGCACTTTCCAACGTGAATGCAGCCTACCAAACCGTTTCTTATTTTTTTACAGATCATAACTAAAGTATCTCACATATGAAAGGTCCGATTTTATTTTTAGGAATTGGTGGGAGTGGGATGTCGAGTCTTGCTCATATGGCTCTCGATTTAAATCTTCCTGTCTTCGGATATGATCAGAAAAAAACAGACACCACTGCTTATTTAGAAGAGCGAGGTGCATCCATTCAAAATGATATTTCTAATATTCCGCTAGATGGAATAGAAATGGTGGTTTATAGTTCAGCAATCAACGAAAAACATAAACAAGTGTTTGATGAAATAAAACAAAAAAAAATCGCCCTCAAACATAGATCTGAATTTATGCACTTACTCGTTTCTGGTCAGAAATCTATATCGGTAGCTGGCAGTCACGGTAAAACTTCAACCACGACAATGGTCTCACAAATCCTCTCTGAACAAGGAATGGATCCTACTATTATGATTGGAGGAGATACGAGCCTTCTCGAAAGAAGAGGGGGAAAAATCGGGAAAGGTGTTTTTGCAGTTTATGAATCAGATGAATCGGATGGTAGTTTCTTAAAACACAAAGCATCCATTCGCCTTTTAACAAATATTGACAATGACCACTTAGATTATTACAAAACTAGAAATCGGTTAGAAGAAGCATTTTTTGAATATATGGCATTTAATACAGCAGGCGACCTTGTGTTATTTGCGGATGATCCAGGGATACGCGAAGTTCTGTTACATAAAACAAAGGAAAATTCGTTTCATCCTAATTTTTCGCTCTATCTTTGTTTGGGTTCTAATGAAATTCAATCTGAATGGTACCGGGCGCTCGAATCAAAACTTGGAAACCAATTAGTGCCTGTGACTTATGAAATCAGAGATAATGTTTTAGAATTTCAATTTCCAAATTTAGAAACATGCTTTTTAGAACTTCCATTTCCTGGGGTTCACTATCTTACAAATGGTCTTGTAGCCTTAACTGCTGCCTTTGTAGCAGGGGTTTCACCAAAGACTTCCGCAGAAATACTTTCGAGATACATTGGAGTCAAACGAAGGCAAGAAACATTGGGAACTTGGAACGATGTTACAATTATGGATGACTATGGCCACCATCCAACAGAAATTGAAATGGTAATTCGTTCTTTAAAAAATCAATTAAAATCAAATGGTCGGCTTGTGGTTCTTTTTCAACCGCATCGTTATACTAGAACCCAGTTGCTGCTAGAAGATTTAGCCAAATCACTGTCAGGCTCAGAAATTCTTTTTATACTTCCTATTTATCCAGCTGGTGAATTGGCGATTCCTGGAATAACTCACCAATCATTTTTACCACTTTTAGAACCTGAAAAAACAAAATTCCTAAGTGGAGAAATCGAACCCGATTTAGTATGGATCAAACAAAAATTACATAAAGGAGATATTTTACTTTGTTTAGGTGCAGGAAACGTTCGAGATTGGGGACTTACCTTACTAAAACAAAAACTCTAATTTATAAATCATGAAATAGTGGGTTTACTTCCTCTAAATTTCCTTTGAAATTCAAATGACCCATTTTTCTTCCAATTTTGGCATCCTTTTTTCCATAAAGGTGCAATTGGTATCTATCATCTTTTAAAAGTGTACGAACAATTCTAAGACTTTCCTCATATTCATTTCCTAAAATATTTTTCATTAGTGTAGGTTTTGGTCTAACGTCCGTTGGAGGAAGGTTTCCTGTAATTGCCGATACATGTAAATGGAATTGAGAAAAACTTTGGCAATCTTGTGTAAAGTGACCTGTGTTATGCGGTCTAGGTGCAAATTCATTTAAATATAATTGGTTGTCTTTCAAAAAGAATTCCACACCCAAGGTACCAATGTAACCAAGGGATTCAGCCAATTTAGATGCCATTTGAATCGCTTCTAAATTCAATCCAGTAGGAATTCTTGCAGGATATATCGACAGGTCTAAAATATGATTTTTGTGTTCATTTTCAACAGCACCATAACAAACAATTTCACCATTTTGAAATCGAGTCAGAATGATACTTATTTCCTTTTGGAAGGGAATCACTTCTTCAATTAAATATTCTTCATTCCCGCTTGGAAATGCGGTCTCTAAAAACTTTTTGTATTGGATTAGATCCTGAACTTTAACCTGTCCTTTTCCATCATATCCAAAACGTAGGGTTTTGATAATCCAAGGAAAACTTATTTTAATTTCTAAATTGGAACTTTCTCTGGTTAAATGAAAAAACTCGGCAGTTCGGAATCCTAGTTTTCTAAAATGAGATTTTTCTAAGTACCGATCTTGGGCGATCATAAGAGCTTTTGGAGGTGGAAAAATTAACGTTCGTTTTGCTTCCGATTCCAGAAATTCCAAAGTCGATTTCGGTATGTTTTCAAATTCAAAACTAAGAACATTTATATGAGATAAAAATTCTTTTAAGTCAGTAAGCGATTCATAAGAAGCAACGGTAGACAGGGCTCCCACACGTTCACAAGGAGATTCTTTGTCAGGAGAATAACAAAAAAAATCATAACCAAGAGGAAGTGCTTCTAAACACATCATTTGGCCCAATTGTCCTGATCCCAAAACACCAATTTTCATATTTGATTCTCTTTAGATAAGTTGGTCATTTTTCGAAAGCGCAGTTTTGCGATTCGTTTCCGCATAGGATTCTAACTTTGAATTTAAGGTTTGATCGATAAGAGAAAGGATCCTTACTGCAAGTATACCTGCATTCGCAGCTCCACTGGTACCGATGGCAAGAGTACCAACAGGAACACCTTTGGGCATCTGCACAATTGACAAAAGACTATCCATTCCGTTCAAAGCTTTTGATTGAATTGGAACACCTAATACTGGTAAAGTGGTTAAAGAGGCTGTCATTCCTGGCAAATGCGCAGCTCCTCCCGCACCAGCGATAATCACACCGAACCCATTTTGTTTAGCTGATTTAGCAAATTCTACCATCCGTTCTGGAGAACGGTGAGCGGAAACAATTTCCTTTTCATAAGGAATTCCAAACTCAGACAAAATATCGCAAGCTTCTTTCATGGTTTCCCAATCGGAATGAGACCCCATAATCACAGCTACTTTAGGTAGATTTGTAGGCATACGTGTAATCTAGGAAAAGCCAATTCTGTATCAACCCTTAAATGTTTCTAAGGCCATGACAATTCGTTCCATTTTCATCGATCTGGAACCTTTCACTAGTAAAACAGATTTTTTAGGGACATTCGATTTTACAAACTGAATGAGCTCCTCAATATCAACAAAACACAGAGATCCAGGAACTTTTTTAACCATTGGTTTTGTTTCCTCACCAAACCCAAGTAAGATTCCCTTGCCAATTCTATGAATTTCTTTTCCTACTTCCTCATGGTAGTATTTTGAAAACTTTCCAAGTTCTTTCATTGATCCGAGGATCCAAACAATGTTTTTATTCTCTGCAAACTGGTTGGCTGCACCAATGCTAGATAACATTGATTCCGGATTTGCATTATAACAATCATCGATGATCGTATAATAACCTCGATTGATATTCAACCGTTTGTCTGGACTTTTGTAGTTTCGGATCGTTTTTATGATTTGGTCTGGGTCAATTTGAAAATGTGTTCCGACTTCCACCATTCCGCGAACATTACTTAGTAGTTTTTCACCAGGCAGTTTCCATTCTGCTTGTTTTCCTTTCCATTCCAAGGTAAATCCATTTGGTTTTACTTGTATGATTTTTAAGTTTGGATTGGATTGGTGCTTCCAAATAATAAGTTTGGTTTTCCCATTCTTCGTCCTTTGTTTAGCACGATTTAAAAAATTCAAATCATCCGGGACAAATAATATCGAATTGGGACGCATCCCCTGAATGATATCAATCTTTTCTTCTGCTATAGTTTCCCTCAATTTTAGATTTTGAATATGAGCGGATCCTATATTGGTTATAAGTGCATGTGTTGGTTCTGCAATTTTGGAAAGTCTGGCAATTTCTCCTCTATGGTTCATTCCAAGCTCACAAATGACCATTCGCGTTTTTTCTGTAATACGAAATAAAGTAAATGGTAACCCAATTTCGTTATTATAATTTTTTTCCGTAACTACCAGAGTTTTTAGTTTTAAAAAACCAAATAGACCACCTAACAAATCCTTTGTAGTCGTTTTTCCTGAGGAACCCGTGACTGCAAGAACAATAGTTTGGAATCGATTTCTATGATAATTGGCCAGTTTCCCCAGAGCCGCTAAACAATCTGGAACGAGAATGGCTCTTGATTTGTCTGCCAAAGAAAGGGTATTTAGAATGGGATGATTTTTTTCACAGAGGAAAGCCGATGCTCCCTTGGCTAAGGCATCAGGGATGAAATCATGCCCATCTCTTGTGCCTCGCAAAGGAACAAATAAAGTTCTTTTTTTTGATTCAGCAGAAGAGGTGGTGATCCATTGAAAAGTAGGATTTTCTGTTCGGTCCCAATGTAAGTCTTTGGAAAACAAACTTAGAATAGTTGACAGGGAATATTCAAATGGTGCGATCATAGCTTCTACGCCAGTTTCTTTCAGAAAGAAAGATTTGGAAGAAAAAGATAAATGAAACGATCCAAAATCAAAACCATCCTGATCGGTCTAGGACGGATTTGTTCCGGTTTGGAAAGGGATCCTTTTCGTAAAAAACCTTGCACCCATATGGGTGTCCTACAATCGGATTGGGGAAGAGACCGATTTGAATTTCTCCAAGGATACGATTCTGATCCAAAAAGATGCCAAATTTTCCAATCCCAATGGAATGCGGATGCAATGTTAGTTGCAAGGGACCCACAAAAAACTTCCCTCCCTAGCCCTATCGAATTGGCTGTAATCTCTACGCCGAGTGCCTATCACGAAGAATGGGCCATCCACTGCATCCAATCGGGAATTCCTAATTTACTCATTGAAAAACCCGTGGCACTTTCCGAAGAAGGCGCAAAGAGGATTCAAAAATACGCAAAAAAACACAAAACGAGAATTTGGATCAATCACGAAAGGCGTTACCATCCTAGTTACCAGTTTGTGAAAAACCAACTAACAAAAGGAGTTTTTGGAAACCTAAAATCCATTCGAGCATCGGTTTTTACTTCTGCAAAAAACCCTGGGCTTGCCTTTTCGAAGTTAGGTGGCGGCCCGTTACTTCACGACGGAACACATGCAGTTGATCTTATCCATTGGTTGGTTGAGAATCCAAAATTAATCCATTCCAAGTTAGAAAAACCAAAAAAAAATACAGTGGAATCTCGAGCCCTTGCATGGTTTCAAAACCAGTCCGGAGTGGAAGTGTTTTTAGATGTTTCTGGCGAACGAGATTACTTCCAGTTTGAGTTAGACATTCATACAGATACAAATCGAATCATTTGTTCAAACGATGGATTTTCTTTTTACCAATCGGAACCTTCCAAGTTATACCAAGACTTTCGTAGTTTGGTTCCATTTGTTCCCAAACATTTCCCCAAACCAGAAACATCGAATGCGTTTATTGGAATTTATGATGAAATTTTCCGAGTGATTCAAGGCAGAAAACAAACAATGGAAGGTACACTTTCGGATAATATCGAGATTTTACACTTGATAGAATCAATTTATAGGCGAAAACCATGAACACAAAAAAAAATCGGTCTGCTTCTATTTATCTATTTGTGATCAAAACTTGGTTACAGTATCTCATTTTAGCCAAAATCAAAAAAAAATTTACATCACAAAGTAAATACGAATCCATTCGAATTCAGTTTCTTAGAAGAAAGGGAAAGGAAACAAAAAATTTATTTTTCCAAATGGGAGGAGTTTACATTAAAATTGGGCAATTTATCAGTAATTTATTTCATGTTTTACCGGAAGAATTTTTATGGGAACTCCAAGATTTGCAGGACAAAATTCCGCCCCGAGAATTTCAAGAGATCAATAAGCGCTGGTTAAGCGATTATGGAAAATCCATGGAGGAAATTTTTACCGATTTGGATAAAACTTCTTATGCAAGTGCCTCCACAGCCCAAGTTCATATAGGTTATTATAACGATAAAAAAGTTGCCATCAAAACTCTTTACCCTAAAATCGAAGAAGATGCCATTCGTGACTTAAAAACGATTTCTCGGATCATTTGGCTCATTGATCGGTTTGTATTTAAAGTTTCAGCAAAAGAAGTAAACGAACAATTAAACACAATGATTCGTTCTGAACTTGACCTTCGGAGTGAACTTAAAAACCTAAAATATACAAAACAATTGTTTGCGTTGGAAAAAGATTTTTATTTTCCAAATCCAATTGATGAACTATGTAATAAACATACACTAGTAACCGAGTTTGTAGAGGGGAAAAAAATCTATGAACTAAATCCATTCGAACCTCATACAAAAAAGAATCCGAATTTAGAAAAACTAGTTCGTGCGTATATCTTAATGATATTTGAATATCGTTTTTTTCACGCCGATCCACATCCAGGGAATTTAATTTTTATGGAATCAGGTGAACTTTGTTTTATCGACTTCGGCGCAGTACAATCCATTTCCGAAGAGGAAACACGAATTTTAGAAAGAATTTTAATTGGGGCTATGCGAAAAGACTATCACTTAATCACCGAATCCTTATTCGAATTAGGTGCTGTTACAGAATCATTATCAAAAGAAGAATTAATTCAGATTGTTAAATATTCCCTAGAGAAACTCAATCGCATTTTAGAATCCACAGATCATTTTAGAAATATTGGGCTGGATACACTAAGGCCAGCCGAAGACCTTCGTTTTTTAAAAGAAATTCAGGTGAGTTTAAAACGTCTACTTTCCAGTCTCAAATTACCACCAAATTTCCTTAGCCTGCACCGGGTCCTTGCTCTGTTGCTTGGAAATTCATCCTACCTTGACCCAACTCGCTCAATGATTGACTATGCTGAAAAACCATTTTCTCAAATTGTTCTCAAGGGAAGTTCCTTAAAAAAACTTTGGAAAGACGAAGGAGAAGAATTCATCACAAGCCTATTTTCTTTACCCAAAGAATTAAATGATTTTTTATACAAATGGAATCGGGGAGAATTTCAAACCCCTGATTCTACAAGAAAAGAGGAGCTTAGACTAAAAGAAATATTCACCTTTGGTGCTTTGGGTTCGATATTTTTCTTTTTCGGAATGTATTATTCGGAAAAATTCTGGAAAGAACCAAGCATATTATTTTATATACTATCAGGACTGAGTTTTTGGTCTTTAGCCAAATCAAGTCTAAGTTATTGGAAACAAAAATAAACGGACCTTCTCTAATTTATGAATCTACCTAAAACCCCATTTTTTTCCGTATTTAAACCTGGATACTTGGCCTTTGTTCTAGTTGGCCTTTTTTTAGATCTACTATCTAAATATATCATTATAACAAAAATGGTAGCACATGAAAGTATTCCCGTGTTAGGTGATTTTTTCAGATTGTCTTTAACATTCAATACGGGTTTTGTATTTGGCCTTTTTCAGGACAATGCACTTCCATCTTTATTTGCGACAGGCTTTGCGATTGTATTTCTTATCTTTTACCGTTGGCAAAATGCTGATTTGGGAAATGCCTGGGGATGGAATTTTGTGATGGCGGGTGCCTTTGGAAACTTTTTGGATAAATTCTTCGTAAAAATTCCAGGTGTTGGATTTCGATTTGGATTCACTCCTGAAAAACCAGGTATTGAATTCATTGGTGTAGTAGACTTTTTAGACTTTGAGTGGCCAAATTTTCTACTCTTCGATCGTTGGCCTGCATTTAATGTGGCAGACTCTTGTGTCTCTATTGGAATTGTGATCCTTCTTTTTACGATGGACTGGAAAGAATTAGATAAAAAATAAAGAATCATTTAGATAACAAAAGAAATTGGGACAGAGTGTTTTTCCATTTGTCCCAATAGATAATTTATAACAAATAACTCCTCATTACGTTTACAGATAAAGTTTTTAATACATCTTTATCTTCTTCGATTTTTCCAACTTTCCAATTGATTCCAGACGGTGATGCATATAAACTTCTTGCAGGTTTTCCTTCTGATGGACCACAAACACGAATGATATGAACTGATTTTTCTTTTGCAAGAGATTCAAAAAAAGTTAAATCTTCTTCGTAAGATCGTTTTTGATCTGCAGACGAAAGATAAAATATAATTTCAATATCTTCTTTTTTAAATTCATCCCAAATGGATTTATTTTCTAAATCTTCACCGACAAGAAGTCCAAAACGAAGGCCACCCATTATAAAAATTGATTCCGTTTTTCCCGGAGTCACACCGGGTTCGTTCAACGAAGAGGGAGATTTTTTTTCATAAAAGTCAACTAGAACTAAGGATTGGACAATAGGTAATACGGAAACCAATTGTCCTTGTTCATTTTTACGATAATGGCTTCCGCCAAGGATCACACCAGGAAAACTTTCAGAAATTTCCAACAGATGGTCTTGGTATTCCTTTTCGTGTTTGGTGGCACTCTCAGGTGATTCACTTTGAAAAAAATGAGGAAAACCTTCGGGTAAAATTAAAAAGTGAGCCTTTGATTGTTGGATTTTGGAAATTTCCTCTGGGCTAATACGTTTGTGTAAGTTCTTTTGATAAATTGCGATTTTGATGACTGCCATTAAAATGGATTCCCCGATGGTAATATGTCATCATCTAAAGGATCGTCAGAACTGTCATTTTCTTCATCTGAAGAAGTTTCGTCAGCATCCGTACTTTCCGTCTCAGTTCCAGTTTTACTCGAAGTAACAATTTCATTTGTTTCCTTTTCCAAATCAGCAAGTTCTGTTCCACTGGATTCAACATTGCCTGTTCCCATGTCCACACCAAAAGATGCTTTCATTTGTTCTGGAGTGAGTTCGACAAGTCCACCAAACAAGTCTCCAGTTTCTAATCTGTCATACAAGGCCATCAGATAACAATAGGATTCCATGATACATTGTTTGACCGGTTTTTTATTAAGTCGTTTGCGAGACTCCATTGAATCTAAAGTCAAAACGTCATTCATATTCGCCACAATTTCCTTTTTGCCTTTCATATCTTTAATGAGCACAAGTAGGGAATCTCTGGATTTTAAACTAAATTCTTTAATGGCCAAACGTACCGTTCTTGATTGTCCAGTACGTTTTTGTTCAATTCCTGTTAATTTCTTTGATGCTTCAATATAATTGGCGCCAGGGTTTGCTTTGTGTTTTTCTAATTCTCTTAGAATGTCATTATAAATTCGAAATTGATCAATGATGGTTCTTGTACCTTCATAAATGTCCAACATTTTCTGTCGATAATCCACCTTCACTCCGTTAATCGAGCCAGGTTTAATATCGATCTTTTTTGTGGTCATCACAAAGGAATATTCATCATCGAATTCATAAAAGTAAAATAAAGCAAGCAGTGCTTTGTCAGAATCAGGTATGTTGGAATATTCATTTTTAGGATCAAATTTTTTCCGAAGTTTAGGAATAGAATACATTTGCATTAAACGTAGTCCATACGCCTGTTCTTTGGAAAGAGGGACTTCATCCTCTTTTTTATCCTCATCCTTGGAGTCTTCGTCTTTTTTGTCTTCTTTAGTTTCTAATTCTTTACCACCAGGTACATTTTCTCCTGATTTTCTTTGTCCAGGTCGATCTTCTGGATTAATACCTAGAAGATTTTCCATATAACGGGAAATAAGTGGTATATTTTTGTTTTCAGCTCGTAAGATTACAAGATAAAGTCTGTCAAAAAATCCTTCGAAGAGATTATCAATTTCTTGCGTAACTTTTCGTTTTTTGTTCGCATAAATTAGGGAAGGTTTTCCTTCCAATTTTTGCAACTCATCAAATGCTTGCACAAAAGATTTTTTCAAAGTCTCTTGGTATGGATAAAGTATGTACATTCTTTTAAAAAGTGCATAAATTGGATTTTTGACACGTTCGATGGCAACAGGTGATTCTGGCGCAACCATGATCGGATCTGTAATGTCTGTTAACTCTGGGCCATTATATAACTTTTGACCCATTGCAAGCAATTCTACAAGTAGGGGATTAATTTTATCGAGTGCCTTACTCAGTTGTGGAGAGTATTGTTGATTGGCTAAAAGTTCGTTCCCGCTATACTGAAGTTCAATTAATGCTTGTTTAGCGCGTATGCTAAAATCATGCATAAACTTGGGAGTTAGATCACTCGATCCAAAAGAAGTGACCCGTGCAAGCCAGCACTTCAGTTTGATTCCAAACCGAGCGGAGAAACTACTGATTTCTCTTTCGTATTGTGCTTTGGAATCTGCTTGGGAGCGAGAATTTCCAGAATCAGATTTGTTTTGGTTGTTTCCACGACTTCCCGAACGGCTATCATCTCCTCCGCGAGAAACTGTACTTTGGCGCACCTTTGGTTCGGGACGATTTTTTTTTGTTTCGTCTTCTTTCGGCGGTTGTTTTTCTTTTATGATCTCCCCGCCGGCACTGACAAACTTATTGAACATATCCTTTCTTGCAGAATCATCCAGTTTCCCTACGCCAATTGCCCTTTTCGTATTATCAAAATCGCCCATAATTAACTATCGTTCCAATTCCTCAATATGGGAATTCAATTTCTTACAAAAAGCAATTTTTAGTGGATTCCCCTGTTTTTCGAAAAAGATTGGAGTCCAAAAGGTATACCATGGCTGATTACATCCTGTCTGAAGATCTGAAAGAAGCGGTCCAAGTTGCGGAAATTACAAAACGACCACTCCTCCTAAAAGGAGAACCAGGGACTGGAAAGACACTGCTTGCAAGTTTCCTTGCCGAGACCAAAAAAGTTCCATTCTACCGATGGCATATCAAATCCACAAGTCTTGCGAAAGAGGGTCTTTATTTTTACGATGCTGTTTCAAGACTAAATGATTCCCGGTTTCCTGAAGAGGAAGCCATGCTGCGTGTGCGCGATGTGAAAAACTATATCCGACTTGGCGCCTTGGGTGAAGCTTTTTCTCAAACCCACAAAGCTGTGGTTCTCATTGATGAAATTGATAAAGCGGACATCGAATTTCCAAATGATTTACTATTAGAATTGGATAAAATGGAATTTTTTATTCCGGAAACCAAAGAACATATCATCGCCAAAGAAAGGCCAATTGTCATCATCACTTCGAATAATGAAAAAGAACTGCCTGATGCGTTTTTAAGGCGTTGTATTTTTCATTATATAGAATTTCCCAAACGCGAAGCAATGAAGGAAATCATCAAAGCTCATTACCCTTCCATTGAAACAGAGTTTATGGAAAAAGCATTGGCGATGTTTTATTCGATTAGAAAAATTGAAAGCCTTCGAAAAAAACCGTCAACAAGCGAACTTTTAGATTGGATTCAGGTTCTACTTGTTTCCGGAGAAACCTTAGATTCGAGTAAAATTCCTTTTGCTGGGACTTTATTTAAGTCGGAAGAGGATTACCGAGTCTATTTGAACTAAAATGTTTTTAGATTTTTTTTACAATCTACGCAGAGAATCTGTTCCTTGTTCAACGGGAGAACTTATAGCTTTCCTCGCCACCCTAAGGAAATTAACAGATCCGTCTGGTTATATGAATTTGGACCAGCTCTACAGAGTGGGCCGGCTCAATTTTGTAAAAGATCTAAAATACTATGATAGTTATGACTTAGCTTTTTCCAAAACATTTGGTTCATGGAAAGAAGAAAGAATTCAATTCCGAGATACCTTATTTGAATGGTTAGAAAATAATATTCCCAAACACTTAACAGATGCTGAGAAGTTGAATGCTCCTCATATGAGTATGGAAGAAGTCATTGAAGAGCTTAAAAAGCGATTGGCTGAACAAAAAGAACGTCATGACGGCGGAAATAAATGGGTAGGAACTTCCGGCACTTCTCCTTTTGGAAACTCAGGATTCAATCCCAATGGAATATCAATAGGAGGAAATACGGAAGGGGAGGGAAATCGTTCGGGGGTGAGTTCGTGGAATGAAAGAAAATACAAAGCTTACCGGGAAGATGAAATTTTAGATACAAGATCCATCCAACTTGCTTTAAAAGAGTTACGCTTTCTAAAAAAAGAAGGAAGGAGAGAACTCCATGTAGAGAAGACCATCGATAAAACCTGCGAAAATGGCGGTGAGATTGAACTGGTCGAAGAAAGAGAACGCAAAAACTCACTCCGACTTGTGCTCATTATGGACATAGGCGGGAGTATGACCCCTCATTCAGAACGAGTGAGTAAACTTTTTAGTGCTAGCCTGGGACTATATCATTTCAAAGAAGTTCATAATTATTTTTTCCATAATATTTTCCACGAATACTTGTATGAGAACCATGAGTTCCAGTCCAGAATCTCTCTCAAACATTTTGAAGAAAAATTTCGAAAAAATACAAAATTGATTTTTGTAGGCGATGCATACATGGCTCCATACGAATTAACTGGAACACCTTACAATCCTTATGCGTATCATTCGGCAAGTTCTGATGAAAAACAAAGAAAGGCAAAAAGTGGACTTGAATCTTTGAAAGAATTAGTTGGTTTTTTCCCTGAATCTGTTTGGCTCAACCCCGAACCAAAACGTTTTTGGGGAGCTCCCACCATCGAAGCCATCGAAGATGTTGTTCCTATGTTTCCCCTAACCATTGAAGGTTTACGAAAGGCAGTAAAAAGATTAGTTTAGTGCTAATTTCTTTAGCATTTCTCATTGATTTTCAGGGTTTTTCTGCCGTTAATCATACCAAATGATCAGTCAAATTTCGATACCTAGTTTGATCATTTGTCTTATCAATCTTCTGACCCTAGGGTTTTATTATTCATTTTATCGATTTCATTTTTATAGGTATACAGAATCCTTTTTACAATACACTGCTTTTGCATTTTCAATTTTTAGTGCAGGGGTAGCCATTGCTATACAAGCGGCACTTTCAAATTGGTTACCTGATGGTGGACCATACTGGAATGCATTTATCCTTTCTTCCTTTGTAGAAGAATTTGCAAAACTTCTTGGGATCTACTTATTTTTTAGAAAAAATCAGGATGAATTCACAGTTACTGACGGAATCTTCTATGGCCTTGTGTTAGGTGGTGGATTTGGGTTGGTTGAAAATATTTTGTATTTTATCAACACCGGTCTATGGTCACAAGTACTTCGTTCAATTACCGCACTCCCGATCCATATGATGAATGGGGGACTTGTTGGTGCATACCTTATGATGTTTTTATTTCATAAAAATCCAATTTTTAAATGGGGCAAACTTGGGTTTGGATTTTTTATATGTGTTGGAATTCATGGACTGTATAATCTTTCCATATTTCAAGAAATTGATTTACTTTTTGTTCTTCCTTTTTGTATTCTTTCTCTATTTTTTTTCCTGGAATTAACAATCGCAAAATCAAGAATTCTCGTCCCTGGACATATTCTAAAATTAATGAATATGAGTATGGAAGAATATGAAATACTAAGTCGACACAATCGACATGAAGGATGGATACAAAATGTCCAAAA
This sequence comes from Leptospira harrisiae, assembly GCF_002811945.1. NCBI lineage: Bacteria > Pseudomonadati > Spirochaetota > Leptospiria > Leptospirales > Leptospiraceae > Leptospira > Leptospira harrisiae. The sequence goes on along the minus strand of NZ_NPDX01000001.1, from coordinate 1,644,252 downwards.
ACATATTTCCACCTCAGGGATAAAACTGTTACAATTCCCGAGTTTACGTCACTCGATCCTGACTGCATTTTTTATCATTCCAGGAATTTTATCAGTTTATTTATTAACTGAATCGCCAGAATGGATTTCATTTAAATTTCCTGATCTTGCGTTACAAGATTACTTCGCATTATTTGTGATGTATCCGGTTATACTATCGCTAATGTTTTTCTTTGCTGGAATTCTAAATCCATATTTTTTTCGGGATAGGATGCTTGCTGTTCCTCTTTTTAGTTCCGTTGATTTACACTTAAATAACATTGAAGAAAACTCAGCAATCTTCCATATTCAGGCAAATATGTTTTATCTCCCCACCTCACAGATGTTTACAGAAAACACGAAAGTCAAATTTGATCTTTGGATTGGTTTGGATTGTTTTGTGGGACTTTCAGGAACCATCCTTTGGTGCAGAGAAAACGAAGAGGGGAATTGTGGGGCGATGTGCCAGTTAGATAAAATTCCTTTTCCATTTCTGATTAAATGGCATTTTCTTCGGTTGAAACAAAATTTCAAAAATTTGTTTTTAAGAAAATCATTCGTTTAGTCAAAGTATACTAAAACTTAGATTCAAAACTAAATCCATAAAACAAACTGTCATTTGGTTTCCATTGATTCCCAGCTCCTAATAAATTTGAACTGACATTCGGTTTCATATCTAACAATGGTTTTAAATAAACACCATTGGCATTTTCATTTTTGGATTCCATTCGACCCAAATAAAAACTATCTATTAAACTATAAGATATAATAGAAGTAAATACAACTGAGTAGATTAAAAAACGTTGCCTGTGGAAATCATAATTGTTTGTGCTAAGAGTATTTGCAAATATCAAAACTCTTCCATCACTTGTAGGAAAATATTCAATATCTTTATTGATAGCATTGACTGAAGCATTGTATTCATATAACATTCCTAAGCCGGAGAGGAATGCCCCTCCGAAAATAATCGCAGCTTTACCATACCTTTTTTCTGCGATCGGAGAATAACCAGGAATCACTTTGGGTGTTTCTTCTTTAATGACTTTTACAATCACTGATTTATTTTGAATTTCAAAGGACTGGAAATCAAGAATATCTACCGATTCCAAAGTTTTGGATTCGGTTTCAATGATGATTCTACCTCTTTCTAAGGTTTTGAAATTTCCGATGATTTCTTTTTCGCCAAATACCCATTTACCTTTTGCCCCAGGTTCAATGTAACGTTCCATGGGAAGTCCCGATTCAAAACTCACTTTCAAAGAAGAGATTTTTTTTAACGGAACGACCTCTAATTCCAAAGGGCTACTTTTTTTGGAAAAACTAGCATTGGATTTGGTCAATTTGGTGAGGATCAAATCACAATCTTCCACTCCAAATGTTTTATAATCAGCACAAGCGGGGAGCCCGTCATAACCCACATCGATCCCCAAAACTTCTGAATTTAGAAACTTATAACGTTTTCCTTGGTCTTGCCATTCCACGTGGGAAGTCGTGACATTCACAACCTTTCCATTCAGTATTTCTCCTGATTTCAATCGAATCTTATCGGCGAAGAGACTAGAGATACCAAAAAACAGTAGAATGGTTAGGATGATTGCCCGAAAGGAGCGTAAGAAGAATATGTGGATGCCTAAAACCAATGGGAAAATCTCAATTTTGTGATAGATTTCTATCACTTAATTATCGACAATACAAGTAATTGCCGTGAACAAAAGCAAAATCAAAACGACGAATTCCTTACGCTTTAAGATTGGACTCTTTTATTCCCTTCTTGCCTTACTCAATATCATCTTTTTTACGGTGATGATTTTTGAAAATCAATCGGATTTACTCCTTAAGAACTTCCAATTTCAGTCAGAAAACCTTGCCAACACCATTCTTGCTGACATCCAAGCCATTGGTCTTTCCGGTGAAAAAGACGAAAGTTTTGAAGTTTTTCGCAAAACCTTAAAATTGTATGAAATCACAAAATTTTCCATCTTTGATGCGGAAGGAAAAATCATCCTTTCCGAACCCGATTCTGGACCTGGAATCAAAGAAATCACAGATGCAGTTTTGAAAAAAACCAAAGAGGTCTCCTCAGATAAAGAAGGGAATCTCTTCAAGGCAAGGTATAGTTTAGATCTGAATGAATCAGATTTTACAGTGGATTTTTTATTACCGATCCGACTCTCCGATGCAAAAGAAGTTTTTCTTTTCACACATTTTAATATTTCCTCCATCCAAGACCGATTAAAACAACTCTACATCCAAGTGGGTTATGCAGTTCTTTGGGGAATTGTATTTCATATCATTTTTGCCATACTTGTTTACAGAGCTATTTTCAAACGAGTTGGCTCCTTAGAAGTTGCATCTAAACAAATGGCTACTGGAAATTTAGAATCCAGGGTCACATGGAATTTTAAAAGTAATGATGAATTGGATAGTTTAGGAAAATCGTTTAACTTAATGGCAGAAGAAATTCAAAATAAAGTAACTACCATTACACGATTAAATGAAGAAATCAATCAAGAACTTCAAATTGGTAAAGAAGTACAAGAACTATTTTTGCCTTCTGTGAAAAAATTCAAAAAATTCAACATTGGTAAATTATACCGACCCATGCGAGAAGTTTCTGGAGATTTATACCAATACTTTCAATTTCCTGAAAATAATTATTATGGCTTTTTTTTAGCAGACGCATCTGGGCATGGTGTCTCGGCAGCTTTAGTAACAGTTGTTATGGCGATGTCTCTCCAAGCCATTATGAAAGAAAACCATTCTGCAATCCAAGCAATCAATCAATTAGGTGAAGTGATCGCCAATCGACTTCAGGCATCTTTTTTTGCAACCGGTGTATTTGTAGTATTTGAAGAACCGGGAGTCGTGAAATTTGTGAATGCTGGCCACAATGCCCCTTTCATCATTCGACCTTCCACAAAAGAAATCACTTATGTTGATAGTTCTGGTCCACCACTTGGCATGGGAGATGACATCCAATACTCATTAGAATCCTTTCCTGTTCTTCCGGGTGATAAAATCATTCTGTATACCGATGGAGTCGTAGAAACTCCGATCAAAGAAGGTGGACTTTTTGGTTTAGAGAGATTCACCGAGGTAGTATTAGAAAACATTCATTTGCCTAATGCAGAAATTGTAGAAAAGGCGATGGCACTTCTAGAAGAAAAACACGAGGAATATAAGGATGATGTCACTATGATTGTCCTTGATGTACCGGAATGAAAAAGTTTTTCTTTTTCTCTCTTTTTTTTGTTTTGTTTTTCTTTTTTGCTTTGGCTTCACAGTCCATTGTCAGTGTCAAATTACAAGAATTACGATTTGGAATTCTTCGTGACCAATTAATGAATTACGAACTCTCTTCACAAACCTTACGTGAAAGATTAAAACAAATGTTTCTCTCTAAAGATGATTATATGACTGAAGTCAAAGTTAATATCTTAGAATCAGGAATTATGAATTCGGAGACAGAAGGATTAGATTTAAAAATGAGTTGGCAAGATCGATTTGGTCTTTATGTCATTAACTCTGTACGTTTTTTAAATTTTAAACCAGCATTAGAGTTAGAGGAACAACAAAAAACAATCATTCGTTTGCAGTTTGCTTTCTATATGGAAAGGACAAGAAAGTATCCAATTGCTTCTAAAAAATACCAAGAATTGGAAGATTCAGTAACATCTTCTTTGTCGGATGAAATGGCATTCACTCTCCTTCACCATGGTTACTGTTTGGTGATGATGGGTGAAAGAGAAAAAGCCTTTGTGAAACTCACCAAAACTATTGATTTATTTGCTGGAACCCACTATGCAGAAAATGCGAGTCTTCTCATAAGTTTTTTAGAAGAGGGTGAAAAGAAAAAGTTAGAACTCAAAAACAAAAAAAAATCACCTGAAGAGCTGGCTTACTCGCTTTTCCAAAGTGGCGATTATGAAGAAACTTTAAAAACATTAGAAACTTTGCCTGTTTTAACAAAAGACCAATCCTATGTCAAAGCTCGGGCAATGGAAGAATTAGGAAAAACCTCGAATGCGGTCAAAGAATACATCCAACTCGTAAAACAAAAAGAAAACAAGGAAGTGGCCATTCGGGCAAACAGACGTTTGTTGCTGATTGGAAATTTTTATCAAGAAAATAAATCTCTCGTGGCTTTTTCGAAAGAAGAAGCTACAAAACTTGGAGATACAAAAGCTGCAGAAAATATTGAAGAAGGGAAAAGTTTAGTCCTAAAACCCGTAATCATTGAAAAAGTTCTAAAAGCAGAAACTGCATCCAATCTCTCAGAAGAAGAATCAAAAGAACTCAATCAAATTAAAGAGAACATTCGTGAATCTCTAGAAGTATCTAAAAGCGAAACAACCAAACTAGCTGCGGTTGTTTCAGAAGAAAAGATTCCTCTTGTTCCAGAAATAGATGAAACTAAACTGAAGGTGCCAGAAGTCACACAAAACCTGACACAGGTGAAAAAAAACAGTCCACAGACCCCATTAAAACTCAAAGTAAAGTTACGAGATGGGCGTGAAGTCATTTGTGAAGAAGTAAAAATCGAAGGGAATCTTGCTACCCTCCAACTAGGATCGTTTGGATTAAACCTCCCTTACGAACTGGTTGTGTCAGTACAAGTATCTGCTGAACGAGGCATTCCGATAAAGGTAGTGACTGATTCCGGAGTCAAAGGAGAATCCAACCGATGGATCCAGAATGATTCGGGAGATTGGACAAAACCAAAATCGAAGGAAGAGCCAGTGGTTAGAGGAGAGGTGAAGTTTTTCCGGCTCTAAAAAATGACAGAGGAGCGAAAGCGGTTATGGAAGTTCCGCTTCGCCACCTAAAATTGTAAAAAACTTATCTAAACTCGAAAGTTTCAAAATTACCATTACATCTTGGCTGACATTCAGTAGGAAAAATTGTCCTTCTTCCGACTTTAGCTTCTTTTGGAGGTTGGCAAGAAGAGCAATCCCAGAGGAATCCAAAAGTTTGATGTTGACCATGTCAATTGCTACAGACTCGGCCCCGTCATCGATGATTTTATGGAGTTCTTTTTTTAATGCGGGTGCAGAATAAATGTCGAGGGAACCCTCTAGAGTAACAACTGTATGATTTTTAACTTGTTTTGTTGTGAAATTCATTGAACTTCCTACTGGCACGTATACTATCTGTTTACTTGCCAATTTTGTAAAGAATTTTTGTGGAAACTTGTTTCACTTGTATCTTTCGTCATTTTGATTAGAAAAAACCCTAGGTTTGTAGCCTTTTTAAAACTAAGGTAATTGCTTGGTTAAAACCATCGTAACCACCCTTGTCATAATCGGTCAGTCCTTTATAATCCAAATCACTCATATCCAAGAGCAATTTCCTTAGTTCATGCTCTAAATATTCTTTTTTAATATAATTAGTTTCAAAAGTTTTCGGATGCACTTACGGTATACGACGAAAAAACCTTGTTTTTCTGAATCTTTTTTAGGTTGAGATTTTAGGAAAAATACGAATTCTTAGTGGGAGAGATAAGCCATACCGGCAACAACAATGGGCAGTCCAATCAGCGTTCTAATACTCGAAAACGATTCTAATAGTGTATTTGATCTTGTGCGAGAGATGAAAGCCAATGGCCTCAGTCCTCTCTATCGCGTGGTCGAAACATTCCAGGCATGGGAGGCTACAGTCCACGAAGAAGATTGGGATGCAATTATTTGTAGCACAAGAGAACCATTCCATTCCGAAATTCCTGTTTATTTGCAGTATTTAAATGATAAAAAAATCGATATCCCAGTCATTCTCCTCAGTGATTCGGAAGAATTCTCGAAAAACCTTAGTTATATGAAATCTGGGGTCAACGATTTGATTGACCGGAAAAACTTACTTCGCTTAACAGAAGTTTTGGAACGAGAAAGAAGAGAACTTGTTTATAGAAAGGAAAAAAACACAACCGAAACGTTTTTATACCAATCACTGCAGGAAATCCAACTTCAAAAATTTGCCCTTGACCAAGCCAATATCGTATCCATTACCGATGCCAACGGTATCATCACTTATGTAAACGAAGCCTTTTCGAAAGTCACAGGATATGGAAAAGCGGAGCTCATTGGCCAAAATCATAGGATCATGAAATCCACAGATAAAACAAAAGAAGATTGGGCAAAAATTTGGGAAAACATTCAAAAAGGAAATGTATGGCGAGGAGAAATTCGTAATATCAGAAAAGATGGAAGTGATTATTGGGCAGACACAACCATAGTACCATTTACAAGACAAGATGGATCGATATTTCAATACATTGCCATCCACCACGATATCTCTGATAGAAAACTCGCAGAACAACAATTAACCCACGATGCTTTTTATGATAGCTTAACGGGACTTCCAAACAGAGCATTATTTCTCGCAAGGATTGAACAAAAAATCTTTGCTTATAATACAAAAAATACAGGTTATCCGATTTTATTTTGTATCAATATAGATAATTTTAAACGAATCAATCACTCCCTTGGAAATGAAGCAGGGGACCAAATTCTAAAAATTTTTTCTGAAAGACTAAGACAGTTTTCTGATACGGAAGCCATTATCACAAGACTTGGTGCTGATAATTTTTCTATTTTAATCACACATCTTCTCGCAATTGATGAAGGTATCAATTATGCTGTAAGATTGCTCGAACGATTGGGTGATCCGATACCCCTTGGCGGATACGAAATTTATCTGACCGCATCTTGTGGAATTTCTGCTTTTGGGTTAGGTGGAAAAGATGCTGATGTACTTTTACGAAATGCAGAAATTGCTATGTTTCATGCTAAATCACAGAAGGTAGGAACTGTATCGGTTTTTAACCAAGCGATGCAGGAAAAAATCCATTTCCAGTTGGAAATCCAAAATGATTTAAAAAAGGCTCTGACTCATAATGAAATTTTTGTATTTTACCAACCAATCTTAGATATCAAGGAAAATAGAATCGGTCATTGGGAAGCCCTTGTTCGTTGGCGGCATCCGCAAAGGGGAATGGTTTCCCCGGCAGAATTTATTCCATTGGCAGAAGATTCAGGCCTCATTGTTCCCATTACAAAATTTGTGTTGGAACAGGCTGCCAATGTCATTGAAGAAGTACAACTCAAACAAGGTCTTCCTATTTCTATTGCTGTAAATCTAAGCCCACAGGTATTTTTTGATCAAAATATTTTTCATTGGATTGTAGATTTACACAATCGACGAGGAATTCCTTATACTTCTTTGCAGGTAGAAATTACAGAAAGTTTGGCGATGAAAAACCTTTCGGAAACTGTACCGATTCTATCAAATCTCATTGATATTGGAGTTAAAGTTGCCTTGGATGATTTTGGAACTGGTTTTTCTTCCTTATCCTATTTAGAAAAACTTCCGCTTTCCATTGTCAAAATTGATAAATCCTTTTTGAGTAATGTGGAAGAAGGATCCAAAGAAAGTTTTTTACTAATTTCTATCATCAATATGGCACATGACCTTGGTTATTCGGTAGTTGCGGAAGGTGTTGAGGAGATTGAACAACTTGAGTTATTAAAATCTTACGAATGCGATAAGATCCAAGGATATTGGCTTTCCAAACCAATTGGAAACGAAGAGGTAGTCCCTTTTATTCATCAATTCTATTCAAAACAGGAAAATAAATGATTCGAATTATAAATTTAATTTTAACTCTGACAATCCTCATTCACTGCAGCACATCTCCCACAGGAAGAAGACAAATTTTGTTAGTAAAAGATGCTGAAATGAATGAAATGGGCGCAACTTCATTTGGAGAAATGAAAACAAAAACTCCAATCGATACGACTCTTAAGGCTAATGTTTATGTCAATTGTATTGTATCAGCAGAATTAGCAGTGACTATGGATACAACCGGAGTAGATTCGTGGGAAGTAATTGTATTCAAAGACAATACACCCAATGCCTTTGCATTGCCAGGAGGAAAAATAGGTGTACATACTGGGATGTTTTCTGTTGCAAAAAACAAAGACCAGTTAGCAGCCGTAATAGGGCATGAAATTGGTCATGTGATTGCTCGCCATGGAAATGAACGTGTATCACAAAACCAATTAGCAGGTGGGTCTGTAAAAATTTTAGAAAGTCTTGGGAAACCTACAGTGGCTGGTGCACTTGGGCTTGGAGCAAAATATGGAATTATATTGCCTTTTTCAAGAGAACATGAATCGGAAGCAGATTTACTTGGATTGGAATTGATGGCAAAATCAGGATTTGACCCGAGACAAAGTGTCGAACTTTGGAAAAACATGAGTGCACTTGGTGGGAGTAAACCCAATGAATTGTTGTCAACACATCCATCAGATGCAACACGTATGAAACATTTAAATGCAGCAATGCCAAATGCTTTGGTTTTATGGGAAAAAGCGAAAGCAGAAGGGAAAGGTCCCAACTGCCAGATATAAGTTAACTAACAATTATTCGCAGAGAAGTTTTCTTCCTGCGATTTTACAATTCCTCGCCTTACCTTCGTCAGTAAGAACTCCAATCCCTTCTTGACCGTCAGAAGTAAAGTCACCAGATACGGATTTACCATCTTTGAAACTATAGGTGCCCTTGCCATTGATTTGCCCGTTTTGGAATTCGCCGACGTATTTATCACCATTTTTGAAATTATATTCGCCTGGGCCTTGTTTTTTATCTTCTATGTACGTTCCGCTAAACTTTTCACCATCAGTGTATAGAAAACTTCCAGCACCTTCCCGTAAGTCGTTTTTAAATGAGCCAGTATAAACATCGCCGTTATCATATACATATTTACCTATGCCGTTGACACAATTCCCTTCGATACAGCCAACTTTCTTTCCACCCTTTTCTGGATCTTCAATATTTGCATTCCTTGCAGTCGATTTCGGTTCTTGGTTTGTACCGTCATCCTTTGAGTCAGGAGAAGCACAGGCCAATAAAATTGGCAAAAGGAATAAACAACAAACATAACGACGAAAGGATAAATTCATACGTCCCCCAAATATCAAACCCATGGTAGAGGAGGATTTTATAGAAATCAATTCAAAAAGTATTTTTGAATGTCCTGAAAGCGGTCCTTTTCCAAATTGAGTTCCGTCGCTTCCTTTGTAATTTCAAGAGCGATTGGATTCATTTCTTCTACTAATTCGGACAAATTGGGTAAATCTACCAAAAATCGACTGATGGTTGTTAACCTATTTTTATCGGTAAACACTGGTGATGTTAATGACAAGCCATGTTTTGCTCGGGTGATTGCCACATAAAATAAACGCCTTTCTTCTTCCAATTCTTGTGTAGTTTTGATTCGAGAACTAGGTAAACTTCCTTCTACCACTTGCATAACAAAGACATACTTCCACTCTAATCCTTTTGCCGAATGAATGGTAGATAAGGTTAAAAAATCATCCTCATTGGAATCAAGAGGACTGGTATCCATTCTTTCTGTTGGATCCAAAGTCAAATTTGCCAAATAGTCAGAAAGATTAGGGGAAGATTTACTTAAAACTTTAAAAGACTCTAAATCTAATTTCCGTTTATCAAAATCATCATATTCATCTTCCAAAATTGGAAAATAATGCGTTAAAACAGCCTCGACTAGAGCCATACTATTTCCTAAATTCATCATTTGAGAGCGAAACATATTGATTAAATTTTGAAAGGAGCGTTTCGCCTGGTCTGGAATCCCCAAAAAAAACGTAGGTGAATCGAAAACGAGATCCCAACTAAAGTCATTTGATTCTAAATTTTTATAAAGAACTTGTGCATACTTTTTACCGATCTGTTTTTCTAATAGTAAAACCCGATTCCAAGAAAGTATATCCTTGGGATTGTCAATGATACGTAAGTAAGCAAGTAAATCCTTAACATGCGCTAAATCCAAAAATCTTTTTCCACCGTATTTACGAAATGGAATTTGTTTTGATGTGAGTTTTACTTCTAAAAGGTTGGAGATATAACCTGCACGAAACAAAACTGCAATCTCTGAAAGTGGAATATTTTTTTCGTACAACTCTAAGATTTGGTCAACAATCCAATTTGATTCTTCTTCGGATGACTCCAATTTCGAAAGGATTGGTTTAGACGAGGGAGTCTGTTTGTGTGAAATTAGATGTTTTTTATAATTTTCTTTGCTTTGGTCTAATACCGAATTTGCTAGATCTAAAATTGGTTGGTTACTTCGATAATTTTCAGTTAGGTGAATTGTTTTTGTATTTGGAAAAATTTTTGGAAAATCCAACATGTTATTTACATTGGCACCACGAAATCCATAAATACACTGTGCGTCATCACCAACAACAAGTATGTTTTGGTGTTTGCTTGCTAATAAACAGGCAATATGTGCTTGGATTCGATTGGTATCTTGGTATTCATCTACTAAAATATATTTATACTGTAGTCCCACTCGTTCGCGAATGGACTCTTCTTCCATCAATATCTTTCGTGTAAAGTCTAGTAAATCATCAAAATCTAGTGAATTGTGTTTTAGTTTGAGATCCGCATACTTTGATTTTACCTCTTGGATTTCTTTGGTTAAACCAAGAAACATAGGATATTCTTTTTGAAGTAATTTTTCCAAAGAAATTTGTAAGTTGAAGCAACTAGAAAAAATCTCAGCAAGTGTTTCTTTTTTGGGAAAACGAACTTGTTTGGTGACAACCTGGTCCCTTGCCATACCCACAAGACTTGTGGCATCATCTTCATCTAAAATAGTAAAGTTAGAATTGAGGGAAACAACTAAGGAATACTTCCTAAGAAAATGGTGGCAAAAAGAATGAAAAGTACCACCTTGTACAGACATCATTCTTGAATCGAGTTTACTCGTCGCACGATGTAACATCTCTTTGGCTGCCCGTCTTGTGAAAGTTAACAGCAATAGGGAACTTGGGTCAAATCCATTCTGAACAAGAGAAGCCAATTTATTGACAAGAGTGTTAGTTTTTCCTGTACCGGCTCCTGCCACGACTAGGATGGGACCTGGGGGGGATAAAATGACTGAATTTTGAGCCTCGTTTAAATCCTCATTCACAATACAGAGATTGGTTGTATGGATTCTGTTGACAAACTCTAATTATTGTATTTGATAGATGAATCCGGTTTTAGATAATATGACAGCAGTTGTGGGAACAGAAAAAGAAACAGACGTTAAGAGAATCCTCGTTGTAGAGGATGAAAGAATCATTGCCATTAATATTTGTTCTACTTTAAAACAATATGGATACCATGCAACATACGTTTCTGATGCCAATGATGCAATTGAACATATTGAAAACGAACATTTTGATTTAGTGTTAATGGATATCATGTTAAACGGTCCCATGGATGGGATCGAAATTGCAACGATCATCAAAAAAACGAAAGAAATCCCAGTGATTTATTTAACTGCATATTCTGACGAGGCAACCATCAACCGAGCAAAAGCAACGGAACCATTCGGCTATTTAATCAAACCATTTAACAGTCGTGATTTGTATATTTCTGTAGAGATGGCCATTTACAAATCTCAAGTCCAAAAACACATTCGAAATGTTGAAAGTCGGCTTGCGGAAAATCAAAAATGGGAAACCATTGCTCTTGTTGCTTCTGGAATTTCCCATGAAGTCAACAATCCACTCACTTCTATTTTGAATTTGGCTGATTTGATTTCTTTGGAAGCAAAAAAAATAGGAAATGTTTCCTTAGAAGAAAAAGCTTCAAAAATTGCAGATGAATCGGATCGAATTGCAAAAATCATCAAAAACTTAGTTTCTTACTCTCAATCCACATCTTCGCAGTGGACTTATTCTAATTTGGGAAGTATTCTGAATGACACTCGTTCTTTCCTACACCAGTATTTTTTAAAAGAAGGAATCCAATGTGAGATTGAATTGGGGGATGTGCCACTTGCATATTGCCAACCACAAAAAATCAAACAGGTTCTTCTCAATTTGATGCAGGATGCACGTGTTCGTGTCAATACAAGGGAAGATTCAATTGGTAGAAAGATCTTGGTGATACTCAAACAAATGGAAGAAGATGGAACAAGCCATATCCTCATTCAAATCAAAGACAATGGTGCTGAAGATTTAATGAAAGGAATCGCACAATTCAATTCCTTAGAAGTATCCAAAAATATCGTAACCGAACACAAAGGAAAAATGTATAGAGACGAAGAAGAATCTTCTTGGTATTTCACTCTACCAATCGTAAAACCACTATAACAGTCGTTTATCGCTTTTGCAAAACTAGTGACTTGGAAATTTGAGGAGTTTCTTCTAATAATTTAAAAAATAGTTGGATCCGGCTGGAATGTAACATCCAATTGTCCTCTAAAAACAAACCCGCTAAGAAAAAATTAAAGTCTTTATAATACAAAAATGAAGTCTGTGGATTTTTTGTGAAATCGAGCAGGATGGCGAGCGCCAATCGATTGGCACTTTCATCTGGACCAAAACCCTCCATAGGGATTTGGATGGTAGGCTCAGGAACCATAAAACAATGTTCCGTACTTCCTTCTCTGACTTTGAGATTGTACCGCAAAGTACCAGGAATACGCTCTCCAGAGTAGGTTTTTGCCATTCAAAACTCCCGGATGCCCAAGGATTGAGCCTTTTGATTATGTCCATTACATGAATTGTTCTGCAACCTCTTTTTCCGATAAAATACGGGAGCGGAGTCCGAAATTCTGCCTGGTTTTCCATTGATTTTTTCGACCGGTGTAAAACTCTCGTTCTATACTTTCAAAGCCCGCTGTGCAAAAATCCATTCGTTTCCTCATATTATTTAATGTTTTTCTCTTCGGAATGGAAATTCTGGCTCAGGATATCAACGGGTTAAAACTTCTATTTCCTGACCAAGCAGCGCCTACTAAAAGTGCACAAGAAGAAGAAAGAAAACAAACCACAGCTCAAGTCCAACGAGGTCTTGTTAGAAAATCTGTTGATTCCATGTCCGATCGTGAAGTGGAAGACAACCTTCGCAACTTAGGACTGAATCCATCTGGAACCATTTATACAAAAAGAGAGAGACTACGCGAAGCACTGGTTCCAGAAGAAGAACAAAATTTAACTCCCGAATCCCTTCTTAGTTCTCAAACAAAAAAAGGCCCTCCAATCCAAATTCAAAACGCGGCGGAAGGACAACTTTTGAATATTGATAAAACAAAAGGTGGGGTATTTGTCCTTCGTGGAAAAGTTCGATTAAAAATTAAATCTGGTGAACTTGTTGCCGACTCTGTTTCGATTGATGCCAATCGGCAAGAAATTTACGCAGAAGGCGGAGTGGAATACAAAGATGGTAGTGCCAAAGTCAATGGCGACCGAATGATCTACGACTTAAAAATCAACCAAGGCGTAGTTTATAATTCCAAGTTGAGTATGTTTCCCTCACACTTCATTGGCCAAAAAATAAAACGTTTAGATGAAAAACGTTACCTTTTAGAAATGGGTTACTTTACCGCTTGTAATGCGGAACTCCCACATGAATCTTTCCAAGCAAAGAAAATCTTTATCCATGATGATAGATCCGTTGTAGCTTATAGTGTTTCCTATAAAGTAGGAGGAACATCCCTATTTTGGCTTCCTGTATTGTATAACTCCGAATCTGGAAATGGAGTCACTACACAAATTGGTAAAAACAATACCCAAGGTTGGTTTTGGCAGAACTCATACCAATGGTCTGATTCTTATCCAAACAGTATTTTCCTCGCTAATGGTTATAAATTCAGATTTGATATGTATGAAAAGACGGGACAAGCTGCCCAGCTAGAGATGTGGAAACTATCTCCCTTTTTAAATTACAATATCAATCTTGGTTATGCCAATTATAAAAATACGGCTATCACACCTGTATATGAGGATCGATTTAAAAACGGAGGCGTGGGTAACGTAGCGGTAACAAATAACGTAGATCGAGGGGAAATGTTTCCTAACACTGGTTTACCATACCGCAATACAGGCGTTAACTATGATCCTTGGTGGAAAACTGACATTCGATTGAACGCAAAGTTCAACGACTTTTCCCGCGACTACACAAGAAACGTTCAATTACAATACGAAAATTATAGCAATCGTCAGTTCGACTATGAATTTGGAAATAGATACCAACCTTCGAATTCTTTACAGTCTTTATATACGTATAGAGATGTTCGATTGGGACTCATTCGCAACTTACTCAATTGGAACTTAAATTATACTGAGAACCGCGGTGATTTAAGCGTTGGTATTTCCATGAGTCGAACTCTTGTGTATCAAATCCAAGCAAATCAGTATTTTGCTGCACAAGATACTTTGCCAGCGGTGACCATTCGAAATTCAAGTAACATTGGCTTGGTGCCAGGAACAACAAGTCCCATTTATTGGGATATGTTATTCCAAACCAATATCAATCGTATATATGGAGTCCCGCAACAAAAAACAAATCCGACGACTGGTGTAGTTGATCCGCGTAGCCAATACCAAGATTTTGTTTTGCGATCACAAACAAATGTTATAGGAGAGACAGGATTTCGTTCTCCCATAGCGATGGGCGCTTATATGTCATTCACTCCTTCAGTTTATATGGGAGCCACAAAACAAACAGTCGAATTCCCTGGTTCTGGTAACGATTTGAATAGTCCTGACCGTGACGTGAACAAGGCATATGCTACTCTTTTAAAACAACAATCCTATCAATATGTACGCCAATCGCATACAGTCAGAATGGGAATTCCAGAAATCTTCTTATCAACCACTTACCGTCGTTTGGATGCAGATAAAGCAGAAGCAAAAGATCCTATCCTAGGAAATTTGAGACAACATGAAGCCGAGTTTTCCTTAGAAAGTTATGCCCTCAACGATTGGGATATTTCTGTAAGAACCATCCGAGACTTACGTCAATTTTCCTCAGCTTACAATCCTGGACTTACAAATATGCAACGCTGGTATTACACTGTTGTAAGAATTGGTGGTTTTTTTGATTTTGTGGATGGATTTACAACACGTAGACCAAGCCTTTTGGAAAGAAAACGTAATTTTTATTCTGGAGTGTTTATTAACAATGATTACGTGCATCATACTCCCCAAAATAGATCTTTATCAAATAACTTAACTGTATCGTATAAAATGGGTGGGTTTTCTTGGCCCATCATTCGTGCCTTTAGAAGTTTAGAAATTGGATCTACTTGGTATCATGTTTATAAAGATAGTTATTTAGACAGTTATCGATTTTTCTTCAAAACTGATGTCAAAGTTACAAGGTATTCTGGAATCGAATTAGAACTTGATTCACGAGTAACAGAACCTTGGCGTTTAACTGCCCTTGCACAAGGACAGTTTTATGCTATGAACACCAGTCCTGAATTGTATACCTCACAAACTGGGACCAACTATGACCAAACAACCATTTGGGAAGATTTAGCTGCAGGAACAGGTGCCCAAGGCCAAACACAAAGACAAAAAACTGTTTTTAATATCAACCGGTTCATGATGACTTTAAAGTTAGATTTACACAACTGGGAATACCGTTTAGGTTACAGCATGAACTTAAGAGCACTACCGGGAGGTCTTGCAATGAACAACCAATTGACTTTTTATGACCAATCTGTATACTTTTCTGTTAACCTAACCAACTTCAGTTTTGGAGATTCATCATCGGCACAAGCGACTCGTGTTCGTTTGTATAGATTCCGCAAACGTCCACTTGATGGAACGACAACAGATTTAACGGAATAAATTTTTCGAGTTTCAAATGTTAAAAGAAAGAAGCCAATCCTTCAAACTACTATTTATCGTAACAGATTTTTTTATTGCACTCACTAGTTTTATCTGTGCTTATGTGATACGATATTATCTTTCTCCTGACTCAAGTTTTCAAATTCAAACCATTGATCCTTTTAATTATTTAATTTTAGGAGTCGTACTTGGTTTTTCTCAAGTTTTATCTTTCCTTTCGATAGATTTGTATCACCCAAGAAGAGGATTATCATTTTCTGATGAACTTTTTGCCATCATTGCAGGCGTGATCTTAAACTTACTTGTTGTTCTTTCCCTTTTGTTTTTCTTTCGAGGAGAAAGTTTCTCTAGATTGGTTATTGGTTATTTCGCCATTTGTACAACCATACTCACTTCTTTTTCACATTTTGTATTGCGGACCTTTATGCAATACCTACGAAGCAAAGGTTTCAATTTAAAATCTGTTCTGATTATTGGAACAGGAAGATCTGCAATTAATTTTTCAGAAACCATTAAAAAACATTCCATTTATGGATATATGGTGAAGGGATTTGTAGCAGGAAAAAAAAACTTAGCTCCTAAAAAACTACATACAGTAACTACAACACAGAAAATAGAATCATATGTAGAAGAAAACAATGTTGATTTGATTGTTTACGCTTTGTCACACGAAGAAGGGGATTCTCTTAAGGAAATCATAGACATTGCTGATTTTCACGGTATTGATCTAAAAGTCATTCCCAGTTATGAAGAAATTGTAACTGCAAAAGGAAGAGTTGAAGTTCTCGACGGAATTCCCATTATATCAATTCGAAATATACCCTTGCGTTTAGGTTACAATTTAGTTTTAAAACGTATTTTTGATATTCTCTTCTCATTATTTTTTATTTTGTTATTTAGCCCATTTTATTTAGCCATTGCCTTACTTATCAAACTAACAAGTAAGGGACCGGTGTTTTACAAACAAGAACGAGTTGGTCTTGATAATAAAGTTTTTGGAATGATCAAATTTCGATCTATGGTAGTGCAAGCCAAAGAAAAATCTGATACCTTATGGACAGTCAAGGATGATCCGCGGGTCACACCGGTGGGTGCAGTTCTTCGGAAATTGTCTTTAGATGAAACTCCTCAATTCTTTAATGTTTTACTCGGTGATATGTCGGTTGTCGGACCAAGACCAGAACGCCCTTTCTATGTTGAAAAATTCAGAAATGAACATTTACAGTATATGAGGCGTCATGCGGCAAAAGCTGGGATTACAGGTTGGGCACAAGTACAAGGATTTCGTGGTGATACTTCCATTGAAAAACGGATTGAAGCGGATATTTTTTACATTGAAAACTGGTCTTTATTACTAGATATCAAAATCATTTTACTCACACCACTTAAAGCAATTATTGATAGGAATGCATACTGAGGAAAATTTATGGATGAAAAAGAATTAAAAAACATTGCCAACTTGGCAAAACTTAACATTGATGATTCGGAAGTAGCTTCCATGTTAGGTGACTTTTCTCGGATTGTACAATACGTCGACGAAATCAAAAACCTAGACACATCAAGTGTTGGTGATGATGAAATCTACGAGCAAATCTTTTATGAATTAAGAAAGGATTTAGCTGAAAATGGTTTAAAAAGAGACGATTTGGCAAAAATTGCTCCAGCTTATGAAAATGGATATGTTGTTGTTCCTAAGGTAATTGAAACATGAAAGATTTAATTTTTCTTACTTATTCAGAAATCAAAACTAAACTAAATGATGGAAGTTTAAAATCCAAAGAATTAGTATCTGCTTATATCAAACGAATTGAAGATACTGATACAAAGGTCAAAGCCTTTTTGGAATTCAACAAAACCTCTATTTTAAACCAAGCGGAAGAAAGTGACAATCGACGGAAAGCCGGCAAGTTACTTTCGGAATTTGATGGAATTCCAATTGGTATCAAAGATAATATCTGTATCACTGGTGAAATCACCTCTTGCTCTTCACATATTTTAGAAAACTTTCGTTCTCCATATGATGCGTCTGTCATTCAAAAATTAAAAGACAAAGGGTTTGTTTTATTCCCTAGGCTCAATATGGACGAATTTGCCATGGGTTCCTCAACGGAAAATAGTGCTTTCCAAACCACAAGAAATCCATTTGATATAAATCGAATTCCTGGAGGATCTAGCGGTGGTTCGGCGGCGGCAGTGGCAGCATCGATGTTACCGGTTTCTCTCGGCTCAGATACAGGTGGTTCCATTCGCCAACCAGCAGCCCTCTGTGGAATCTGGGGACTAAAACCAACGTATGGTCGTGTTTCACGATATGGACTTGTTGCTTATGCATCAAGTCTTGATCAAATTGGCCCTTTTTCCAATGATTTACAAGGGATCTCTGACCTATTAGAAATTATTTCAGGATTGGACCACAAAGACCAAACCACTGCTAAAGTAAATACCTTTGAAGCTAATTCAGTTTCTTCGATCGATTGGAAAGGGAAACGAATCGGAGTGATGAAAACAGAAGACTTCAACTTTTCTCCTGATGTGAACAAACGTTACACGGATATCTTAAAAGAATTGGAATCGAAAGGAGCAACTCTGGTTCCTCTGGATTTTTCCCTATTAAAGTATGCTATCCCAGTTTATTATTTAATCGCTACTGCTGAATGTTCATCCAACTTAAGTCGTTTTGATGGGATACGTTATGGATTAAGGAAAGAGGGTGCCGGTAAGTTGGATGACTTGTATTCTGAATCTAGAACCCAAGGTTTTGGTTCAGAAGTAAAACGCCGAATTTTACTTGGTACATTTTCTTTAAGTTCTGGTTATTACGATGCTTATTATGGGAAAGCCCAAAAGGCAAGGGTTCTCATTCGCAAACAATACGCAGAATTCTTTAAGTCGGTTGATATTATTTTTCAGCCAACTTCACCTACAACTGCTTTTAAAGTTGGAGAAAAAACAAAAGATCCAATTCAAATGTACCAAGCGGATATCCTTACTACATCTGTCAATTTAGCCGGAGTCCCTGCTATCAGCTGCCCAGCTGGATTGGATTCAGGAAAACTTCCCATCGGTTTACAAATTACATCTCCACATTTTGAAGAAACAAAACTTTTAAGTTATGCAAAATCTGTTTCTGAGTTAGAAATTTGCAAACTTCCACTACCAATCGAGATCAGCTAACATGGACGAACTTACCAAAAGAGTCATTCCTTGTTTGGATATCAAAGGAGGAAGAGTAGTCAAAGGTGTCCAATTTGTAAACTTAATTGATGCAGGTGATCCTGTCTCTTGTGCTGTAGCTTACGAAGAAAACAAAGCTGATGAACTTTGTTTTTTGGATATCACTGCCTCCTCTGACAAACGAGATATTCTTCTCCATTTAGTGGAGCAGGTGGCCAATCGACTCTTTATTCCTTTCACCGTTGGTGGAGGAATCCGCACCATCGAAGATGTAAAAGCTGTGTTAAACAAAGGAGCTGACAAAGTTTCTATCAACACAAGTGCCTTTCAAAATCCCAAACTGCTCAAAGACTCTAGTGAAATTTACGGATCACAGTGTATTGTTTGTGCCATTGATGTAAAATTTCATCCGGAACGAAAACGATACGAAGTGTACCTCAATGGAGGACGTTTAGAAACTGGTAGAGAAGCGTTGGATTGGGGAAAGGAAGCCTATGAAATGGGAGCAGGCGAAATTTTACTTACGTCTATGGACAAAGATGGTACTAAGGATGGTTTTGATATCACTCTAATGAAATCATTTACATCGAATCTTTCCATACCGATCATTGCTTCTGGTGGAGCAGGCAATCCAGAACATATGGCAGAAGTCATTTTACGTGGCGGTGCTGATGCTGTTCTTGCTGCATCAATTTTTCATTTTGGGGAATTCTCGATTCAAGAAACAAAACAAACAATGAAAGAGATGGGAATCAAAGTGAGATTATGATTTCCTTCCATACACTTGATTTTCTTTTTTTTCTTTTTCCCTTCTTCATCATAATCTTACTTCTTTTTCGTTTTCGATCCAAACAAAATTCCACTAAAGAATATTTTCAAGCAGAAGGAAGTTTATCTTGGTTTGTTGCAGGAACTGCAATGGTTGCCACAACTTTTGCAGCAGACACTCCTCTTGCTGTAACAGAGATCATCCGGGCACAGGGAATTTCAGGAAATTGGATTTGGTGGTATATGGCTGTTGGTGGATTTATCACAGTATTCTTTTTTTCTAAACTTTGGAAACGATCTGGGGCCTCTACAGATTTGGAACTTATAGGGCTTCGTTATAGTGGGAAAGAAGCTGAATTTTTAAGAGGTTTTAAAGCATTTGTGATTGGTTTTTTACTCAACTTAGTCATACTCGGTTGGGTTAATTTAGCGATGCTAAAAATCATTCCTGTTTTTTTTCCCAATTTGACTTCATCCTATATACTTATATATCTTCTGTTATTTGGAGTATTTTATACTTCAATTGCAGGTCTTAGAGGAATTTCCTACATCGATGTTTTTCAGTTTTTTTTAGCTTGGTTTGGTTGTATTCTTTTTGCCTATTATGCAGTAAATTTACCAATGATTGGTGGACTGGAAGGATTAAAATCGAAACTAAGTGGAAACAAAATTCATTTTTTCCCTAACGGATCGGAGGGCGGACTGCCCTGGGATCATTTTTTAATCCTTCTAACGGTTCTTTGGTGGTCAAGTTGGTATCCAGGTTCGGAACCAGGTGGGGGAGGTTACATTGCTCAGAGAATTTTAGCCACAAAAAATGAGAACGCTGCCTTAAAAGGTTCCCTTTGGTTTGTCGTTGCCCATTATTTTGTCCGTCCTTGGCCTTGGATTCTCGTAGCTTTAGTCTCGATTGTTTTATATCCAAATCTATCGGAAGTCGAAAGTGGGAAAGGGTTTCTGATGGTCTTACAAGAAGGAATGCCGAATGGAATGATGGGACTGATGCTGAGTGCCTTCCTTGCAGCCTACTTATCCACACTTGCTACTCATTTGAATTGGGGAGCTTCTTATCTTGTCAATGACCTTTGGAAACCAATTTTACAGAAGGGAAAATCTGATTCGTATTATCTTAAAATATCATATACAATTCAAATTTTAACAGCTGTTTGTTCTTATATTCTAGCAGTTTACGGAATGGAAACCATCAAAGGAGCTTGGGTATTTTTGTTGGAGGCTTCTTCGGGAATTGGGTTTATATTAATTGCGCGCTGGTTTTTTTGGCGTATATCCGCTTGGACAGAAATTTTAGCATTTATTCTTTCTCCCATATTTTATTTGGTTTTTTCTGTGTATTTGGAAATTGGTTTCCCTTACTCAATTCTTTTTACGGCAATATCTTCAGCAATTTTACTCATCCTATCTACCTTTGTTTTACCACAGACAGATCGAAATATTTTATTTCAGTTTTATAATAGAACCAAACCTCCTTATTTTTTTTGGAAGGGGCTTTATAAAAATGAAACCAACCAAAAACAAACCATTTATCATAATAAATTATTAGTTTCATTTTTCGGAACTTTCTCAGGTCTCTTTTTTGTTTTTGGAGGTCTTTACACAGTTCAGTGTTTATTATGGAGCGAGGGATTGTTGTTCTTAGGAATGCCGATTTTTCTTTTCGGACTAGCTGGTTTGTATTTTTCAATCCAATCCCTAGAAGAGAAGGACTAACAATAAAACTTGAACCCTCAGTAAGGTGAATTTCGGATCTCTGTAATTACTTGTGTAAAAAGATTACGACTCTTTGTATCATCAGGGTTAATGGTTTGAAAAGCCATCATTGAATGATCACAATCTGCTACATCAATTTGTTTGTAGGTTAAATTTCCTAACCTTGCACTATTGCGGGGAACAATTCCATCAGATTGTGTAAAACCAGCATTATTTAATATCGTACAACCTGTGTTATAATAGAATGTTTCACCAACAGTACAATTACTCATAACACCTGCGAAACTTACAAACCTTCCATTCAAACTAGAATTTAAATACGATTGGTTGATAACATCAAGAACCAAATTTTCAGCTCCATTCAAATTGGGTTGACCAGTTCCTTTGTTAGTATAGCCCAATTCAGATCCACCTTGGGTTCCAACAAGATAATTTCCAAGATCATTTAAAAACGGATTGTTGCCTAGAAAACTAGGAGTGGCAAAAGGGGAACCAAACTGTGGGCTAGCCAAAGTGACAACCAATCGAACAAAAGGAAGGTATCCTGTTTCCGTTGCCAAAGCAACTCGAGTCACAAGTCCTCCCATCGAATGGGCTACAATATAAACTTGGTCAGAATCTAAAAAGTTAGAACGTAATGTTCCGTAAAATTGTTTTCCATTGATCAGAATGCTATTGGAAGTGCGGTAGGTATACAAATAAAGATCAAATTCACTATTTGCGGAAGCTCTCCCTTCTTGAAAATGAACAAGACCGTTCGAAAAAGTATTCTTAATATTTTGTATTTTTTTCTGATCGTTGGTAACGGGATCGGAATCTCTCTCAGCTGGATTCCAACCGTGAACAAAAACTATCTTCTTTTTACCAGATTTTGGAAAAAACTCAGAAGATAAAAATTGGGAGTCTGATAGATTCCTTGAAAAACCTGGTAAAAAGCCGTATAACTTTTGATTTGGATTTGGTAATAGCCCTAATAAAGCAAGTAACAGAGCTTCGTCATTTTTTTTCTCTTCCGATACAAATTCCTTTCGATAAAAGTCATAAATACAAGAAGGAAATACAGAAATGCCAACCAAAAAATAGAATAGAAAAAATATACACTTCCGCCTAACGCGAAACATTTTGTATACGATCCAAGGTAATTCCACAAGCCACCACAACATTTAAAGAAGTTACTGAACCAAATAGGGGAATTCTCGCCACATAATCCGCCTCTTCCAGTAACAGTCGTTTTACACCTTCCCCTTCATTCCCCATAATCACCGCCATTTGAGATGCATCTGGTAAAGTTTCCCAAATGGATTCTTCACCTTCTTCATCAGTAGCAAGAATCCAATATTCATTTTTTTTGAGAAATTCCATTCCATGCATCAAGTTGGCAACTCGATAGATTTGTAAATGATGAACTGCACCCGCTGATACTTTTTCCACGACAGGAGTGATCGGGGATGTATCTCTATCAGACATTAACACGTGTTTTACGCCCATACATTCAGCAGTTCGCAGAATATTTCCCAAATTTCCAGGATCTTGGATTCGATCCAAAATGAGTATTGGACCTGCACCTGCTTCTACATTTTGTTTGAACTGTTCAAATCCCAATGATGAAAATGATTTTTGTTTGGTACGAATGATTACATAACCTTGGTGGTTTTTATCAGAAGCAATGCGGTCTAGTTCTCTTGTGGAAACAGTTGTAAATTTTACAGAATTTGGAATATAACCTCTAATTCTTTGTTTTTCTTCGTTTCCCATCGAATCTTTTATTATGACTTCTCGAATGGTTTTGACTCCACGTTCCGGAGCCATTTGTTCCAAGGATTCCAAAAATTCATAAAAATTCCGTTTTCCGAAAAGTATTTCTACTGGGCTTTTTTCCATGTGGTATTTCCTTCTTTTGTGTCTGCGAGAAGGATTCCTTTTTCTTCCAACTCTTTACGAATTTTGTCAGCAGTAGAGAAATCTTTGTTTTGCTTTGCGATTTTTCTCGCTTCAATCTGCGCCAAGATCCACTCTTCAGAAATCCCATCCAACGATAGAATTTGTTTTTCAAAGGAAAAAACAGCAAAGAGTTTATTCATTTTATAAAACAATTGTAGAGATTCTTTTAAAAAATCTGAATCGGCGGAATCTTTTGCGCTCGAATCCAAAAATTGGTTCACAATACGAACGAGTTCAAAAACGGAAGCAAGTGCTTTCGGAACATTCAAATCATCTGCCAAAGCATTTATAAATTCCAAGTTTATTTTTTGTAAGTCAGGAATTGAATCATCAAAACTTTCTTCTATTTTGGAAACTTTGTCCCAAAGATTACCAACCTCTAACACCCGATAAATGGTGTTCTGAACTCTTTCCATTGCAGTTTTTGATTCTTCAAGTTTGCTCAGAGAAAAATTCAACTTACTTCTATAATGCGCTGAAATCAGATGATAGCGAATAACGTTAGGGTCGTATCCTTTCTCTAGAATGTCTCTTAAGGTAAAAAAGTTTCCTTTACTTTTAGACATCTTTTCACCATCCACAAGAAGGTGTTCACAATGAAGCCAGGTTCCAACAAATTCTTCATTCGGATAGGCACCAATACTTTGTGCTGCCTCATTTTCATGGTGAGGGAAGAGAAGGTCAATCCCACCGGTATGGATATCCACGCCGGAACCATACACCTTTCGAATCATCGCAGAACATTCTAAATGCCAGCCAGGGCGTCCGGTTCCAATTTTAGTATGCCAACATTTTTCTTCTTCTGTCTTTTGGTTTTTCCAAAGAACAAAATCTCGGACATCGTCCTTTTCATATTCATCAGCATCATACCGAACTCCCGACTTCATCCCAGAAACATCAATTTTGGAAAGTTCACCATACCGACTAAACTTTTGAATGGAAAAATATAAATTCCCATCTTTTTCATAAACTAGGCCATTGGATTTTAATGTTTCCACAAGATGAACCATATCATCAATGGATTCAGTTGCTTTAGGGTAATGTTCCAGTTTTTGAACATGAAGAGTTTCTAAATCTTTAAAAAAGGCCTCTGTCCAAGGTTTTGTAAACTCTTCTACACTTATTTTTCTTTTGATGGATTCGTTGATAATTTTGTCATCAATGTCAGTAATATTCATTGATTGGTTGAGTTTATATCCACCGAGCAGTAGAGAGCGACGAAGTACATCAACAAATAAAAAAGAACGAATATTTCCAATATGTGCAAAATTATAAACTGTTGGCCCACAAGAATATATACTTACATTCAACGGATCCTTTGGTACAAAAGTTTCTTTTTTTCCCGATTTAGAATTTTGAAATACAAAGGGAACTATTGTCATAATGCAAAAATTTCTTTTACAAATTCCAAGTTGGCTTGTGGCTGTTTGTCTTTGCCAGCTTCATTTCCTTCAGTGGGATACAACTGCATACGTTTATCACAATTCATATGATTAAAGAGTGCAAAAGTTGATTTTGGATGAGAGATGACATCTTCCATTCCACAAGAGAATAAGGCGGGAATTTTAATTTTTTTAGCAAAATTCAACGCATCAAAATAAGAAAGTTCCTTTTTATAATCAATTTTTTTAGTAGCTCTTTTCTCCAAAAATGGAGTGAGTTCTCGTATCCAGGGATTTCCTTTTAATGAAATCTGATCTTTGTCAATATAACAGAAGGAAGGTGTTTCTAGAATTAAACCTTTGATTCGGTCAGAATAGGCAGCACCAAAGACTGAAAGTGCGGAACCAATTGATTTTCCATGTAAAATAATTTGGTCACCATCAATCCCATCAGTCAGACGTAAAAACTCAATTGTACGAATTACATCTAAATAAAGTTTGCGCATATAAAACTCTTCTTTTTGGTCGAGTCCATGTGCAAAGTAATTGGGAGTCCAACCAATTGGCGCCTTTCCTGTGGTTGGATCAATAGGCGCATGAACCATTTCTTCACCATGTCCGCGTAAGGTGATATGGAGCTGTGCAACACCCAAATCAGAATACCCTTTTTGGATTTCTTCCGGAACTGCCAAATAATCATGGAAATAAACAACAACAGGGCGGTTTCCTCTTTTCCGGGGTATCGCAAGTTTTCCATATAACACATGATTGTCGATACTTTGAAAACTAATGTCGTTAAGTGATTCCCAAATAAATGATCCTTTTAAGACAGTTTTATAAGTCGCCTTGATTGGAACTTTTTTTAAGTCAGCAATTCCTGCTTTCCAAAAACTATCCAAGTCCGAAGGGGGATCTAGTTTTGGAACCGTCTGAAAACATTCATCAAAACTAACGGTTTGAGGCATGGGAATCCAACTTAGGAGAAAATTGATTTAAAAAACTATACATAGTTTGTAATAAAAGTACAGAAATGGTCATAGGACCAACTCCGCCAGGAACTGGTGTATAATAGGAGGCTTTGTCTTTTACTTTTGAGATTTCAATGTCACCGACGTTACCAACATTATAACCAGCATCCAATACTACGGCGCCTTCTTTGATCCAATCTGCTTTAATGAATTCTGGTTTTCCAACAGCCCCTACCACAATGTCCGCTTGTTTCACAAGCTCTGGTAGGTTTTTAGTTTTAGAATGACATAAGGTAACAGTGGCATTTAAATTTGTAAGCATGATGGCCATTGGTTTGCCAAGAATGGGGGACCTTCCCACAACGACTGCATGTTTCCCTGAAACCTCGATTCCATATTCTTGAAGTAGCAGAACCATTCCGTACGGTGTGCATGGGAAATATGCTTCGCTGTTCATTGAAAGTTTTCCAAAGGAAATAGTAGTAACTCCATCCACGTCTTTTTCGAGAGCGATTTCATCAAAACACAAACGTTCATCAATTTGGTGTGGAACCGGATGTTGCAAAAGAATTCCATTTACTGATGCATCCGCATTAAGTTTTCTAATTTCCGCTAACAACTCTTCGGTGGTTGTTTCCTCTTTCATACGAACGTATCGAGAACCCATTCCCACTTTTTCGCAGGCCTTCACTTTCATGTTGACATAGGTTTCCGATGCAGGGTTATCCCCAACAAGGATGGTGGCAAGAGTCGGAACTCCTTTGCCTTCTGATTTAGCTTTTGCTAGTGTTTCTGCGATTCGATTTCGAATTTTTTCGGAAATCGCTTTACCGTCTAATAGGATGCTAGATTTCATTCTGTAAGTTCAAAATTTCAGAGAAAATTGAACTGGCAAACAGAAAAAACCATCCATGATTCCAAGTTTAGATCCATCACAATCCAATTCTTCCGCTTCCAATGTTCGTTTCCAAGGTTGGGTCCAAGGACTCCGAGGAAACAACCATGTCCAATTCCTCCAACTTCGTATGGATGGTAGGATTTTCCAGGTTGTGGCCGAAAAAGAATTTCTTGGTGAGGAAATTTTTAAAGAAATCAAAACTCTACCCCAAGAAACATCCCTCATTGTCAGTGGGGTTTTACAAGAAAATGCCAAGGCTCCAGGTGGCAATGAACTGTTTCTACATTCCTTCTCCATTGTAGGAGAATCTCACCAATACCCAATCACACCCAAAGAACATGGTCCGGATTTTTTACACAACCATCGACACTTATGGTTACGCTCCAAAAGGCAACTCGCCATTCAAAGAGTTCGCTCCGAATTGTCCTTCGCCATTCGTGAATTCTTTCGTAACGATGGCTACACCCTCATTGATACTCCTATCCTTACTGGTTCGATTGGAGAATCAGCAGGTACTTTATTTTCGACAGAATACTTTGACCTAGGGCAGGCATACCTTGCCCAAACTGGACAACTCTATTTAGAAACCGCTGCATTTGCCCATTCCAAAGTGTATTGTTTTGGACCCACCTTCCGAGCCGAAAAAAGCAAAACCAGAAGGCACTTAACCGAGTTCTGGATGCTTGAAGCAGAAACTGCCTTCCTTGGTCAGGATGGGAATTTGGATCTACAAGAACGGTTTGTCAAATCAGTGTTACAAACCACAATCGAACGAACTTTAGAAGACCTAAAAGCTTTGGACCGAGATCCGGCTCCTCTGTTAGAACAACTTAGCAAACCTTTTCCCCGAGTGGATTATGGGGAAGCGATCCAAGTTTTACAAACTGCCGGGGAAGACATTACCTGGGGTGAAGACATCAACTCAGAAAGAGAACAAATCCTAACAAACCATTTCGGAACAGCAATCTTCATCCAAAATTTTCCACGGGCCATCAAAGCCTTTTACATGAAACAAAATCCGGCAGACCCAAAGACGGTCCTATCTGCCGACCTAATTGCACCTGATGGAATTGGAGAGATCATTGGTGGTTCTGAAAGGGAAGAGTCCTACGAAAAAATCGTAGAACGCTTACAAGAGGAAGGTCTCCCTCCTGAGGATTATTCTTGGTATTTGGACCTGCGAAAATATGGCTCAGTTCCCCATGCTGGGTTTGGGATGGGATTGGAACGTGTGATTGCCTGGATTTGTGGTTTGTCCCATATTCGAGAATGTATCCCTTTCCCAAGGATGATTTACAGACTAAGTCCATAATTTTTCTTAAAGGAAATTTTGTGCACAAACCGATCTTTTTATAGAAAGAGAGGAACCTTATGGCACAACAAGCAACCCAAGTTTTAAACACATCGATAGAGAAGGAAGCTTGGGATCTATATGAGGTAGGATCAAACGAAGATGTCGTTGTTCTTGCAAAACGTCATCCAGAGAACTTTTATATCCAACATCTTGGTTATTTGGCTTTGTATGAACTGACAGGAAGAGTGACCATCGCAGCACCAAAAGGAATATCAAACCTTGCTCCTCTTGTTGATGCAATCCAAAACCATGAACTTGGTAAAACTACTGAAGCATGTAATAATCTAAACCTATATTTTGCAACACAGACCAACGCACTTTGTTTTTCAATCATTCAAACTGCAATTAAAATCTACTTCAGAGCAGAAGCTTATGAAGACGCAAAATCCATCATAGGAAGATATAAAAAACAATGGAACGACAACTCATTTGTCAAAGAAGAACTAATCTCAACATATTATTTGAAAAGATATGATGAAGTGATCAAAGTTTTTCGCGACAATATGAAATTGTTAAATGATTCTGATATCCATAAACTTGTGGGTATGGCACTTCTCTTTTTGGATCGTCACAAAGAAGCAAATCTGATTTTTGATAACATTCCAGGAAAATTGAATCTACCAAGTTTTGAAGAAAAACGTAAAATGTATGATTCAGTATATAAAAAAATTGGAGAGTTAGAAGCCAAAACTAGTTCTTTGCCACATAAAGATTTAGAAGATATGGGTTTTGCTTATCTCTTCCATGGTGATTATGTAAAAGCAGAAAAAATGTTTTTATCACTTACTGAGAAACTAAAATCAAAACTCTGCAACGTGTAAGATTTTTCCTAGCTTCGGGGTGGCTTAGTAACTTGGCCGCCTCATCCGTTGGGATCACTAAATCAGTTTGGTTTTTTCCTGCGGTGGCAAGCGCCAAAACAAAATAAGGATTTTTCCCTACCTTAGCTTCGATTCCTTTCCCTGATTGTTCTTCTTTATACACAATGTAACCAGTTTCTATTGCATACGCCTCTTTTACATAGAGAGGAGAATAAATGTCTAGACCTCGGTCTGTCTGAATTTTTGGGAATAGGGCACGTTTTAAATTGAGATGGCGTGCATCGACCACAAGACCAGAGAATTCAACTGGTACAACTTCTTCACTAAATTCTGGAACAGATTCTGTTCCATATTCAAAAGGTATATGGGCAAGGATCCCATCCTTACCTTTCAGTGGTAAACTGGCCTTTGCTTCTAAAACATTTTTTACAAATTGAAAATCGTATTCTTCTTTTTCTGAACCGATATAGGAATTGAGTCGAAGTCTTGCTTGTTGGTTCACTTGGGTATATTCATACACAGTATAATCTGCGTTAAATAACATTGACTCTAATCGTTGGCTGAGACGAACTCGAAGTTTTTCCCTGGCTTTTTTCCGTGCCATGGAGTGGGCTTTGCCTTGGCTTGTGGCTGTATTTTTTCCCGAAAACTCAGGATCTTCTTCTTCAAATACAATTTTGGGAATGGTCTCCTTAACTGAAGAACTAACAACAAGGTCTGACCAATTGACAACAGATGAATAAATATCCTTATCTTCAATGGGTTTTGATCCAAGTGAAAAACAGACTAAAAAGATCAAAAAAAGGTAGATTCGTTTCATAATTAAGACTTCGGCAAAAGTTGGAATTTTCTTTCCAATTCGTTAAATTCCGTTATGAGAGGAACTCCCTTTGGAAGACTTTGCAAGACGTTTTTTCCATACGATTTTGTATGAACACGAGGGTCGAGAATACTCACCATTCCCGTATCCGACTGGGAGCGGATGAGTCTTCCAAATCCTTGTCGTAGTAACAAACAAGTTTTTGGAACCTGCATTTCCCAAAATGGACTTTTTCCTTTGCGTTCCATATCTTCCATCTTTGCTTGTAAGACCGGCTCTGTAGGTACTTGGAAAGGAAGTTTTGTCACTATCACATTTCTAAGTTTATCACCTTTAATATCCACACCTTGCCAAAAACTAGACACTCCAAAAAGAACACTCTTTTCATTAGCAAGAAACTCTCGTTTGGCGGCAATCGGGCCAATTTCTGTTTGGGAGAAAATAGGATAGGGAACCTGATGCCTTAACTCTTCATAAAGTTCTGACAAAAGTTTGTTGGAAGTAAAGAGGACAAATGCGTCTCCTTCGGAAAGTTTGAGAAGCCTTGTGATCCAATAAGAAAGATCAGATTTATTTCGTCTGGGATCCTGAACCGGATCTGCCACTTGTTTTGGTACAAAGAGTAGGGAATGTGTGTTGTATGCAAATGGGGAAGCCAATGTTTTGGTTTTGACCTCCGTTGTTCCCACTTCTTTTAAAAAGTACTGAAAATTCCCTGCTGTTGGAGAGAGTGTGGCTGAGGTCATCACCACTGAATCCATATTAGGAAAAAGTGTAGTTGCTAGAATTTCGTCGGTATTTTTCGGTTGGGAGAATAAATAATAAAAAGGATCCTTTGCCGACTGTGGCGGTGGTTCAATCCAAAACACTAAATTGGGATTGGTTTTCAATCGAAAGTCATTTAAGAAAGAAGAGGCCTTTTTTAGGTTTCCGGAAACCATCTCTAAGCCAAGGGCAATTTCCTTCTCCTCCAAATCCTCGCTGTCTTTTTTGTATTTAGATAACAATCCTTCCAGTTGTGAAGCTAAATCAGATAGGGTGTCTTCCAATGCCCCATTATCGAGTTTAATTCGTTCGGTATGACGTGTAGAAAACTGATTGAATTGGAGAGGAATGGCTGAAAGTAAGATACGAAAAAAATCATTCGCATAACCAATGGAAGCCTCGACCGACTTCATGATTTTTTCCCCGTTTTTCAGTTTTAAAACTAACCCCGTCCTTTTTTCAGGAAAATAAAGATAATGGAGAAGATTCATCAGTAAATCATAACGAATCTCTGATCCAAATGCCTTTCCTACAATTTCAGGAAAAGCATGGGCTTCATCAATGACGAGCTGAGAAAACGGGGGAAGGAGTTTGAAATCTCCTGCCAAATGACTTGCCAGTAAGTGATGGTTGACAATTAGGATATTTGCTTTCTTCCATTTTTCCTTTTCCAAAAAATAATAAGAAGAACTAAAGTTTGGACAATTTCTCCCCAAACAGTTGTCAGACTCACGGGACACAGAATTCCAAAATGCATTTGATAAATAACCGTCATATTCTGCTCGGATTCCTGTAGCGGTTTGTTTTTCCCAATTCACAAAGTAAGGAAGGGAGGTTTCCATTTCTGGGCCAAAATCTCCCCTTTCCATCACTCGACCGTATTTCCGTTTACAAAGATAGTTACTTGCCCCAAGGGCAACCATAGCATTCACAGGAACACCCAGTGCCTCCGAAACTAGAGGGATGTCTTTATACAGTAATTGGTCTTGTAAAGCTTTTGTCTCCGTTGAAACCACAACCGTACATTCATTTTCTAAAGAGAATAGGGCACTGGGAATTAAATAAGCTAGGGACTTTCCAACTCCCGTTCCAGCTTCAATCACCCAATTGGATCCGGTGTTAAATGCAGATTCAATGGACGTGGACATATCCATTTGTTCTTTTCTAACTTCATAATCCTTCCAAAGTTTTGGAAGTTTGGTTGTAAAAACAGATTGTACGTCCAAACGTTAATGCCTATTGCGAAAAAGAAGAATAATACAAAGAACAGTCAAACTGATTACAGAAACAAGAGAGACGGTCATTATCAGGATTCCTTGCCAATTAAGTTCTCCAGATGGACTCATGTGATCACCTTTTCCTTTTTGTGATCTAATGCTTTTGATACTAAAAAATAAATAAAACCATAAATCAAAATAAGTCCAATTACTACTGACCGAGCCACAATGGCTTTTGTTTTTGCATCTTCTACACTTTCCCCTTTAATTTCAGCAAGTGAACCCATCACCTCCGGATTCATTTTGTCTAAATATTCAGGTAAGTTCATATAACAAAAAGAAACAAAGATAAAAAGCAAAAACCACGGGGTGATGTATTTCAATACAAACTGAATTGATTTAGGGAAGGGAATAAGACTACCTTCACTCGCATCTTTAACACCGTTTTCCACTCCAATTTTAAAAACAAAAATAAAAATTTGAATGGATGCCAGAATATATATCATGATGGTTCCGATATAAAAATCGGCGATATCAAGAGCCGCAAAATCTTTATTAAAGTATATGATAGGAAGGCAAAGACAAAAAGTAAAAAGAAATAAAATTAAAGAAGATTTTCTACGACTAACATGAAAACCTTCCTCTAAAAATAAAATACCCGGTTGTAACATGGTAACAGATGAAGTAATCGCAGCAAGGAATAAGACCAAAAACCACAAGCCACCAAAAAATGCTCCTCCTGGCATCATTCCAAATACAGAAGGTAAAGCGATAAACCCCATCCCAAAGGTACCAAAAGAAGTGGCCTGCATTCCCAAAAATAAAAACGCAACGGGAATGGTAATCATCCCACCAAACACTACTTCTGCGAATTCATTTAAGGATGCAGAAGAAAGGCTAGATAAAACCACATCGTCT
The DNA here is from genome assembly GCF_002811945.1 of Leptospira harrisiae. Taxonomy (NCBI): domain Bacteria; kingdom Pseudomonadati; phylum Spirochaetota; class Leptospiria; order Leptospirales; family Leptospiraceae; genus Leptospira; species Leptospira harrisiae. The sequence goes on along the minus strand of NZ_NPDX01000001.1, from coordinate 1,611,827 downwards.
TTTTTCTTTAAAAAACTAGAAAACACTAGGGCAATTCCAAAACCAGTGGATAAGGAAAAGAAAATCTGTCCTGCGGCACTGATCCATACTTTAGGTTGGGTCAGTTTAGACCAATCAGGGTTCCACATAACAGCAAGACCCGATTCAATTCCGGGAATTGTTAATACACGAACAAGAATGATCGTAGCACAAATTCCCATTAGTGGCATGGCAATTTTAGCAAAAGCTTCAAGGCCTTTGGAAAGGCCACGATAGACTAGTAAAAAGTTAAACAAAACACAGAGTAAAAAAAATACAATGATCGGAGATTGGAAACTGGCCCCATTGCCCTCGGCACCAGTTAGATGCAAAAAGAAAGTAGAGGCTTGTTTTGTCATTTCATCCTGAGTGGAACCTGTGAGCGACATTTGGCCTGTAAGAAAGTAATAAGCATACGCTAAACACCAGGATTCAATAAAAACATAATACACATAAATCATGACAGGAATCATCACGCCAATGGTTCCTGAAAGTTTCAGTGGGAATCCTTTTAAATATTCTCGAAAGATAAATGGTGTGCTATGTCCATGTTTGCCACCCATCCGACCCATGGTCCATTCCGCCAAACAAACAGGAATTCCAAGAATCAGGAAACTTGTGATATAAGGAACCATAAAGGCACCGCCACCATTTTGTACAGCTTGCCCAGGAAATCGCAAAAAATTTCCAAGACCAATGGCACCACTTGCCACAGCCAAAATCAAACCGATACGACTGGCCCAGCCATCTTGATGTTCCACTTGTCTCTCTTTCATCAGAGACTATTGAATGTATAAGGAATTATGTGACAAAATCTTTTTGTAGAAGATTGAGAAAAAGCAAGGCTTTGACACCTTGCTTTGGTGATTTTCAAATTAGCCGAGAAATAGCTCGTTTTTTTCCATTTTTAGAACTTTGGAGACCAGATTCTTAAAATCTTCAGGTGGTTCCAAAAGTCCCAGTTCTACTTTTGACAAAAACGGAGTGGAAACTTTCAATTTCTTTGCGAAATCGTATTGTTTGATTCCTAACTCACGTCTGACTGCCCAAAGTTTGTTTTTCAATCCATTGGAAAACTCAGGGTAGATGTCTTCCACAGCGCTTTCGTTGAAAAGCTTATCAACAGAGGTTTTGAGATATTTTGCACAAGATGACTTAAATTTTTCAGTCGGATCTTGGGCTCCAGTCTCAATTTTGGATAGGTAACTTGGAGAAACTCCCAGCGCCCTTGCCATATCGTACTGTTTGATACCTCTCTTCTTTCGAAGCATGTAAATGTGATTGTTCATTTATCCCCCCTAACAGTCAAAATATGTCAAATATGGCAAAATTCAATAAAAAAATTTTGCCATATTCCAAATCTTACAAGGACTATAATGTAACTTCTTTTAAACGATCAGCAGCAATGACTAGGTTGTAGGTAGTCTTTAACCCAGAAACTTTCTGTTCAATAAATGCATTCCTTTGTGCACCTTCCATTTCTGATTTGATTCGTTCACGAACCGCAGGATAAGGCTTAGGAATGCGATTCTGAGGATTTTTAGGATCTGGATCTGCATAAGCGTACATTTTTCCTGCTTCATAAGCATCTCTCATTTGCGCTTCGGTCACAGTAACAGGAATGGCTTTGATTTCATCTTGTAGCGATTTTAATGCCAACGAAACTTTCATTTTATCCATTTGCATGATGTATCCAATTTCGGAACCCACATCTTGCACTTGGTCAGAAGTCTCAGCTATTTTTCCTTGGAGGATCGTCGATTGAAATAAATTCAACATATCCCAAGTTTTAGATTTTTCATCTTTGTATTCTTGTTTCAAAACATTAGGAATGGCTTCAAAGTCAGCAGTCAAATCTTTCCAAGTGTAGTTTTTTCCATCACGTGCGGAATACAATGAATAATCAGGAGTAAACATTTTAGGATCAATGTCATTTGGACCAGAAAAACGAGGGAGGTTCGCAACAGTAATGCCACTTTCTTCCGTAATGCGTTTTAGTTCTTTTTGATACAATCCTTGTTCATATTCCTTCATTGTATGTGAGGCAAACTGGTTTGCTTTATCGGCAGATTCACCTTCTGTAAAATAAGCAACTGAAGTTTTTGTTTCTGCATCTTCGTGAGTTTTTCCGTATTCAGTGGCTTCGGTTTTAAAATCATCAAAAATCGATGTAAAATATTTTTTTAGTCTTTCAGGATGAACTTTTTCTGTTCCGGTAGAACGAACTACATAAGCAATCCTTCCTTCACCAGCTTTTGCATAAGAAATAAAAGTTCCCTTTTTTGCTTTTTTTACTTCAGCGAGAATGTCTTCTAAAGGAGTTTCTGCACAGTTTGTGCAGAAAGGTTCTAACTTTCCAGCAATTGGTTTTCTTGTAATATCTTCTGTGACTTTAGAAATTTCTTCTGCAATTTCTTTATTTGAAAGTGAGTTGAGTTTTGCGGCCAAAGCTTCTGCATTTTTTAAATTAGTAGCTTCATCTTCTCCACGAACCAGTGCTAGTTGTAAATTTACAAATTCTAATGGTTTTTCTTTTAAACCGTTTTTAACGTATTCACGCATATATACGTTTAGTTTCAAAAATTGGTTCACAAGTGATTCAATTTTTTGAACATCTGCTTCCGCTACTTTTTTGGAAGCAATCGCATCTTTGAGTAAAATTTTCTCTAAAGCGATACTCTCTAAAATTTTTGCTTGGATATCGGCACTTATTGGTTGCGGTTCAGTATTGCCTCGTTTCGAAGCCTCAATCACAAAGTTCATTTCTTTGCGAGTTACTGTGCCACCATCGAACGTCGCCAGGATTTCAGAATCCTTCGAGCAATTCAAAATTGGTATGAGTATCAAACCGAGTGTAACACCCAGAGTGAGATATTTTTTTAGATTCATTGGATTTCCTTGTCTATTTTCAGTATTGTTTAGTATTTGCGAACGGGTTTTTCCGGTTTTTTAAGTTCCGGAGTGGGGATAGGAGTGGGAGTTTTGCTTTCAGAAGTGACTGTTGTTTTTTTGGCAACGGGCTGGCTACTCGAAATATTCAATTTGAGGATTTCCGATTTTTGGTCCTCTAATTTATTCATCTCCGATAAAAACGTTTCTTTGAGGATGGGAGAATATTCCCTGTCCGAGGCAAGTCGATCGGTTAATTTTTTAAGTTCCACGACATCCCGGTCCAGTTCTTCTAGTTTTTTGTATAAATGGGCAACAGTTACCTTCAAACACCACTCCTTCCAAAAGTTTTATTTACTTGCAATAGAGTGCAAGAATGAAATAAGAAAAATAGCAATTTTTATGAGCCTAGACGACTTAGTAGTTTCCACGGAAAAAATAGACACAGTGTATGTGACCAAATTGCAGGGAAACCTAAACAACTTCACTTCTGAGAAATGTATCAAATCAGTACTCAATTCCTTAAAACATGGATCCGTCATTTTAGATCTAGAGGAGTTGAATATGGTGACCACACAAGGGATCATTGCTTTCAAAACTCTCAGTGAAGAAGCATTTCTCCACAAACACAAAATCATCTTAATCAATCTTCCGTTAAGTGTTAGACAAGCATTTTTAATGGCGGGTGTCCGTAATTTATTTCCCATAGCAAACAATGAAGAGGCAGCATTTAAAATGGCCTCGAGACCCAGTAGGTAAACAGTGAATTCAGGATTTAATTTTTTTCGTAAAATTTGGCATGTGCTCGGACTCATCATCCCCGTGACTCTATTTTTTGATCCCTTCAAAGATGCCTTCGGACTTGTGTACGCCACCCGGGCAATCCTTGTAACCTTACTTGCTCTTTTCCTTTTCGGATTGTTTATTTTAGAGTTAGTGCGTTTAAACCATAGTGGCTTTGAAAACTTCTTTTATAAATACTTTGGGTTCTTAATGAAAGAATCGGAAAGAAAAAGATTCAATGGAACGGTTCCATACTTTTTTGCCAACTTCCTTGTAGTTTTGTTTTTTCCTGCCGAAGTTGCCATCCTTGCGATTTTGTTTTTGGTAATAGGGGACCCGTTTGCCGCCTTTGTTGGAAGTAAGTATGGGAAACACAGATTTTATAATGGGAAGTCGCTCGAAGGAATTATTGGATTTTTAGTTCCCGCTTTTTTATTTTCCATCCTTGCTCTCTTTCTTATCACAAAATCTGAACCAGGAAGTTTTCTTGCCATCTTTGATAACCAAGGAACATTTCTTTCCACACCGATTTATCTTGTGTTCTTTTCAGTCATTGCTGCTTGTGTGACTGAATTTTTTGCAAACACAACAGCCAAAGGACTTGTGGATGATAACCTTCTCATCCCGATTGTGGGTGCGGTTGTTTTATCGGTTTTGTCTTTACTCTATTTGGATTATACACCTATGGATTTTTTCTTCGATCCTAAGGCCTTATACATTCAAAAATAAAAAACTCGTTATTTCCAACGAAGTTCTACGATTCTATGTTTGGTGATTGGTTCCATTCCAGGAACTATCACCCGATATTCCAAACGAACCAGTCCCAAATCTTCAATGCGAAAAGGGGACTTCTCGATTCCTTTATGGCGAAACTCCTCTTTCAATAGGGCACCTAAGTAGTGAAAGGAAACTACCACGCTATTTTGGAATAAATTACCCTCCATTCGTTCCGAAGAATTCCCATACTGAAGGTAAGCCGCATAACCAGAACGAAAGGCCTCTTTTCCTAACCCATTATAAGGTTGGGAAAGCACCAATCGAAACCCTGGAGTTTCTCTTGCCGTAAAATATAAAAAATTTCCAAAATCTTCGTAAGTAGGATTTTCTTTTTTTAATAATTTTTGATCCAGATACACTACATCATTTTCAGTTTTAGGTTCTGTACAATCTAAAGGTTCATTGAAATTATCGCAGAATTGAAACTTATTAGTGGCTACACGGTCACAACTTAAAACAAGGAAAGAGAAGATTAGAATGAAAAGATTAGAAAGAAAAGACAGAATCATCTGTTTTCGATTTAATAAAACTCCCAAAATACAAGTAACAGATTTGGTCTGACCGATTTGAATCATTCTTTTTTTGGTACTGGTAAAAATTTGAGAATCTGGTTTTGTATCAAGATTTGAATTTATTGAACTCATAGGATTCCCTTAAGGTGTTAAAAAAATAACTCACTTCTCTTTCTCTGAAGTAGTTTTGTGCCGATTCAGCCACCACGAGTTGGCTTCTGGAAAAAAAATAAACCGTTTCTCCGTAAACCCCTTGGAACAAATAAGTGCGGTGAAAATCATCCTTAGATTTCGCAATCACAATGTTATGCGAAGTTACGTATCCTGGGATAAGAAGAACACTCTGGTCTTTTTTTTGTAGAAGTGATTGAAATTCCAAACACTCTTTCTTTTTTTCTACCAGTTCTTCTCTATGAATTCTTTGTTTGAAAGAAAGAACTTTTGTAAACCGTCCCGGATAAGCAAATTCCTTTTCTGTTTCATCAGGTATCCATTTAGGAAGTAAAACAGATTCATAGAGAATTTTAGAAAAACGTTTTTCCGCTATTGCCTTCAGCTCAAAAAGAATTCCTTCCTCTTGGTAGGAAAGAATGACAAAAAACGAAGCTCCCGGTGGTCTTTCTAAAATCTCTTGAGGCATAGTTATTCTTCTGTTACCCCTGTGATGGTAAATCCATCTAGTAACATATACGGAACAAAAGACGATTCTCCCAAAAGTTCTCCTTCTTTGGAAATTGCTTCAATTTGGCCTAGTGCCTCGAAGGCGTTCCCGACAATCTGGACTTCCCGGACTGGGATCTTTTCTCCATTTTCTAAAAGGTATCCACCTTTGATCACTCCCGAAAAATCACCAGAAGCTCCATCTTTAGTTCCCGAAATTCGGTTCACAAATAGAGTTTTTCCTGGAAGTTTAAAAAATTCATCTTTTGCGGATGTACCTGGGGCAATTTGTAATTGTTTGGGGCCACATCCCGGAAGGCTTTGGGCACCGCCTGTGGCAGATCCATTGGATTTTTTAAGACCCGCTTTTTTTGCCTCATAGGTATTATAAAAATAGGTTTCTAAAACTCCCGCTGTCAGCACTGATTTTTTAGAGGTAGGAAGACCTTCGCGGTCAAACCCAGTGGAACCCATGAAACTACTGTTTGTTGGATCATCCCAAATGGATAAAAGAGGGGAGGCCACTTTTTCGCCTAACTTACCCGCCATTTTGGATTTACCTTTTCTTAGGCTTGTCCCATTTAAAGATCCAATGAAGAGACCAAGAAAAAAGGAATACACGGCTTCGGGAGGAAGTAAAACTTTTCCTTGAAATCCAGAGATCGGTTTTGCATACAACGCCCCCATACATTTGTCTCCAAAATTCATAAAAGCTTTTTTCCATAGAGTTTGGAACTGGTTTTTATCAAACCCACTGGCAGAATCATAATCAAAACTTCCGACGAGGTCCCCGTCCACACCCATTCCCATCACAGAGGCAGAAAGTTCTGCACCGAGTTCATGGGCCATCACACCCTTGGAAGAAACAATGAGTTTATAACCTTTGCTAAGCGAAAAATCGCCTGAGTCAATATTGACCTTGGGATAGAGATCATTTCTCCAGCCGAGAGCTTCTTTGGCAGAATTCACCAAATCTTCAATTCCCATAGTATCTAAGGAAACATCATATTGGTTGAAATGATTTTGGATGGATTCTGGTTCAGGTAGGTCCAAATCAAAATCAGGAGTGGATTGGCTTTTAGCCAAACTATAGGCTTCCTCAATGGACTCGTAAAGGCTAGGAATATGGTTGGAGATGATAAAACCTTGGTTTCCCTCATGAATCACACGGATTCCAAACATATTTTCTTCAGTGGCCGTGCAGTTATTTAAGTCATTTTTTTCTAAACTAACATCTTCTGAGTAACCGTAACTGGAATAAATCTCCACCTGGTCGATCCCATTGGTTTTGGCTTTTTTGACTAAATTAGAAAGTAAATCCTTTTGGTCGTTCAAACGTTTTTCAATCGAAATACGATCCATTATTTACCACCTAATAATACTTTTGTGCGAACATAGGGTCCACCGGCATCTACTTTAGCTGGTTGTCCTTTGCCACAGTGCCCCGAACCCAAATCCCATTTGAATTCTTTGGAAACCATATCTACATTTTGTAATACATCAAAGGCAAGTCCAGATACTGTCACACCTTTCAAAAGTTCTGTGATTTTTCCATTTTGGATGCGGTAGGCTTTTTGAACGGCAAACATAAATTCACCCGTCGCATCCGCTTGGCCATTTTTGGCACCATCCAAATAGTATCCGTCTTTTGTGTTTGCGATCATTTCTTCCAAACTGGATTCCCCTGGCACAAGAAATGTATTTCGCATACGAATGAGCGGAACATCACCATATTCCCAAGCCCTGGCAGAACCCGTAGGTGCCACACCAAATCGTTCTGCAGTTTCTCGGTTATGGAGGTAAGAGGATAAAATTCCATTTTTAATGATCACAGTATTTGTAGGAATCACTCCTTCATCATCCACGGGAATTGATCCGCCGGCTCCTTCGTAATATTCTGAATATCCTGAGTCGCATAACGTAACTAAGTCGGAACCAACCCTATGTCCAATTTTTCCTTGGGCCACAGAACCAGAGAGAACGAAGTCTGCCTCTACGGTATGACCAATGGCTTCGTGAACCAGTAATCCCACAATCGATGGGGATAAAATCACAGTGGAAAGCCCCCCGTCAGGGAGAGAACTGGAAAGTAAATCCACAGCTGTTTTACAGGCTTCGTCAGAAATCTCTGTGGGAGACTGGGAACGAAAAAGACAGTCCCAACCACCGGTCACTCCAATCGAATGGGAACCGGATTCCATTTTTCCATCTTCTTTGGCTACAGCAGAGACTCGAAATTCGGGCCTTACCATACTAAAAAAACTATCAGCTCCATCTGTAGTCACAATGGCTTTTTCTTCATAAATTTCAGAATACCCACAACCTACGGATTGGAGTTTTGTGGATTGTTTGGCTGCCGCATTTTGGATGTCGAGGACAAGTTTTAATTTTTCTTCAACTGTGCGGTTACGGAAGTCCTCAATTCCTTTTCCAATAAAATCACCAATAGCAAAATTGGCCTTTGGCAAATGGGGAATTTTATCTTTTCGCAAAGCAGAGGATAGGCGAGCAGCTTTTTTTGCTACTTGGATGGCATTTTGAATGGATGATTTGGAAATTTCGCTTGTGGAAGCAAAACCCCAAGTTCCCGCTTCTAAAACACGAACACCCACACCGGTTCTTTTTCGTAAGGCAGTGGATTCCACTCTGCCTCTTTCTGCATGAAAGGAACGACTTTCTTTATGATGGTATCTTAGTTCGACAAATCCGGACTCTTCGGCCAAACATTCTTTTAATAGGTTCCGCATACGTACCTGCCTTATATTTCAATTACTATGATGATTACGATTTAATTTGAGAATCAAAAAAATCGAGGAGGATTCGGGGAAGCCATCTTCCTTCTGGATTGTCTGGAGAGGGATCACTGATAAAACCTACATGTCCCCCTTTTTCCGTAAGAACGGTTTGTAAAAGTGGGTAAGTCTTCCAGCGAATTTCATGCCACACTTCGGAAGGAACCACAGGATCATCCTCCGCATGTACAATCAGGCCAGGAACTTTGATACCACCTAAGTATTTTACACTCGAACAAATATTATAGTATTCCAATACATTCGCATAACCAGAAATTGGTGCAGTAAAGAAATCATCAAAATCAAAAAAAGATTTACTGCGTAAAACTCTCTCTTTCATTTTATCTGAGATTTCATAAACCCCTGAGGTTACCTTTTCTTTCATGGTATCCAAAAAATGATCCCGGTAAAAATTTCCAGCGCGGGAATCAATAAAGTCACAACTTCGTTTTAAATCCAAAGGAGGGGATGTTGCCGAAAAGGCTTTTGAATAATGTTCCCTTTTTTCTCCAAAAAATTTAATCACCATATTGGCGGACAATGAAAATCCAGAAACAAATATAGATCTTGTAAAATGTTTATATATGTACTTTAAGACAGCATCCAAGTCTTCCGATTGGCCGGCATTGTAAGGTTTTTTAGCGATCCCAAGGCCACGGCCACAGTTACGTAAATTCATTCGAATTACCCCATAACCACGGTTTAGTGCTTCTTGACCAACACTTACCATATAATGTGATTCCGAACTGCCTTCCATTCCGTGAATGAGGAGTAAATAATGTCCGTTCCACTTAGAGGCATTTTTTCGAACTTGGGAGAGAGGGGGATTGTGTTCTAACCAAAGGAGATCCCCAGACCCATCGTTTGTGGGAATGAGGATACTCTCTGAATAATACTCATCCTCTAGAGTATTGTCTGGAGGAAAAAGTACGTTGTAGACAGTTTGTAAATGCCTACCTTCTAAAAATCTTCTAGGTTTGAATTCTCTGTTAGACGACGTCAATTGTGTTTACGATCTTATCTACAATCCCGTAAGCCAAAGCTTGGTCGGCATCCATATAATAATCGCGATCAGTGTCTTCCACCAATTGTTCGTAGGTTTTGCCACAAGCCTCAGCTAACATTTGATTGAGTTTTTCTTTAGTTTTGACAATGTCTTGCGCATGGATGAGTAAATCTGTAGCAGGAGCTTGGATTTGTCCTCCAATCGAAGGTTGGTGGATCATCACACGACCGTTAGGCCAGATGTAACGATTCCCTTTTTTTCCTCCAATGAGAAGGATGGAACCCATAGAAGCTGCCATCCCCATACACACTGTATGAACAGGTGAGGAAATCATCTGCATGGTGTCATAAACGACTAGTCCAGAGGTGACAACACCACCGGGGCTATTGATATAAAACGTAATTGGTTTTCCAGGATCTACCATTTCCAAATACATAAGTTTGGCTGTGAGTTCCTTAGAGGATTCGTCAGTGACAGGACCCCAGAGAAAGATTTTCCGTTTTTCCAGGAATTTCTTACCCATGTTTTTGTCGCTAATGAGATCTTGGATGGTTTCGGTGATTTCTTTTTCTGGTGTTTCTTCTTCTGGCATATTAATTCAGTCTTTTGTGATTAGACATAGGTTGCAAGCGTTTCAGCTTGAAGTAAACGCCTAGAATCAGGAAAACACTGAAAGAAATAAAAAAGAAACGTAATAAAAAGAGGGGTGGTTCTTTCCATTCCCCACTGAGTCCCGCAGTACGTAATGTCGCAGCAGGAATCACCTTTGGTTTTTCTGGTGATTGCGAGATTGATTCTTCAAATTTCAATACATGTGCCGTTTCAGAAAGTAGGTAATACTTCCTTGCTTCCTGTTCCAAGGCATAAGCATCATTTTTTAGGCGGCGTTCTTTCTCTTCCAACCCTTGGTTTTCGACCACAAGCCTCTCTACTTCCGCATTGAGATTTTGTAACTCTTTCTCGAGGCGCATACGTTCGGCAATCCCTGAATCGGACAAAAGTCCAAGGTAGAGACCAGCGCAAATATACATTACGAGTAGGGAGGCTTTGGTTGGTGTCATATTACCTTAGGTTGTAAAAAGTATTTACTCCGCTATAAGTGGCATTTTTACCGAGTTCTTCTTCGATACGAAGGAGTTCGTTGTATTTTGCAATTCGGTCAGTTCTGCTGAGTGATCCTGTTTTGATCTGGCCGGAGTTGGTTGCTACAGCGATATGGGAAATAGTAGAATCTTCTGTTTCCCCAGACCTGTGAGACACAACTGCAGTGTACTGAGCTTTTTTTGCCATTTCAATGGCACTGAGGGTTTCTGTGAGAGTTCCAATTTGGTTCACTTTGATGAGAATGGAGTTACCAATCCCTTTTTCGATCCCTTGTGCGAGTTTTTTGATATTGGTTACGAACAAATCATCCCCCACAAGTTGGATCTTTTTCCCCAGTTTTTCGGAAAGTTTTTTCCAGCCTGTCCAATCGTTTTCATCCAGACCGTCTTCCATGGTAATGATCGGATACTTCGACACTAAATTTGAGTAGTATTCTACGAGTTCTTCGGCAGTCTTTTCTGGTTTTTTCTCGGCTTTTAGAACATACTTCTTTTTTTTCTCATCGTAGAACTCAGAGGCTGCGCAGTCCAAACCGATTTTGATGTCCAGGTCTGGTTTGTATCCAGCCTTTTCAATGGCAGTGAGGATCACCTCAATGGCTTCGCTATTGCTAGTTAGGTTAGGAGCAAATCCACCTTCATCACCCACAGCAGTATTTAGACCTTTTCCTTTCAGAACGGACTTCAAACTATGGAACACTTCGGCACCCATACGAAGGGCTTCGCGAAAGTTGGGAGCAGAGACTGGTAGAATCATAAATTCTTGAAAGTCGATGTTATTGTCAGCGTGAGCTCCACCATTGATGATATTCATCATAGGCACAGGAAGTTCACGAGCAAAAGTTCCACCGATATAACGGTATAGTGGAAGGCCAGTATGTACCGCAGCGGCTTTTGCCACAGCCATTGAAACTCCAAGAAGCGCATTGGCACCTAACTTAGATTTATTGGCAGTTCCATCCAGAGAGATCATAGTTCCATCAATGAGTAATTGGTTTGTTGCCGAAAGGCCTAAGATGAATTTAGAGATTTTAGAATTTACATTTTCTACAGCTTTTAGTACACCTTTTCCGGAATATCTTTTTTTATCACCGTCACGAAGTTCGACTGCTTCGTGTTCACCAGTTGACGCACCAGAGGGAACCGCTGCACGACCAAAGGAACCGTCTTCTAGAGTGACATCCACTTCAACAGTTGGATTTCCTCTGGAATCCATGATTTCTCGGGCTTTGACGGAACGAATGCTATCTTTTTGGGACATCGGGAATTGTTTCTCCTAAGGGATAATTTCCTCCCAGTCTTAGGAATTTTAAGCCTCTGACAATAAACTTTTTCGACAAAGAGCCTAGTTCCAGGAAAATGACTTAAAAAGAAGAGGGAACCGTGAACGAACGCCAAAAATTCACCCGCAATTTTTCCATCATCGCCCATGTCGACCATGGAAAATCCACTCTGGCGGATCGTTTGCTTGAGATTGGTCTTGTCACTGACCAAAGGACAAAAAAAGACCAAATCCTCGATTCCATGGACATCGAAAGGGAACGTGGGATTACCATCAAAGCGAACAATGCGTCCTTTGATTACCATGCCAAAGATGGAAACGTATACCACCTCAATTTAATTGATACCCCAGGCCACGTAGATTTTACGTACGAAGTGTCCCGTTCCCTTGCTGCCTGCGAAGGGGTTTTACTCATCGTAGATGCAAGCCAAGGAGTGGAAGCTCAAACTTTGGCCAATTTATATTTAGCGATGGATTTAAATCTTCGCATAATTCCTGTTATTAACAAAATCGATCTTCCTTCTGCTGATATTGACAAATGTAAACTCATGATTGAAGAATCTTTGGGCTTAAATCCCGACGAAGCCATTCCAATTTCTGCAAAAACGGGACTGAATGTACTAGAAGTGCTCGAATCCATTTGTTATTTATTACCTCCTCCTGTTGGGGAAGTAGATGCTCCTCTCAAAGCATTAATTTATGATTCCTTCTTTGACACCTATATGGGTGTGGTTGCCAAAGTGCGTTTGTATGATGGAAAACTTCGCAAAGGCGAAATGATCCATATGATGAACATTGGACGCCAATTTACAGTTACAGAAGTTGGGATCAACAGGCTTTCTATGGTAGCATGCGAAGAACTCCAAGCAGGTGACGTAGGTTATGTGGTCGCTGGGATGAAAAAGATGGGGGATGCCAAAACTGGGGATACCATTACCATTGCCAATAGACAAACGTCAGAAATTGTCAAAGGGTTTAAGGATGCAAAACCTATGGTATTTGCTGGACTTTTTCCTATCAACGGGGAAGACTTTGACGCTCTCGTAGATGCCATCGAAAAACTAAAGTTAAACGATTCAGCTCTTACCTTTGAAAGGGAAAATTCAGCAGCCCTAGGATTTGGTTTTCGGGTAGGGTATTTAGGCCTTCTCCATATGGAAATTGTTCAGGAAAGGTTAGAGCGTGAATTTAATTTAGCCCTAATCACCACAGCGCCGTCTGTAAAATTTCGAATCACAACAACCAAAGACGAAGTGATCGAAGTGGATAACCCAAGTAAGTGGCCTGATCCCATATTAATCGGAAAGTCAGAAGAACCTTTTGTCAAAGCTACCATCATTGCTCCAGAATCGTACGTCGGAAATATCATGTCTCTTGTGATCGAAAAACGAGGGATCCACATGGATACAGTTTATCTTTCGAAAGACAAACTCCAACTTACATACGAACTTCCGTTAGCTGAGCTTATTTTCGAGTTTTATGACAAACTCAAATCTTATACCAAAGGGTATGCTTCCTTGGATTATGAAGAAGTCGGGTATAGAGATTCCAAACTGGTTCGTATGGATATCCTTGTGAATGGGGAGCCGGTGGATGCACTCTCTTCCATTGTTCACAAATCAAAAGCAGAAGAAAGGGGAAGGGTCATCATTGAAAAATTAAAAGACCTCATCCCTCGCCATCAGTTTATGATTCCACTCCAAGCAGCCATTGGATCCAAAGTGGTAGCTCGGGAAAGTATTTCTGCCCTTCGTAAGAACGTAACAGCTAAGTGTTACGGTGGAGACATATCTCGTAAGAAAAAACTCCTAGAGAAACAAAAAGAAGGGAAAAAACGGATGAAGCAAATTGGAAATGTGGAAATTCCACAGGAAGCCTTCCTATCCATTTTGAAAACTGGGGACTAGATTTTAAAATTGTGCCAAACAATTCTTTTGGCACAAAATGGGTTCGTGTCAACCAAGCACCAAGTCCATCTATCCAACCAAACAAGGTTAATACAAAATGAACCTTGTTCCTGCTGATATTTCCTATCGTTCCCATTTTTTTCCTGAACTTCCAATCCGAATTTCAGAAATCCCTTTTGTGGCATTTGATTTTATACAAAAAGAAACTAAGTTAACCAAAGACCCTCACAATTTGCCCTCCCTTCCGGCAGTCCATTTTATCCGTGATGACTTACTTCCTCTTGGTTTTGGAACCAAGTGGAGAAAAACGCAAGGGATCCTCCAGTATTTGCAAAAGAACCAAATCCAAAGGGTGCTCCTTTGGGGTTCCATCCATGGAAACTATTTAGCAAGTTTTACGACCATTCTCCGTAAGAATGGATTCACTGTGGAAACCATTGCTTACACAAGGGATCCGCATTTCCGGTCATATAACGAAAAATTGGTGCGAGGCCATTCCCATAATTTGGTCTGTTATGCGAACAGAAAGTCTGCCTTTGATGATTGGTTGGCAAAAGAAAAAGAGTATCAGGGGTTATCTTTACCCGAATTTGGAATCCATCCTGGACAGAACCTTTGCCTCCGTTCCTTTTGGCAGGAGCTAGAGAAAAAAATCTTTCAGTCTCTAGATACCTCTCCAGATAAGAAGGATCCAAAATCACCTATCAATCAAAAAATCAATGCCATCCTACGAATGGAAATTGGATCGGGGGCCACATTCATTTCTGCCTTTGATTATTTTTATGAAACTTCCATTTCTATACAAGGAGTGATGGTAGGTGAAAAAAAAGACACTTGGCTCACAAAGACTGAAGATATACAAAAACGGTTGGGACTAAAAACAATCCCCATCCCGACAGAACAAATAGTGGAAATCCCAAAAGAAACAAATCTATCTCAAATCCAAATGCATTTAGGAAACACTACGAGTAAAAAACAAACCTCCGTTTCCTTCGGAAAACAGAACCAATCACAAAAAGAATGGATTCGAAAGTTTTATCGAAATACAAATATCCTCTTAGAACCGATTTATAGTGGAATGACGGTTTTGCCCTTACTCAGGGAAATATACGAAATGCAAATAGCGACAAAGCAATTGCCAAATACTGCTTCGTCTTTATCTTCCGGAAAGAATCCAACCTTTTCAAACCATTCACCTCCGATTTTTTACCTCCACCAAGGGGGCCAAATCCAACATCTAGATTTGTTTCTGGAGAAAGAATCGAAATGAGCTCCCTTGAAACACCACTTGTTTCCATCATCCTTCCCACGTTTAACCGAAAGAGAATTGTGGACCGAGCGATACAATCGGTAATCAGCCAAACCTATCCACATTGGGAACTGCATATTGTGGATGATGGATCCACTGATGATACTTGGAAAGATCTTCTTTCTAAACTACCTCGGTGGAAAGGGGAACTATCTTCCTTTGGTAGGAATAAAAAATCCATCCAAGTCCACCAAACAGAACACAGGGGAGTGAGTGCTACCAGAAACTTTGGAGTCGAAAAAGCCAGTGGCGAGTGGATTGCATTTTTAGATTCAGATGATGCGTGGTATCCCGAGAAACTTTCCAAACAAATCGAATTTCATAAATCCCATCCTGAATTGTTCTTTTCCCAAACGAGGGAGGTTTGGAACAAAAAAGGAAATTTAATGGAACCCAAAGGAAAATACCAGAAACGTTCCGGTATGTTTTTAAAAGAATCCTTGGAACTCTGTATGGTGACCTCTTCCAGTTTTTTGGCTCACAAACAAACCTTAGGTGAAATCGGACTTTTTCGCACCGAACTACCTGTTTGTGAAGATTATGATTTATGGAACCGAATTCTTTTGGCGGGACATTCCATTGGGCTAATCGAGGAAAACTTAATGGTTCGTTATGGTGGCCATGAGGACCAACTTTCAAATAAGTATCTAGCTCTCGAAAGATTTCGTTTGTATTCGCTACTACTTACAAAAGAGGAATTTAGAGAAAATGGAAAATGGGATTTATTAGAACCGCAGGCAAAGTTACTTTTCCGAAATGCGATCAAGTCTAGGATAGACACCATCCTCCAAGGTCGATCCAAACGAGGAAAAGATACAGAATGGATAGAGAACTTACTTACCGATTTTTTATCGGAAACACCAATTTCGAAAAAGAATTTAGAATCATTGTTAGTTGATGGTTTGTTTGAATCAGAAAGAACTTGATCAAATCATCATTTAAGGATTCTCAAATAAGCAAAATTTCGGTATCTATCTGATTCTAAAAAAAATAGAATCGAAACAAGTTTTCCAGAGTAAAAAAACAAAGCCCTATAAAAAAACCCGACTGTTTCCAATCGGGTTTTCGCTAAGAAGCCCACAAAATTAAACACTTTGTGGCAAGTCTTATAACAGAGATAAATCTCTCTAAAACCGATTGGCCTTAAGAGGAAATATACTCTCTGTTAAGTCTAGTGATGAAGTTTACCGAAATTTCTTTCGGGCATGCTGCTTCACATTCGTATTGGTTTGTACAATTTCCAAATCCTTCTTTGTCCATTGCACTTACCATTTTGCGAACACGTTCTTTCTTTTCGACTGCACCTTGAGGTAGAAGTGCTAAGTGAGATACTTTTGCAGAGACAAAAAGCATCGCTGAGGCATTTTTACATGCAGCCACACAAGCGCCGCATCCAATACAAGTTGCAGCATCCATCGCCAGGTCAGCATCTACCTTTGGAATGGGTAGGGCATTTCCATCGGGAGCTCCACCTGTATTGATAGAAACATACCCACCAGCTTGGATGATTCGATCAAAAGCGGAACGATCCACAATTAAATCTTTTGCCACAGGAAAAGCTTTGGCTCTCCATGGTTCAATGTAAACTGTGTCGCCATCTTTAAACTTACGCATATGCAACTGGCAAGTGGTGGTTCCTTTTTCTGGACCATGCGGAACCCCGTTGATCACCATAGAACATGCCCCACAAATCCCTTCACGGCAGTCATGGTCAAAAGCGATAGGATCGTCGCCTTTTTTGATTAGGCCATCGTTTACAACATCCAACATCTCAAGAAAAGACATATGTTCGCTGATGTTGTTTGCTTCATAACTCACCATACGACCTTTATCGTTTTTATCTTTTTGTCGCCAAACTTTAAGGTGTAACTTCATAGTATCCATTATTTGTAGCTCCTTACGGCTAGGTGGATGTTTTCATACTCGAGTTTTTCACGGTGTTCTTCTGGAGCTTTTCCTTCACCTTTATATTCCCAAGCAGTTACGTGACAGAATTTATCGTCATTACGTTTTGCCTCGCCATCTTCTGTTTGGTGTTCCTCACGGAAGTGACCACCGCAAGATTCTTCTCGTTTGAGAGCATCTAAACAGAGTAGTTCACCAAACTCTAAGTAGTCGGCTACGCGACCGGCTTTTTCTAACTCTTGGTTGAGTTCAGAACCAGAACCTGCAACTTTTACGTTTTTCCAGAATTCTTCACGAAGTTCCGGAATTCTTTGGAGTGCATCCTTTAGGCCTTTTTCGTTACGAGCCATACCACACTGATCCCACATGATTTTACCAAGAGCTCTATGGAAATCGTCTGGAGTTTTTTTACCGTTGATGGCTAACAATTTGTTTGTCATCTCGCGAACACGTGCTTCTGCTTCTTTGAATTCTGGTCTATCAGTAGAAATATTTTTATGACCTTCACGGGCAAAATAATCACCAATAGTATAAGGAATCACAAAGTATCCATCCGCCAAACCTTGCATGAGAGCAGATGCTCCGAGTCGGTTCGCACCGTGGTCAGAGAAGTTTGCTTCTCCGAGAACGTGAAGACCAGGAATGTTAGACATTAAATTGTAATCCACCCAAAGCCCGCCCATAGTGTAGTGAACCGCAGGGTAAATACGCATTGGCACTTTGTATGGGTTTTCTCCCGTAATGCGTTCATACATTTGGAAGAGGTTGTCGTAGCGGTCAGCTACTACTGGTTCACCCAAACGTTTGATGGAATCAGAAAAATCTAAGTAAACACCAAGTCGTTTGTCACCAACTTTTGGACCCACGCCGAGACCATTGTCACAAGCTTCTTTTGCAGAACGTGAGGAAATGTCACGAGGAGCTAAGTTTCCGTAAGATGGGTATTTTCTTTCGAGGTAATAATCTCTTTCCTCTTCTGGAATTTCATGAGGTGCACGAAGGTCATCTTTTTTCTTAGGTACCCAAACCCGTCCATCGTTACGGAGTGATTCAGACATAAGAGTAAGTTTAGATTGGTAATCACCTGCTTGTGGGATACAAGTAGGGTGAATTTGCGTATAACAAGGGTTTGCAAATCCTGCCCCTTTTTTGTAAGCACGGTAAGTGGCAGTTACGTTCGAACCTTTTGCGTTGGTAGAAAGGTAAAATACGTTTCCGTACCCGCCAGATGCTAAAATGACCGCATCACCAGAATGTGAAGAAATCTCTCCAGTCACTAGATCACGAACTACGATTCCTTTGGCATGACCATCCACTAAAACTAGTTCCAACATCTCTGTTCTAGGATGCATTTTGACAGCACCACGAGAGATTTGTTTTTCTAGAGCTGAGTAGGCACCAAGTAACAACTGTTGGCCGGTTTGACCTTTAGCATAAAAAGTTCTAGATACTTGCGCTCCACCGAATGAACGGTTGGAAAGCGTTCCACCATACTCTCGAGCAAAAGGAACCCCTTGTGCCACGCACTGGTCAATGATGTTTGTGGATTCATGAGCCAAACGGTATACGTTTGCTTCGCGAGCACGGAAATCACCACCTTTGACTGTGTCGTAAAACAATCTGTAAACGGAGTCACCGTCGTTTTGGTAGTTCTTTGCCGCATTGATCCCACCTTGAGCAGCAATGGAGTGGGCTCGTCTTGGACTGTCTTGGAAACAAAAAACAGAAACTTGGTATCCAAGTTCCGAAAGTGTTGCAGCAGCAGAAGCTCCCGCAAGTCCCGTTCCCACAATGATGACTTTGTATTTACGTTTGTTAGCTGGGTTTACAAGTTTGATATCTTGTTTGTGTTTGTCCCATTTTTGTTCCAATGGGCCCGATGGAATTTTTGCATCTAATTTCATAACTTCTCCTAAAAACCCTTAACGGACATACCCGAGTAAAATCGAGATCGGCATGGAACAATTTCCAAGGAAGACGATAAGGCCAAGTCCTGTGGAAAATTTCTGAATGGTTGGGTTGTGTTTTGGTGCAAGGAATCCCAAAGTCTGAAACATAGATCCCAAAGCATGAGAAAAATGTAGAGCTAGGAAAACCATAAAAACAATATAAGTTCCTGAAATGATAGGATCTTGAAATCCAAGAATCACCATCGCATAAACATCATGAACTACATCACCGTTTTTAAGTATGTATTCAAAGCTGTAATGTTCTGGGTTAGTGATTCCTAAAGTAAAATGTGCAAGGTGATACACAAGGAACGTAAGAAGGAGTAGTCCACTATATGCCATCGTACGAGAAGCTAACGAAGCTTGGATGGTAGAACCTTTTGCATAAGATACAGGCCTTGCTTTTGTATTTTCAATTTTTAAGAGGATCGCTGTACACACGTGACCAAAAAAAGCCACGATCAGCCCAATCCTTGCTACCCACAATAGGGGTCCTAAATCTTTGAGAAACTTTGCATAGGTGTTTAATTTTTCTGGTCCTTGGAAAACTTGAAGGTTTCCGACCATATGAACGATCACGAATCCAAACCAGATAAATCCGGTAATGGCCATTATGATCTTCTTTCCAATTGAGGATCGAAAGAAGTCTAGACTCAACGTCATTGAAGAGCTCCTGATAGATTATAGGTGTAAATTTTTCTATTACGTCCAGTTTCAGACTGATTCCACTTCCCGTAAATTCATAAATCTTTAGCAAAGGAAACTTGGGAATTTGAGTTTCTTTCTCAATAAGAAAGAGGTAGAATTCGAACTGTGGAAAAGGGGTTGAGTTTGGGCGTCGACCCGGTGATAGTTGCAAAATCTTGCATAGAGAACAAAAAAGGAACAGCCTAATTTACCATTCCTGGACCAAGTTTCTAATTCTTTTGATTCTTCTGAATCTCACCACAGTTTGTTCCAAACCCGGTCAAAATTTTCCAGAAAACAGGAAAGAATATCTTCGAGAAGTAGGATTACCGATCCTTGTGACCATTCGTCCACGGCATAAAATCAATTCGAAAGAATTACAACTGTTTGTCAAAACAGAAAACCTAACGAACATTAGCATTTCAAAGTTTCAGATTTTATTTTTTGCCCTCGATGCACAAAAACAGATTTTAATTCCTGACGACAAGAAAACCCCTGAATTAATTTGTTCGATTGAAAAAAAAATCCAACCTAATGTAATTCTCAAATGCCATGTAGGGCCTCATGTTTATACAAACCTATGGTATACAATTCAAATTCAATCTATATCATTTACCACGGATGACCAGATACGTCATGTCATAAGCGAAGAAGACTTGGATGATGTTGCTGTTTGGTTATAAAATTTAGTCATTTAATTTCAAAATAAAGGCATCAGAAATTAAAAATAGAAAGGAATCCAATGGTGTTGACACCTAATTCATGGAATTTTAATATTCCCAGACCATTATGTTTTCTAAAATCAAAAATGATCTCCCTTCAGGTTTAGTTGTATTCTTAGTTGCGCTTCCTCTTTGTTTGGGAGTGGCATTGGCAAGTGGAGCACCTATACTTTCAGGAGTCATATCAGGGGTCATTGGTGGAGTGATTGTAGGAATCTTAAGTCATTCCAGTACAAGTGTCAGTGGTCCTGCTGCCGGACTAGTAACTTTAGTGTTAGCTGCAATCGCAGGTCTTGGAGATTATCAAACTTTCCTTCTTTCTGTATTTTTGGCCGGGTTTATCCAAATCGCGATTGGTTTTTTACGGGGTGGGTTTATCGCAAATTATATTCCATCGAATGTAATCCAAGGTCTACTAGCTTCTATTGGGATCATCCTCATTCTCAAACAAATTCCTCATGCTGTTGGATTTGACGTAGATCCAGAAGAAGACTTTATTTTTTTCCAGAAAGATGGAGAAAACACTTTCTCGGAACTTTTTAATGTTATTAATTTTTTTTCATGGGGAGCAGTTGCAATTGCAGTTTCTTCTTTAGCTCTTATCTTTACTTATGAAAAAATAAAATGGAAACCTCTACAATTTTTACCTTCACCTGTCCTTGTTATACTTTCAGGAATTCTTCTGAACGGAATATTTCAAATTTATTTTCCAGGATTTTATCTCTCAGAAAAACACTTAGTATCTATTCCTAACATTAAAAATTGGGAATCCGTATTTTTCTTCCCTAATTTCTCCGCCATTACTGATACCAAGGTTTGGTATTTTGCATTTACGATTTCTGCCTTTGCAACTCTAGAAACCTTACTGAATTTAGATGCTGTTGAAAGAATTGATCCGCACAAACGGTTAGCCTCACCAAACAGAGAACTGGTTGCCCAAGGAATCGGGAATTCTCTTTCAGGTTTGATTGGTGGATTACCAATTACTTCGGTGATTGTTAGAAGTTCTGTCAATATTTATGCGGGAGCGGAGTCAAAACTCTCAACGATTTTTCACGGAATTCTTTTGTCTATTAGTGTTGTTTTTTTTGGATCTTTCCTAAACTTAATTCCATTATCTTCATTGGCAGTCATATTAATTGTAACTGGCTTTAAACTGACAAATTTAAGTTTGTACAAAACCATTTACAAAAAAGGAATTTATCAATTCCTCCCATTTATTGCCACAATATTTGCAATCATTTTCACTGACCTACTAACAGGTGTATTAATAGGACTCTCTATCAGTTTTATCTTTATCCTCAAAAATAACTACAAAAATCCATTTTCGGTAGAAACGGAAACCCTGAATATTGGAGAAACCATCAGAATAGAACTTCCAAATCAAGTTTCATTTTTGAACAAGGCATCAATTAAAGATACACTTTGGGCATTACCTGAAAATTCTAAATTAATTGTAGATGCTTCAAATTGTAATTTCATTGACCATGATATATTGGAAGTTTTGGAAGAATTTAAAACTGTTGTTTCTATAGAAAAAAAGATACAACTCAATTTGATTGGCTTAAAGGATTCTTACGAGCTCAGTGATCAGGTTCAGTTTGTAAACATTCTGGACAAAGAAGCACAACAAAAACTAACTCCTGATGAAATTTTAGATTTTCTAAAAAGAGGCAACGAAAGGTTTGTCAAAGGGAAATGGTCTGAAAAATATTTTAAACACCAGGTAAATGCTACCGCCTTTGGACAAAATCCGATAGCGGTGGTTCTATCCTGCATTGATTCCAGAACAAGTCCCGAAATCATTTTTGATGCTGGTCTAGGTGATATCATTTCAATTCGTATTGCAGGAAATATTGTTAACGAAGAAATTTTGGGAAGTCTTGAGTTATCCTGCGATAAAATCGGGACTAAATTAATCGTTGTTCTCGGTCATTCTAATTGCGGAGCAGTTTCTAGTGCTTTATATGCACTTCGAGAAGGAAATATAGCGAGCATAACGAACAAAATTCAAAAAGCAATCGATGAATCAGAAAAAATAATCCATCCCATTCAAAAGGAAAATGAACATATTTTCAATCATGTAGTAAAAGCAAATGTAAAAAATTCCATTCAAGAGATCTTAATTAAAAGTCCATTTTTAATGGGAAAAGTGAACTCAAAAGAAATTAAAATAGTCTCAGGATTTTACGATACTTCATCTGGTGAAGTTCAGTTTTTTGAATCGATAGAGTAACTTTGTAAAAACAAAAAATAATAACCAGGATTTTAGGAAACCCAGACAACAGAATGTTCATTATCCTGTTTATCTGGGAAAAAGTCATAGAAATATAAATTTACTTGTATACAGCAACAAACAATGGTTTGTATGCATTTCGATTTACGTAAGCGATAAAAGCATTGGCAACGACAACAAAAATCCCAACTGGAATTCCATCTGGAGCAATCATCAAGTGAACAAGCAAAATGTTCACAACAATGGGCGCAATGACAATGGATGCCAATGGAACAAACCTGCCAGACAAAAAGGCAATCGCACAGACTAACTCTGTCACTTTAATGAGAGTCATTAAATAACCAGATGCTTTGATCCCGTCATTAAACACCTTTAAATCTCCCGTAGTTTCTGGTTGCTGAACCAAATTAAAAAGAATTACGACGGAAGAAAAAAGGAATAATGCACCAAGCAAAACCCTAACAATTATATAAGCAATTTTCATACCATTTTCCTTTAAATGTTATTATTTCCAAACTAGGACTTTTCAAAATCCAGCCCAGTTTTCCGAATTCTTTAGGAAACAAAAAGAAAGTCATTATGTTTTTAAAGCATTCTAAATCATAAAATTAGAAATTTTACGAAAGTTTTGGGACTTTTACCACTCGATCTGCAATAAACTCGTTGTTTGGTGGCATTAATTTTCAGGTAAAACTTATGAAATACCGATTCCGACTGGCTTCAGCTTTAGTCTGTTTGTTGGTACATTGTGTAGCAACTTCACGTACAGATTTTTCGCAATCAGAAAGATCTGAAAAAGCGCTAAGACTCCAATACGCACAGGAACTGGAAACGAAAGTATTAAAAGTAGGTCCATCGCATGAAATTTCAATTGGACAGTTTGCACTCCAATCACTCTCAAACACTAGCCCTCGT
Organism: Leptospira harrisiae; assembly: GCF_002811945.1. Taxonomy (NCBI): domain Bacteria; kingdom Pseudomonadati; phylum Spirochaetota; class Leptospiria; order Leptospirales; family Leptospiraceae; genus Leptospira; species Leptospira harrisiae. The sequence continues at coordinate 1,588,375 of NZ_NPDX01000001.1, read as the reverse complement.
TATTTTACCGTGAGTTCTTTGTCTCCCATAAAGTCAGACGAACCTCTGGAACCAGGGGTGATTGTACTAAGTAAGGTACAGGTGGATCGGTCATTAGAATTTGAAGAAGGAACCACAAAATTTCATCATGCAACCTTTGCTTCAATTGTGGAATTTTTGGTAATAAACCCGTTGGGAGAACAACAAAGAATTTTGGGGCACTCTGGACAAATCACCTCCAGGACAATTCCTTTCAGTGCAGAAGATACAGAATCAAAAGAAAAAATTGCTACAAGCATTCAATCCGCCATCGAAGAAGGTTTAAAAAAAATTGTCTCAATGAAAGAATTTCCAACCTTATTTTATAGTCAAAATATGTTTCAAAGGTGAAATCCAATGCCTTCCTCATTACCGTCTGAACCAGGATTTTAATGCATCTCTATATAAAGTATGTATTGAGACACAACTGTAAAGGATGTACGAGTAAACTCATTCGGGTGTCGCCTATTATGCGACATAATACTAATTATGGGAAGCTGTATATTGCTTCATAATAGATAGTATTTGAAATCAAAGTAAGGCTTCAAAAGTGAAAGTATTCGAATGAAAGGATTTTGAAGCCTGTATTTATTTTCCCTTAAAAATGAGTATGCGGTGATTATCAAAATCACCTACCGATCGTAAAGACGCCATATGGATTATAGAACGTTCTGGCAGTTGAGGTAATTCCAACAACACCGGTCTGCCCATCGTCATTTGATGCATTGTTTGTAAAATCACTTTGACCCAAAACTAAATCTGCTGGTTGACCGTTAGTCGTGGGGATTGTATTCCAAATCAAAACACGATGGTGACCTTCATCAAACAACGATTAGTTTTCCGTTGGCTGTGGATACTCACTCGCTTGAAGACAAATCAGTGTTGGAACAGGCTCAAGCAAACCTATTTATTTCCCTTCTAATAAAATAGAATCTAGTTTGTCAAAGGAATCGGACCAACCAATCTGCATTACTTGTTTCAAACTTTGAAACGTTTGCCTTTCTGCATCGGAAGCAATTCCAAAAACTTCCCAACGAACCACAACTTTCGTTCTATTGGATCCATCAGGATAAAACCTAACGGTAGTTAATAGTTTATCAGGATAGGACTGCGAAAAGGGTGCTTTGATTAAATTTCCTGATTTGTCCGAAAAATTTTGAATGTATACAATTAGATCACTGGAATTGATGATTTTGTAATGTAGAGTGCCAAACTTTGTTTTCCCATCGGCAGTAGTCATCGACCATAAAGAAGTTCCTCCTTCTTTTACGTCTGCCTTAATAAAATTCATGGAAGCACCTTTAGGCCCCAACCATCTCATAAATCGATTGGGATTTACCCAAGCTTCAAAAACCAATTTCGGCTTTGCTTTAAAGGTTCGATTGATAACAAAAACGTTAGGATCTACCGAATCTTTAGAAATCGAATCATCGGTGACCTTTAGGGAGTGGCATCCACTTAAAATTAATGTGCAGAGATTAAGAATCAACTTAATTGAAAGATTGGTTTTCATGGAAATGTCCCCTACTTTATTTTCTCCAAATATTTCGCTAGATTTCCTATATGTTGTTTTCCACCTTCAATGGCTCCATATTTCTCATTGACTCTTTCTAACTCTTGTTTGCTGGAAAAAATCTGTTCCATAATGAGATTTGTTCCTTCACCAGCTGCTTCAAAAATAATTCTGGATTGGAAATTGACATCTTCATCTCCTTCGCCATCTCCAATATGTTTATACAAAATGGATTTAGGTTTATGAATGTTGATAAATTGAATTTTGTTTTGATAATCATGTCCATCTGGCCCATGCATAATAAATTCCCAAATCCCACCATTAGAAAAATCCAAACTTTTGATTGTTAATGTAAATCCATCAGGACCCCACCATTCCATTAAATGTTCAGGCTTCGACCAAACTTCAAAAAGAAGATCCACTGAAACATCGAAATATTTTTTATACGTAACCTTGTTTTCTTCAACGACTGTTTCTAAATTATTTTTTATCATTTAATCTCTCCATTTTTAATTTCATTACATAACGATCCAATTTATCCAAACGTTTCACCCAGAGGTTCTTGATTTCCAAAATCCAATCTTCCATTTCCTTCATTCCTTCCTGGTTTAGGCTATAAATACGTTTCTGTGCCTCTTTTTTCATATGGAGGATGTTCGTTTCTTTTAGTAGTTTCAGATGTTGGGAAATTGCAGGTGGGCTCATTTGAAAATTATCGCTAATTTCGGTAGCGGTGAGTTCCCCATTTTTGGCAACAAGCCTCACGATATCCCTTCTTGTCTCATCTGCCAACACGGCAAAAGCATTCATAACAACAATAATTAAGTTATTACTTAATTAAGTCAATACTTAATTAAAAACAAACGGCTCTATTTCTTTTTTGAAATTAAATCCTTCCAGGTAGTTTTGTGTTTTTGCCGTTTGATCCAAAAATCCATCTGATCAATAAGTTTAACAAATGTTTGCCGAAAGATTTCTGAACAAACCTCCTCTTTGTTCATTCGGAATTTTCTAGAATCAGTCTGATTCTAATTTTAAATTCTCATTTACCTTTTTTATCATATTTATGTTTTTTTTATTGCAAACGTTCTATAATCCTATGTCATTTCTTTTCAGTTGTGAATTACAGAACCTTGTTCTCATAACATAATCAAGAACGTAAAATACCAACGAGGAACCATATGACAACATCAGATCTTAGAAATCCATCTGTTGTGGTGATCGGTGCAGGAATGACCGGCATCCTACTTGCAATCGAGTTAGAAAAAGCAGGGATCACTGACGTTACCATTTTAGAGAAAAAAAATGACCTAGGCGGAACTTGGAGAGAAAATACTTATCCTGGTGTTGCTTGTGACATTCCTGCTCATATGTATACTTACAGTTTTGAGCCAAATCCAGAGTGGAGCCATCGTTTTGCCCATGGGGATGAAATCCAAACCTACTTCAAACGAGTTAGTGATAAGTACAAAGTTACCCCAAAAATTCATTTTAATGAAGCTGTTTCAGAAGCATCCTATCGCAATGGGAAATGGACAACAAAAACAAATCAGGGGAAAACTTACGTTTCCGATTTTCTGATTTCTGCCACAGGAATTTTACACCATCCGGCTCGCCCAAACATACCAGGACTCGATTCCTTCCAAGGAAAATGTTTTCACACTGCGGAATGGAACCATTCGGTTGACTTAAAAGGAAAAAGAATTGGGATCATTGGTACTGGTTCCACTGCAGCCCAAGTGATTCCAGAAATGATCAAAGTGGGTCAAAAAGTTTCAGTATTCCAAAGGACACCGCAGTGGATTGTTCGTGTTCCCGATACCGATTACACAGAAAAGGATAAAGAACGTTGGAGAAAAGACAGAAACATTCTTAAACGATTTCACAAATGGTATACCTTTGCTGTGGAACAAACATTTTCAAAAGCAGTCATTGGTAAAAAAATTCCTCACTTGCTAATGAGTTTTCTTTGTAAAAGAAATTTAAAAAATTCTATTAAAGATCCAGTTTTGCGTGCCAAACTAACACCGAATTATCGGGTAGGTTGCAAACGTGTCATCGTGAACTCCACTTTCTATGATGCCATCCAAAAACCTAATGCAGACTTGGTGACAGATGGGATTGAAAAAATCACAGAAAAGGGAGTTGTGACCAAAGACGGAAAACTCCATGAACTTGATGTTTTGATTCTAGCAACAGGTTTTCATCCATTTAATTTCATGAGGCCAATGAACCTAACAGGAAAAGATGGTATTTCCATTGAAACAGTTTGGAAAAAGAAAGTCCAAGCCTACAGGTCTTTGTTCATTCCTCATTTTCCCAATTTTGTCCTGATGCTCGGACCGAATACACCTATTGGAAACTTCTCGGTAATTGCGATGAGTGAAGTCCAAACAAAATATGTGATGAAGATCATCCAAGATTGGAGAAAAAAGAAATTTGATGAAATTGAAACCACCGAAGATGCTTTGAAACAATTTGCCGCTTACCTCAAAAAAGGGATGGGTAATACCGTTTGGCTCGGTGGATGCCAAAGTTGGTATTTAGATCCAGATGGTGATCCAGCAATGTGGCCTTACACTTGGAGTCGCTGGGAAAAGGAAATGAAAACTCCTGATTACAAAGACTTTGTTACGAAATCCTTTTCACTTTAATTTAAAATCCTAAACAACATTTTTGTGGTCTCTCTAAATAAGAGAGACCATTTTTTTTTCAAACATTATCGATTCGAACTTTGTAATTTTGATTCGATATCTTTAAAACATTTTTCAACAACCAATAAATTACTAGTTTCTATCATCTTTTCAATATTTGCAGTTCGATAAAAACCATAAATTTCAACAGTGAGTTCTGCTTCTTCCACCAAAGTATTGGAAGCATAAATTTGCGTACCTTTATATAAATTATAATCTATTTGGACTTTATAATTTGTTTCACGAATCTGGATAGGCCAATAACCGACCAGGGGATAAATTGCAGGCCAAGTCCACCAATAATTGTAAGTATCCGAATATTTCGGATGAATCGTTACATCCAAAATAAAATCATCAGAAGTAATTTTAGTAGTATCATTCGGAGCCGATACCTTGCTAAAAAGTCTAGTAGATTTGAGGTGATCAATAAAAACAGATTTCCATCTATTCACAAATAATATTCTGTCATAAGTGATGATATCGAACTTACCTATAAAAAGTTGATTTGGATATTTTGAGATTAGAAGTTCCGAATCCTGTTTTATAGGAGGAATTTGTCTTATATCTACCTGACAAGATAGGAAACTAAATGACAAAAACAAAAATAACACTTTTGAACGCATTTAATCACAAAATTACAAACCTAACCGCTGTCAAGTTAATCTAACAATCGTAGGATAATGTATGGGTTTTTACGGCCATCCAATGTAGACACCAAAACGTCTAAGATATCTTTAGGAACTCCGACACATCCAGAGGTTGGTTTGTCTTCATTCCATGGATGTAAAAAGATCATACTTCCATAACCAGGTATAGGTGGGCTTGTATTGTGTTCTATGACTATAAACAATTCATAAATTCCTGAATCCCAAAGAGAAACTGCACCTTTTTCTTTATGTTTGATGAGTTGGTTGTAATGTTTGGACGTAGAAACATCAGTCCAATGAGAATTTTTCGAAATTTCAATATATTCTAAACTTTGAATTTTCCTTTTTTCTTTGCCTAGAATTCTTTGCACTGGAAAAATACCTGAAGGTGTGTGTCCGTCCCCTTCTCGTTTCACTTCTCCCTGGATGATTCCATTTTTACCCAGTCGCACAGGAATATTTTCCAAAACAGGCTTCCATTCCCCGTCCTCTAGGCTGTAAAAATACAAATTTCCTTTCGTTTCTTTTGCATATGCTGTGATGAATATGATTTGTTCTGACTCGTGAAAAGCCTCTTTTGTATCTGACTTGTCACCTTCTATTGTTTGTGACCCGAAAAGAGATAAGGGAAAACCCGAACTAAGTAGAAAAAAACAGATTGCTAAGGAGAAAATTCGTGAAATTTTAAGGGAAATATCTAAAAGATTGGTGATTTTTGGAAGAAGGTTTTGTGGATTGAAGGAAATCAAAACGCAAAAAAGCAGACCTGCTCCCCCTGCTGGGCTCGAACCAGCGACCCAATGATTAACAGTCATTTGCTCTACCGACTGAGCTAAAGGGGAATCTCGAATCTGTGACCATGATACGGAGAAAGGTCGCTAGGTCAACGAAAAAAAACTTTCAGAGCCTACAGAAATTTTGAAAAAATTCTAAGAATCGAGGGAAGCTTCAGATAAAAAATGGATGTTTCCAACTAAAGATACCTTCATTGTGACATAATCCTCTCCGCTCCTGGTAGAGGAAAAAATAGAAATTGTATATGTTGTTGTAGATGGGGTCTGCATGAAAATTGAGAGGCATTTTACCAAAGGGAATACGGGTCTTTACCCGAATTTAACTTGGGTCCGTAAGGATTCTAAAATTACGAATACTGACGGGTCAGTTGTATTTGAGGCCAACGGAGTGGAAGTTCCGGATTTTTGGTCGCAGGTGGCAACAGATATCCTCGCGCAGAAATACTTTCGAAGAAAAGGTGTTCCCAAATATTTAAAGAAGGTAGCGGAAAAAGGAATTCCTGAATGGTTACAACGTTCTGTTCCTGATGATGAAAAACTTTCCGCTCTCAATCCTGAAGACAGATTTGTGGGAGAATCAGACTCCAAACAAGTTTTCCATCGCCTTGCCGGCTGTTGGACGTATTGGGGTTATAAACACGGTTATTTTACAGATGAAGACAGTGCTCGTGTTTTCTATGAAGAAGTTATTTTTATGCTCGCAAGCCAAATGGCTGCTCCCAATTCCCCGCAGTGGTTTAACACAGGACTCCACTGGGCGTATGGAATTGATGGGAAATCACAAGGGCATTACTATGTGGATCCAAAATCGGGAAAACTTGTAAGATCAGCCTCTTCTTACGAACACCCACAACCCCATGCCTGTTTCATCCAATCTGTGGATGACGATTTAGTGAATGAAGGTGGAATTATGGACCTTTGGGTTCGTGAAGCTCGTCTTTTCAAATACGGATCTGGTACAGGAACCAACTTTTCTAACTTACGTGCTGCTAATGAATCTCTCTCTGGTGGGGGAAAAAGTTCCGGGCTTATGTCTTTCCTTAAAATTGGGGACAGAGCTGCGGGAGCCATCAAATCAGGAGGAACCACTCGTCGTGCAGCGAAGATGGTTTGTCTTGATATGGACCATCCGGACATCGAAGAGTTCATCGATTGGAAAGTGCAAGAAGAGAAAAAAGTGGCATCCCTTGTTACGGGGTCCATTCTCAATAACCGCCTCCTCAATGATATTATGAGCGCTTGTTCTTCCGCCAAACAAACACTTGGTGAAGAAGCGGCTTACGACCCAGCTGCCAATTTAGATCTGAAAAAAGCGATCCAAAAAGCAAGGAAAGCATTTGTTCCAGACAACTACATCAAACGAGTGATTGACCTTTCCAAACAAGGTTACAAAGACCTACTCTTTGAAGAATTGACAACTGATTGGCAATCCGAAGCTTATAACACTGTTTCTGGACAAAACTCCAATAACTCTGTGCGAATCACAAATGAGTTTATGGAAGCAGTGGAAAAAGACCTTCCTTTCCATCTTTACAATAGAACCGAAAAGGAAAAAGCAAAGGCCGCAAACAGAGAAGCAAAACCTTCTAAAACTTTACGTGCGCGTGATCTTTGGGAAAGAATTGCCAATGCTGCTTGGAACTCTGCAGATCCAGGAACGCAGTATCATAGCACCATCAACGAATGGCATACTTGTCCAGAAGACGGTGCCATCAATGCATCGAACCCTTGTTCTGAGTATATGTTTCTCGACAATACTGCATGTAACTTGGCTTCCGCAAACCTTGTTAAATTCTTAAAAGAAGACGGAAGTTTTGATGTCGCGGGATACCGTTACTTAAACAAAATTTGGACCATCATCTTAGAAGTATCTGTACTTATGGCGCAGTTCCCTTCCAAAGAAATTGCAGAGCTCTCCTACAAGTTTAGAACTTTAGGACTGGGATATGCAAACCTTGGTTCCCTACTCATGATCATGGGAATTCCTTATGATTCACAAGAAGCGATGGCTGTGACTGGTGCGATTTCTTCCATCATGCATATGACTTCTTATGCTACCTCAGCAGAGATGGCAAAAGAACTTGGGCCATTTGCTGGATACGAAAAAAACAAAAACCATATGCTTCGTGTCATTCGTAACCACAGACGTGCTGCTTACAATGCACCAAAAGAAGAATACGAAGGCCTTACCATCACTCCAGTGGGAATCAATCCATCGTTCCTTCCTTCCTACTTACTCGAAGCAGCGAAAGAAGATTCAGACAGAGCCTTGGAACTTGGTGAGTTACACGGATACCGCAACGCACAGGTAACTGTGATTGCACCTACAGGAACCATTGGTCTTGTGATGGACTGTGACACTACAGGAATCGAACCAGACTTTGCTCTCGTGAAATACAAAAAATTGGCTGGTGGTGGATATTTCAAAATCATCAACCAATCCGTTCCGGCTGCATTAAAAAAACTTGGATACAGCCAAGCAGAACAAGATGCCATTGTGAACTATTGTAAAGGCCATGCTACTTTCAACGGTGCTCCTGGTGTCAACACAGCTCGTTTGAAAGAAAAAGGTTTTACAGAAGATGTATTGGAAAAACTCGAAAAACAACTTCCATTTGTTTTTGATATCCAATTTGCATTCAACAAATTTACATTAGGTGAAGATTTCCTTTCGAAAACTTTAGGAATTGATCCTGCGGTTTATAACTCTATGAGTTTTAACCTTTTGGAAACTCTTGGATTTTCTGCAGACGAGATTTCTCAAGCAAATGATTATGTTTGTGGAACTATGACTATCGAAAACGCACCTTTCATCAAAGAGAAGGATCTGGCTGTTTTTGATTGTGCAAACAAATGTGGGAAATACGGAAAACGTTTCTTATCTTATCAATCACATATCCGAATTATGGCTGCGGCACAACCATTCATTTCGGGTGCGATCTCCAAAACGATCAACCTTCCCGAGGAGGCAACCATAGAGGATGTAAAAAATGCATACCTCATGTCTTGGAAAGTGATGATCAAAGCAAACGCACTTTACCGTGATGGATCTAAACTTTCACAACCACTTAACTCTGTATTCCAATTGTTAAGTGCTGTGGGTGAAGAAGAGGAAGAACTTCAAACTTCTTCTGCTCCTAAAACGGTAACGGAAGTGGCGGAAAAACTTGTTTATAAATACATTGCGGAAAGAAGAAAACTTCCACACCGCCGTGCAGGTTATACACAAAAAGCAATGGTTGGCGGTCACAAAGTATACCTTCGCACAGGAGAATACGAAGATGGCCAACTCGGTGAAATCTTTATCGATATGCATAAAGAAGGAGCGGCTTTCCGTTCCCTTACGAATGCGTTTGCGATTGCCGTTTCCCTCGGTCTCCAACATGGAGTTCCACTAGAAGAATTTGTAGAAGCATTCACTTTCTTCAAGTTTGAACCAAACGGTATGGTTTCTGGCAACCCTCACATTAAGATGTCTACTTCTGTGATCGATTACATCTTTAGAGAACTTGCCATAACCTACCTAGGAAGATACGACTTGGCACAAGTATCTCCCGAAGACTTAAGAACAGATGAAGTGGGCAGAAAAGCAGATCCCGCAAAGGATCTAGTGGGAAAGCAGGAAAGTAGCGGACTTCGTGTTCCGCTACAAGTGGCACCTATCTCTATGAAATCTGTTTTGGAAGAAAAACCGGAAGCTGTGGCAGTCGCTAGTGGAACACCACCAACAGCAGCGCAATCAGCAGCGGCAACTCTGAAAATCATTGGAGAAGCGAGAACCAAAGGATATACAGGAGATTCCTGTACAGAATGTGGTTCCTTCCAAATGGTTCGTAACGGAGCTTGTCTCAAGTGTATCTCTTGCGGATCCACGACCGGTTGTTCGTAAAATCTAAACTCCAATCAAGATCTTAAACTCTGGTCGTTTCGATCGGAGTTTGAGGTTTATGGAAAAAAGAGATCTTGGGGACGAAACCCTTTAGGTCTTCTTTTTTTATCTCTTTTGACTCTCTGCTAACTTTGAGATCTGAATCTATCATCAGTGTAGCCCACAAGCCCGTATGCATTTTGCGAGATGGCTTATCTACCAAATAGAATTTAGAAAATCTAGTTTGGAAATTTTAATATTCGGAGAAAGGATAAAGATAGTGATCCTTCAAAAGCACCGGATCCCATTCTTTCAAGAGATCCTATAATTTGGAGGATAGGCTAAGATAAAAACTTAAGGGACTGGAGCCGGTTCAATCGAAGTATCTTCTGCTTTTGGCGCACTGCCACCTAACTGATTTAAGTTGGGAAGATCAACCTTTGGAGATGAAAATGTACCACGAATCGGGATACAAGTTTTGCCCCCTTCTTGCGGAAGAAGGGCAACCATTCCCACTAAGTCCTGGCGTTCCTGAGCAAATTTTTCAGTCAAAGTAAAACAAACCTTAAGATCCAGTTGGGAAAAAGATAAAGTATCAGAAAGACGAACCACACCTTGGAATTGAAATTTAGCTAGAGATGACTCTAAAACTCCCCGCTCTAAAAGTAATTTTCCGGAACGAATTTTGAAAACAAGATTCGCCTTACGGATGTCAGTTCCCTTAAGACTACCTAAAAAAGGAATTTCTGCAGATTCTTTGATTTTTCCGCCAGAAAGGTCAATTTCCCCTTCTCCATTCCATTTGGTAATTTTATCATCGAGTGGAGCCAATCGGAGCGGAATGTCCAATGTTTGGGCAGAAAAAGCCCATTCACTACCTTCAAAACTAAAATAACCAATGTTAGCATCGCCATCTAACCTGGACTGCAAAAGTCCGATCAGAGAGACACCTAAACTAATTTCTTCTGCCTTGATCGAAGTTCCCGTTGGGAAACTAGCTACAAAACTATCAAAAGACTTTCTCCCGATCATGGGAAAATGGATTTCTTTTGCATCCATAAAGATTCCGGTTTCTTTACCAGTTTTGATAAGGATAGAACGGACGATTTCATTGAGTGGAAAAATAAATAAAGTAAATACAAAAAAGGAAACAACAGCAATGGCAACTAAGGTAAAAATCTGTTTACGGTTGACTTTGGAATGTTCTTCGTCACCATCTTCATCAAACAAATCACCATCGTCTTCCAAAAGACTCTCTTGGATTTCTTGGTCTTCTTCTGTTAGGAAATCTTCTTCCAATTCATTTTCTTTTGGCATATCATTTCCCTTTGGACAAGCGACTGTAGGAAGAAACTTTTAAGTTTACATCGTAGATTTCTTTTTCTGCAAATGGTTTTCGAAAACTAAGTAAGTCCACTTTTGCTTGGATCTGTTTATTTTTTTCTATATCGTAAACAAGTTTGATGATGTCTTGTAAAAGTACGGAACGAAAAGATACATCGATCGTAATTTTATTATAGTCCTTTTGAATGACGTTACTTGTATCCTTCATGGTTTGGACTTTGTCTTTGAGATTATAACGAACCAGAATTTGGTCCAGTTTCGAATACATCACACTCACGTCTTCTTCACTTCCACCGGACTGCAATCCACGTAAATAATTGTATTCCCGAATCACCCGGTCGAGTTCGCTAGCTTGTGATCTGGTTTCAAAAATTTCTTCCGTAAGACTATTTCTCAAATCAGAAAACAGGGTGATGATTGTATATATTCCAAGGAGTGCCACAAAACTAATGAGTCCTGTGACTAAAACCCGTTCTCTATCATTCAAACGATCAAACATTACGGTTCATCCTTAGGAGTCACAACATCCATTTTGATTTTAAAACTAACCTTGAATTTATTGACACCAGTGATGAGTCTTTTGTTTTGAATTTGAATGTTTGTAAATTTCTCTGATTTTTCTAAGGCTGATTGGATGGTTCCAATTTCTCCAAATTCATTGACCCTTCCATATATTTGGATTTCCTTTTCCTCAAAGTTAAACTGATCCAAAATAAAAGGTAAAACTTCTGGTGAAGGAAATTGTTCTGTGGCTTCATTCAAAACGTCCAAAACACTTTCTTGTGAAAGGAAAAGACGATAAATTTCTGTTTTTTTACGTTCCGCTTTTAGTTTTTTATTGGCCTCTGCGAGTGGATCGTCGTCTTCACCAAGTTCACCACCAATTCCATTTTTATACTTCTCTAGTAAAACTTGTTTGTTTGCAGAAATTTTTCGTTTGTCCAAAATGATTCCGATAATAAAAACACCAAACAATAGGACAAGAGAAATACTAACAAGAATTAAATGAGGTTTAAATGCCGATAATTTAAATCGGTTAGTATGAATTCGTTTTGCAAATCCAGTTTCTAAAAAGTTAACTCGGTTACGAGATTCAAAATGAGTTCCCGTAGCGACTGCTGTCACAAAACTTGGATCATCAATTCCTAAAAATTCATAACGCCCAGTCCGTATTCCCAACTTCTCTTCTAAATAAGAAGTGAGACCAGGATACAAACTTGCTCCACCAGACAAAAGAATCAGGTTAGGTCTTTCCGTTTCAGGAAGAGAAAAAATACTATTTTCCACTTCGTGAATGAGTTGGTCAATTTTTGCTAAAATAAACTTTCGAAGTGATTTCCACTGCGTTGCAGAGATATGGAACTTAGAAAGAAAACTGGATTCATCTGATTTTTCAATTGTTTCAAACAGAAACCCAACAGGTAGAGATTCTTTTAAAACCCGCGCGTCTTCAAGTTCGATTTTAAGTAAGTTTGCGATTTCTAAACTCACATCTTCTCCACCAATATAAATTTGGCGGGTGTGTCGTAGTTTTCCCTCGAAGAGAACATTCAGAATACTATACCTTCCACCCAAATCAAGTTGCAAAATAGTTTGGTCAGCAAGTAACAAAGGATAGTTTTTTGTAACGAGCGAAGATAAGGCAAAGGAGTCAAGAGACAAACAAGATAAAGATAAATCACCCTTCGCAAATGGTTTTAACGCACGAAGTAATTCCGAGTGGTGTACATTAAAGGAAATCACTTCTGAGTTTTCTTTATTTGCTCTCCATGTTTTTCCAATGACTTCCAGTTCTTCCATGGGGTAAGGAACTAAGTTTTCGACTTCAAAAGGTAAAACTTCTTGAATGGCTTTTTCAGAAACGAGTGGAACCGTTAGATCTCGAACAAATAAATTGTGAATTCCTAAATTTAATAAAAACCTATTTTCTTCAGGAAAAAAACTTTGAATGAAACGAATGATATTGTATTCGAAGGGATCCCCTTCTGATTCATCAAGTTCCACAACAGGAAGGCTTTCTGTCCTGAGGATGACAACTTTTCCGAGAACCTTTTTGAAAAGGACTCCCTTTAAAAACGTAGAACCATAATCGATAGCTAGGTATTGGTCAAATGATAACATAATTAATCTTCAGTATAGTATAACATTTGGTTGTTGGTAAGGTCAAAAAGACCCGATACCTTTCGAACCACTTTATCCTTGATAATCCCAACCCCAGTGATTTTATAAACTTCGCCCTTGGTTTTGATTCGTCCACCAGATACATCCGTTCCCTCACCCGCAAGTTCTTTATACAGAGTGAGATCCCCTGTGGTTTTGACTTGGAATTCTGGTTCGGTCTCCAGATCTTTCAATTCTTTAATATAGCCTCCTTTCTGCAACTTGAGTTTCAAAATTTTCATGGCGGCTTGTTTGGTCATAAAGTCGGAAAGGGAAATCAGGACAAAATAGGGAGCCGTATTGATATTGATTCGGTCATCGTAAGAATCACCTGCAGGCAAATAGGCTGTGATATTATTGGAGAGCACATAATCCTTATCGGAACGAAGGGCTCTTTCCTCCTCTGTCATAAAGTCCTTGGAGTTATTTTTATCATAATCCTTTGGTTTCAAACTTTCATAAACGAGGGAACGATCAAAACCTTTCACGCTCAATAGCTCTGAAAGCGAATAAAGTGGGGCATTTTTGATTTTTCTAGGCGGAGAAAGCCTATTGTAATAGTATTGTTCTGCACCCCCTCCCGTTTCTTGGTGATTTTCATCGATCCAATCCAAAATAGGGAAAATCATCTCTCGCTTTAAACCAAATTGATAAAACAAACGAGTGACCATTTCAATGGTCCTTTGGTTTGGCTGGTCATCATAGATTTTCACAAGAGAGTTGATATTGATTTTTCCATCTTCTGGACTCATCGTATAATAGATGACACCCCCTCCTAGAGGGATTGGTGGCGGGTCCATCGCAAGTCCCGATTGGTATAATACTTCTTCTGGAATTTTTTTAAGAGCTCCCACGGCACCCATAAAACCTGCTTTCGCAAGCATATGGGCACGAAATCCATCTGCTTGAGAGCGGGCCACACGGTATTCAGTTGCCGCATCTTCAAAAAATTTGGATGCCGTAAACAGAGATGCGGTACCTATCGCCATCACTAGGAGATAGACCATAAATCCTTTTTTTGCGTTTTTATTTGTAGAGGATAACCGGATGCGCCAGCGATTCATATTTAACAAAGGCATTCCCCACAAGTGATATAATTTCAAATCGAATGAGTCTTGGAATTTTTTTGGTAGTACGGGAATTCCAATCATCAACCCATTTGTCTCCGCGTTCGGAAAATTTCATTTGGAAACTTTTTACATTTTCAAGTAATACATGTTCAACGCCACCTTGGGTGGGGAATGTATCTATCATTTCATCTTCTCGGCGAATCAAATAAGACAATCCATCCATTTTAGGATTTGGCATTTTACGCAAATAAAAGGAAACTTCTCTGACCGAAGCTTGTCCTTCTTCTTCGGAATTCGGATTGGCAGTAGCAAATACAATCCGATCATTTCTTGTCCCAGTCACACCATCTTGTTTTCCCACAAATAAAATTCTTTTTTGATTATCGATAAAATAAGTCCGAGTGAGAGTACCACGAATATTTTCCATTGCATAAAGAATGTCTTTACGATTTGCACCTTTGTTTGAGGCACCTTTTCGTGAGATTTTATTCGCAGTATAAAATACAGAAAAAATTCCTGTGAATATCACAGCCATAATCATCACAACGATGGAAATTTCCACGAGTGTAAATCCACGTCTTCTACGATTCACAAACATTAGTATTTTGTGCTCCTGAAAGTTTCCACACTATATGTTTCTTTTTTATTTCCATCTATATAAAAAATAGAAACCTTTACACGAAATACTTTCAAAACCCCACCTGTTTCAAAACTTTTTTTCTGACCTCTTTTTTTCATCAGGTCACTCAATCCAACATCTTTATCACCTAACATATCCTTGGGTGCTTTATTCCGAAGGGATTCCGCATTAGGCCCAGCAGCTAGTTTGAGTAAATCCATCTCTTCTTCTTTAATTTCTGTTTCAAAAGTGTAACCAGGAAATGCTTCAATGGATCCGCGAGAGGTGTCCGTTTGCATAGTTGTCGATGAATCTACTTGAGCCATTTTGATTTTTGCTAAATGAACTGCATTGGCGAGTAAAACTGCTTTTTTCTGATAAGAAATTCCTTCTGCAATAAGTGAATATGTATAAGTCATTACCATCGCTGCCATTGCCATTGCAATGGTAACTTCAAAAAGGGTAAATGCACGACGTGTAAAATTATTTAGGTTGGGTTTTTGCATTGGAATCCACCTGTTCATCTCTTTCGTCGAGTCCATAGGATATTTTTTGAATTTGATTGGTGTCTAGTTCCGGAAAATATTCTGTTTTATGAATTTTGATTTTTCCACCGTAACGATAAATTTGAATGGTTCTTTTGATTTCTGTATCGGAGCCAACATACAAAAATAAATCGGTTGTGGTTCCTTGTGGAGTAAATACAATTCGGATTTTTCCTTCCGATCTTGGCTTACCACCTAAGTCACGTACGCTGACAATTTTTGAATAAAAAGGAAGAGTTACTTTCTTTAAAATGGATTCCTCTTCTAGTCCACCTTCCTCTCTTTTTAAAAGGAAAAACTGGTATTCACGCTTTTCAAAGTCATATTGGAATAAAACGGCTTGGTTTGTAAGTTGGGCCTTATTGTATCCGAATTTAAAAGATTCCTGTAGTTTAACAGCAATGTCTTCTGTGGATGGGATGATTAGGTTACGGAGAGTACCACCAACAATCACCATAATTAAACCAAGGATGGAAATCACAACGGCGATCTCAATGAGAGTGAGACCACCTCGTAATTTCCGTTTGATTTTCAAAACCGATATTTTATCGGAAAGCGGCCGGGTAATCATCCGGTGAAAGGATATTAAAGTCTTTACCTTTTCCTTCTCCACCTTCTTTTTTATCATCACCAAGTGTCAGAATTTGAGGAGTAGCTCCTTCAAACTTTAGAACATACGGTGTTTTCCACGGATCTTTCAGAACGGCTTTTTCACGTATAATTGGTTCATAATCATCACCAATTTTATCATCATCTGGTTTTTCAATCAGTGCCTGTAAACCTTGTTCTTCGGAAGGGTATTTGTCATACACTTCTAAATATCGTTCGAGGGCCGTTTTAAGAACAGCGCTATCATTTTTCAGTTTCAGTTTTTTTTCGCCTTCACCCCGGTTTCCGATACTGGAGTAAAGAATCGCCATAAGAGATCCTAAAATGAGCATTACCACGGTAATCTCGATTAGAGTTAGTCCCTCACGTATCTTTCTGTGTTTCCCTTTAGTTTTCATAAACTCTACATCCCCTGGATTTCTTGAGTTAGTTTGTACATTGGCGTCATAATCGCCGCCATAATGGTAAAAATAATTCCACCCATTACAATGATCATCATTGGTTCTAATGATTGGGTCAAAGATTTTATTGCTGTGTCTACCTCGGATTCATAGATTTCCGAGAGTTTATTCATCATTTCGGGGACTTTGTCAGAGGCTTCCCCTGCACTCAGCATCCCGAGTACCATTTGCGGGAGGACTTGTGATCCTTGTAACGAATCAGAAAGTTTTCCCCCTTCTTTGATTTTGACGATTGCCGATTCAATTTCTTCCTTAAAAACTGTGTGACCAACTACATCGGAGACAATGTTCAATGAAACAATTAGTGGTACCCGGTTGAGAAGTAAAATGGATAAATTTCTAGCAAAATTCGAAACCAAAATTTTACGAAGTAAGGTTCCGATGACTGGCAAACGAAGGAGGAATTTGTCCCAAGTTTTTTTCCCTTCGCCTCCACTTTTCCATTTCATAAACCCAAGTAGTCCACCGGCGATCGCTCCCAAAATAAAAAACCAATAATTGGTCAAAACATAGGATAAAAAAATCACACTTCTTGTGAGTAGCGGAAGTTTGGCATCAAAGGAAGCAAACAACTGTTCGATTTGTGGAATGACTACAACAAGAAGAAAGATGGATACACCCAAAGAAAGTAAACCCATGATCATTGGATAAATCATAGCCACTTGGACTTTTGATTTTAATTCGGAAGATTTTTCCTCGAGTTCAGCTAACCGGTGCAACGTGTTTTCATAATTTCCTGTCGATTCACCTACAGAAATCAAACTGGGATACTGGTCAGGAAAAACAGTTTTGTGTTTCTTCATAGACTCGGAAAGACTCATTCCTTCCGTAATATCCGCTCTCATCTCTATCAAAACTTTTTTGAAATAGATATTCTCGACTTGGTCAATGATGGAGAGTAAACATTTATCAAGAGGGATCCCTGCACCAATCAGGGTTCCAAGTTGTTTACAAAATAGTCCGACTTCTTTTCTTGGAATTCTATATAATAACTTTGATAAAAAAGGAAAAAGTTCACGTTCTTCCTTTTCCCTATCTTCTTGGATGGAGCGAACGTACAGCCCTTTCGCCTTAAGTTTGTTACGTGCCGCCTGAAGGTTTGGGGCATCTATGATATTTTTTTCTTCTTTACCCTTTCGATTGAATGCAACGTAAGTATAGAGTGGCATAAAAATTATGATACCCGAAGGACTTCTTCTGGAGTTGTTACACCCTCAATCACTTTATATTTGCCGTAAACTTGCAAAGTCGATAGACCATTTTTCAATGCGATTTCTTTGATTCGATTGGCATCAGCACCCTGTAAAATGGCTCGTTTGATTTCATCATTCATAGTGAGAAGTTCGTACAAACCTGTTCTACCTTTGTATCCAGAGTTTAGACAGGAAGAACAACCTTTCCCACGATACAAAACTCCGTTTTTTAATTCTTTTCTTTGGATTCCAAGACCTGCTAAATCTTTATCTGTAGGTTTGTAACTCGTTTTACAATCCTTACAAATCACACGTACAAGCCTTTGGGCCATAAAACCTAACACAGAACTTGTGATGAGATATGGTTCAATTCCCATATCCACAAGCCTTGTTACAGCAGACGAAGCATCATTTGTATGTAAGGTAGAAAAAACTAAGTGACCAGTAAGTGAGGCTTGGATGGCAATCCTTGCGGTTTCCTCATCACGGATCTCCCCTACCATCACCACATCCGGATCTTGACGAAGGATAGAACGTAAACCTGCAGCAAAAGTTAGGCCAATTTTTTCGTTCATTTGCATTTGCGAAATACCATCCATCTGGTATTCCACCGGATCTTCGCAGGTGATGATGTTTCGCTCTTCTGTATTGATTTCAGAAAGTGCAGAATAAAGTGTCGTAGATTTACCAGATCCAGTGGGACCTGTGACTAAAATGATTCCATAAGGTTTATAGATTAAATGCTTAAAATCATTCAAAATTTCCTTATTAAAACCCATGGTTTCAATGGAATATTTTTGGTCAGTTTTGTTTAGGATACGCATTACGATCCGTTCCCCGAATTGGCAAGGGATGATAGAAACCCGGACATCCACATCTTTTCCTGCCAACCTAAGTTTGATCCTACCGTCTTGTGGCAAACGGTTTTCCGCAATGTTTAAGTTTGACATGATTTTGATACGAGTTGAAATTCCCGCCAAATAAGACTTAGGTGGATTTAAAACCTTTTGTAAAACACCATCCACACGGTATCGAACCACTACGGATTTTTCAAATGGTTCTACGTGGATATCTGAGGCTCGTTCTGATACTGCTTGTGATAAAATTACGTTCACCATCTTGATGATGGGAGCTTCGTTGGATAAATCTAGTGCGTCGGATTCGAAAACGTCAGAGAGATCACCAAAACTCCCATCCATTTCATCCATCATCTCTTTGGCTTCGGCAGTTGTTTTGTCGAACTGAGAGTGGATGATTCTCATAATTTCGTTTTCTGTGGCAAGAACGAATTGTATTTCATATCCTTTTAAGAAGGATCTCATATCATCCATTGGATGTAGGTCTGTTGGATCACAAGTGGCAACGATTACTTTTTTGCCTTTGACTGTAACTGGAACAATTTTAGAACGTTGGACTAGTTTTAATGGGATTTTTCCAAATACTTCTTCATTTCCAACAAACTCAAGTTTGTCGATAAACTCCATACGATGGAGTTTCGCTAGTGCTTTTAAAATGTCTGTTTCGGAAGCGAGGCCTTTTTTTTGAATGATATGAGTGATAGGGAGATTTGTTTTTTCCTGTTGTTTGGAAATATCTTCGAGATCCTTAACCGTAAGGATCCCATCTTCAAGTAGGATTTGGCCTAAACTCTTTCTCATCGTAATTTCTTTTCTCGTTCGTCGACCATCCTTTCTTGTTCATTCTTCTTTTGGATGGTCATACGATCCGATTTATCTCGGTCGTCTAGAATATGCGGTGTCAAAAATACCATCAAATTGGTTTTACGGTTTTGATTGGTAGTTCTGCGAAATAAAGTTCCGAGAAGTGGAATCTCCCCTAAAATAGGAATTTTTTGCACTTTCTTTTGT
Organism: Leptospira harrisiae; assembly: GCF_002811945.1. Lineage (NCBI taxonomy): Bacteria > Pseudomonadati > Spirochaetota > Leptospiria > Leptospirales > Leptospiraceae > Leptospira > Leptospira harrisiae. Next base: position 1,568,973 of record NZ_NPDX01000001.1, on the reverse strand, counting down.
TTGTCATTGGAAAGTAGTCCCCCAATCACGATGGTTTGGATATTGTCCACAACAATCGTTGTTTTGATATCTCGTTTGTTAAACGTCGGGTTTCCCCCTGTGGCTTCTGATGAAATCCCGGCTACGTTTTTAATTTCTTGGTAAAGATCAAGAGTGATTCGATTGTTTTTATTAATATGTGGGGTGAACTTGAGTTTAATCCCAGTGGGTCTGTATTCAAAGTTAGCAACCGTTACTGCGTTGTCTCCACCAAGACCGGCGTTACGATTTTGTGTTCTTACGGGAACATCCTGACCGACATTGATTTCTGCCTCCTGGTTGTCCAAAGTCAAAATTTGTGGAGCAGACAATACATTGAAATTTTCATTGGTTGAGTTTGCGTTTAAGATACCGATGATTTGTTGTCCACCGCGACGAATGAACCCAAGGGAAAATCCAGACAATGTGTTAACATTTGTGGGTCGTCCATTTTTATCAATCACTCCCCCTTGCGCCGCAAGACCCGTGTTAAACTGTCCATAGGCTAATTCTTGGTAACGCCAATCAATTCCAAAGTCATTTAAGTCAGTGGAGCTTAGTTCCACGATCAGGACTTCAAGTAACACTTGTTTCCTGGGAGTATCTAAAATTTTAATGATTTTTTTGATCTCTTCCCATTCTTGAGGAGTTGCTGTCACGATGAGTGAATTTGACTCTTTATGAGCCACTGCTTTAATTTTATCTTGTTTCCCAGGAACTTTCGGTGCTTGGGCAACTGGCTGTGGAGTCGGTGGCTTTCCATCCGGGCCAGGTTCGCCAGGTTGGCCACTTTGGGTCGGTGCCATAGGAGCATCCGGCATATCCAATTTCACTAAGATTGCAGCGAGTTTTTCCGCCTCGTTGTATTCCAAAGTATAAATATGAATATCACCTGCAGAAGATATTGATCCTGGACCATCTGCTCTTACATCCAAGTTATCTACTAACTTAAGTAACTTATTGATATCAGAAGTAGAACCGGAAAAAATCAAAGTGTTTTGGTTTTTAGGAATGATGATGTCTGTATCGGGAGAAGTAACCCTTTTAAGGATTGGTTCCAATTCCACCGCATTCGAAAATTCCAAAGGAACAATTTGAGTGATTGTTTTATTTAGTGAAACTTCCGATTCCGAAACCGGATCTTTACCAATCCGAACGATGGGTGATTTAGCGAGGGCATCTTTGATCTTGACTACTTTGATGAGGTCATTTTCTTCGATGAGACCAAACCCTTGCGTTTCTAAAACGGATTTCATAAATCCATAAGCGTCTTCGATCTTAACGCGTTTTTGAGAAATGATGGTTACTTTTTTTCCTTTCACGGCATCATCTATGAGGATATTTTTTTTGATGATGGCACTCATTCCCATGAGAAAATCTTTGAGTTCAGTATCTCTCCAATCGGCAGTAAAACTCGCAGGCTCCGGGGAAGATTTACTTTTTGGTTTTCCCTTTTCTTGGGAAAAGCTCGGTGTCACAAATACATAAAGGCAAATACTAAGTAATACTAAAGGAAGACGATTTCTCATTTTAATTCCGAATGATAAATTCATATGTGATTATTTTGCCTTGTCTCTCTAAATCCACTGTAATTTTTGGGGCTTGTTTGATCGAACCCCAAATTTCCAACATTTTCTCTGTTTCGTTCAGAGGCATTCCATTGACACGTTTGATGATATCCCCACCACGAGCACCTAGGGAATAAAATACATGGTCTTTTGCCACCTGATAGATCTTGTAACCCTCGATCTTTCCGTCTACCAAATGAGGGCCAAACCTTGCATTTTTATAGATAGTGTTCGGGTCCTTCAATTTCCTGTTTACGTCTTCACGGGAAAGAACTTTTTGAACCGTTTGGCTGGAAGGCCCTAAACTTGAAACGGCAGCCGCATCTTTTGGACGAATCCGTTCTTTTGCTTGCGCAGGGGTTTCACCAATGTTGACCCGAAGGCTAAGGCCACCTTTTTTTAACACCACGTAATGTTGTTCGATGGTTTGGACTTTGTAACCACCCACCATCTCACCCGTTCCATATTCTTCAGAATCGTTGTTTTGTTTTTCTCGGATGGTGACCCGAGCAAAAGACCAGTGACCAGAAAGGGTTCCTGTCACAAGCATTTGGTCATCGTCCCCATTGTCCTGAGCAATTTCTGGATCGAGTGGCGCACCATCTGCTCCGCGTTTGGTGGTATCATTTGGATCATACACTTGGCCGCGGATTAAATTTCCTGTTACGATGTCTTCGTACGTACTCACTGCCAAAATCACTTCTTGGCGCATTTGTTTCGGACGGGTATTTCCAGCGACACTGATCCCAGTTTCTGTAGAAAACAAAAGAAGAAGGACCAACTTCAATAGGTAAGCCAAAGAAAAAGAAAAGAGTAATACAGCCGGAATTAAAGTCAAAAACTGACTCGACTGGATTCTTTGAAGGATTAGATTCATGCTCCCCACAAACCGGAGGTGGGCTCCGATTACATTCCGGCTACTTCAGATTTGGGGAGTCTAGTGACTTGTTTTTCAGTGATACTCAGAGCCGATTCAGGATTCATAATTTTCCCGTTTCGAAACACTTCAAAATGCAAATGAGCTCCTGTTGCTGTTCCTGTCCTACCGACAAGTGCCACCACACGACCCATCTTCACCGTTTCCCCAACCTCAACTAAAATCTGTGAACAATGGGCGTAAACTGTTTTATACCCATTTTTATGTTGGATGGTGACTGAATTTCCATACCCACCGTTGCGACCAGTAAAAACAACTTCTCCATCTGCGGCAGATAAAACGGGAGCACCCACTTTCGCTGCTAAGTCAAGACCTGTATGATACACTCGGTTGTATTTGTTGAAAGGATCTACACGTCGACCATATCGGGAGGTCACTCGGCTTTGAGGAACGGGCATTATGAAGATTTTTTTAAGAACAACTCGAGAAGAAGAAGCATTCTTCACTTGGACTGGTATTTCCAAAACTTGTCCAATTTTCAATTGGTCATTGGAGAGTCCATTGTGTTTTTTTAATTTGGAAAGTTCAATCGAAAAGGACCTAGCAATTTTGGATAGATTGTCTTTTTTTTGAACTGCATATTTTTTTACGATGATACCAGATTCATGAACCACTGTATTACTCACAACAGGAGAAACATCTATGTATTTAGGGAGATCTAGTGAAGCAAGTTCCACTTCTTCCTCGTCAGTCGATGCATTGACACCTACCGAAAAGAGTTTGTGAACTTCTGATTCTTGCGATTGGGAACCAAAGAGACGAAACATCCCAGATTCTCCGCCAGGGAGTGATTCATTGATTTCTGAGTGGATTTTTTGAAAGGGATTGGCAAGGAGAACGGTTCCAGAAAGAAACCAAAGAGAAAATGTTACCAACCGAAGTGCTTTCACGATTAGAATATCGGGATTAAAAGGGAAGAATCTTGAACAAGAAACAAAGAAAGAATAAAAACGGACTACTTGCGACAATGGAGAATTCCCAAACCTTTATTTCTTTTTTTTGACACTGGGCTCGACAAGAGTGAATTTTTTTCCCACCCATTCTTCGACATCTTCCAAGTCATACTGCTTCTTTTTTATATCATCATTAATGATATAAGCCGCCAATTTTCCCACAGAAGACTCTCTAGACTCTGCAATGGGATACACCTTCAATTTCAAAAGTGAAGGTGTGGATTCAATGTATATCTTTACAAGTGTTCCTTTTTTCCAAACTTCCGTTTGAGAGAATTTGATCTCATCTTGTAATGCATACGTCTTTCCATCATAGTATTCATTGATTTCCCTTAATCTTTCTTTTTTAATCAACCGTTGGGAACAATGACTGAACACAAGGAGAAGAACGAGGGGAATTACACGAATGATACTACAATTCAAAGCAAACTCTTAGGAAAAGTCACCATGATGCCTTATTTATGAAAAGTCTTTTTTATTTTTTGGCCCAAAAGAGAGAAAACATTACCCATCTGGTTGTGATCCCCAAACGCGCAGAAGTTGGTAGCTTAATGTATGAATGGAATGGGACAAAAGAAATCCAAGTGGAGGTGGGGATACGAAGAGGTCTGCCCCATTTTCAAATTTTAGGTTGTGCTTCTCTCTCCACCAAAGAGTCCAAAGACCGCATCCGTTTGGCTCTGGAGGCTTCTGGGTACCAGTTCCCACTCGAAACCATCATCATCAATTTAAAGCCAGCTCATATACCCAAAAGGATGGTCTGTTTGGATCTGGCGATGGCTGTGGGCATCCTCCTTGCTACTGATCAAATCAAAGAACAGGAAAGGCAGATTCTGTTTTTAGGTGGTTTGGGACTGGATGGTTCTGTCGTGGGAGGAAAGGAACTTTTGCCTTATCTCTGGCAAAATCAGGACCAGAATGGAGTTTCTGTCTGTCTTCCTCGTTCCCTAGAAAAAGAAACACTACCGGAAGGCCAGTATTACTTTTTAGACCACTTAGATGAAGTTCGTGACTTAACAGGTGTCCTGCCAAACTGCCGAGGGATTCCTTCTCCGCAATCGGAACCTCTCACTTGGGATCATGTTTTATTAGATCCATACCAAATGAAAGTGTTCCAAGGTCTTATGTATTCCCTCCTCGGAAAACACCATAGCCTACTATTAGGAAGCCCAGGTTCGGGAAAAACTATGCTCCACCGTATGTTAGAATCCTTATTGCCCTCAAAAGAGACAAGAGACCTTAAAAACCAAGGAATTTGGACTTTCGAAGGAGAGTTTGAAATTCCCTCCAACAAACGTCCGTTTCGCTCCCCTCACCATTCCGCTACCGAAGTAGGACTCGTAGGTGGAGGACTTCCCTTCCAACCTGGAGAAATCTCAAAAGCCTTTGGAGGAATCTTATACTTAGATGAAGCTTTGGAATTCAAAGATCGAATTTTAGAAAGTTTACGAATGCCAATGGAAGATTCGTATTTAGAAATTGTTAGGATGAATGAAAAGACAAAATTAAAAACAGATTTTACGTTGATGTTATCAGCGAACCCCTGTCCTTGTGGAAATTATCATAGTAACCAAGTGTGTCACTGTTCCTTGCAGAGGATTCGTTTGTATTTACAAAAAATTAGCGGGGCTTTTTTAGATCGAATCACAATCTTTCAAACCTTATTCGAAACAACAAATGATCGGTGTATCAAACTAGAAGAATTAAAAATGAAACAAACTATTTTGGAAAGGTTTGCCTTTCGAAACACAAACATAATTCCTGAAAATGAAGAAACCAAAATCCAAAAAATTTTAGATACAGAAAATCAAACGAAACAACTGTCCCTACGAAAGAAAAAACAAATCATTTCTTTAGCAAGGACCATTGCAGATTGGAACCTATCCCCCCGAACCAAGGAAGTACATATTTGGGAAGCAGTGGACTATTGCATCGGCTACCAATGGATTTACAGTTTAGGGTGATTATTTTGAAATAAAATGCGAAATTTCCATCGCAATTTTATTGATCGCATAATCCATATAAGCTGGATCATCGATTTTCTTTTTATAATTTTCGAATTTTTTCTGGATGGTCGATGCCATCCCCCTTTTCCGGAGTAATACCGGATCTGGTCCAAATTCGTCGGTTTCTGCTAAATTCCCAAAAATACTAAATTGACTCATGTGGTTACTTCCTTGTAACAATCAAACTCTCATCCTTGAGAGCGTTTTCCCTTATGGGATACATCATCAATCGGCCCGGTACAAAAATCCCTTGATGAAGTATTTTAGAAGATTGACGAATAAAAACGCACTTCCTTTTTTTCAGTGATATGGATCAAATTAAAAGAAGGTGTTAGGTGAACAAAAGCCGGTATTTCTCTGATTAAATAGTAATATACCTTCCGCATTCTCATACGTTTTGTCTCATGAAAGCATTCCAAGGGATGAAATCCGTTCCTTTCATCCCAAGTTTTGACTTCAGAACAATGAAGTGAATTGTTCCACAAACTAATTATGTCTAATTCACCGAAGGACTTTCGGTAGTTGCGAAAAAGGATGGTATGACCAAGAGAAACCAAGTATTCACATCCCAAACCTTCTCCTAGTCTCCCTAGGTCCGTTTTTTTTGGCATCTGCCAATCACCTTGTAGGTTAGTAAATTTGGGAAAAAGGAATGGCTTGTTGGATGTAGAGATTGAGGTCTTTCATAAGGTCCACAAATTCTAAATGTTTTAGACGTTTGCCTTCTGCATCTTTAGTGACTCGAATGACGGGACGAAGGGGTTTATCTTTATTGGATTCAATGACCATACCCATTCTTAGGTCAGAAAGAACCACACCGGACCCCACAGGAAACATAGAAAGTTTATTCAAAAATAATCTTACCATTTTTAAATCAAAACGGTTCACGTTTTCGCTAATCATAATTTTCATTGCTTCATAAGGAAGGATAGCTTGTCTATACGGTCTTGGATGGATCATCGCAGCAAATTGGTCTGCAATCATAAAAACTTTTGTGAGTTCTTCAATTTGGTTTGCCAAAATCCTTTGTGGATACCCAGTTCCATCCACTGCTTCATGGTGTTGTAAGGCAACGATTGCAAGGGAATTTTTTAATTTCAATCTTTGAGTGAGGATTTGGTAACCAGTCACTGGATGGCGTTTGATGGTTTTTAAATCTAATTCAGAAAGGGCACCTTTTTTCTCAGAAACTTCTTCGGGGACTGTCACCATTCCGATATCTGCAAATAGAGAAGCCAATGCTAAATCGATTAATTTAGGTCTAGAAAACTCTAAAAAGTTTCCTAACATCACAGAAAAGAATGTCGCATAACATATATGAGTGTATAGATAATATCCAGAATGAGAATGTGATAAAAGTAAAATAGGTATCTGTGCGTTCGCTTTTGTATGATCGGCGATTCTTTCTGCAATCTCACGGAACTCTCGGATCTCCGTATAACGACCCTCAGATGCCGATTTATAGGTTTTTTGTACCAATTCAAAACAGTCTTTGAAAACAGAATTGAACTCAACCTTAGTTGTATTGGTTTTTTCTAATAGATACTTAAAACGAGTCGAGTTTTCATCATCCTGATAAAAAGGAAGATTGGTATCGAAGTAACCTGGCCCTGCACCTGCTGTGGTTTTGTCTCCACCTTCGGCCAATACCTTTTCACCATCTGTTAAAACAAAGGTGATTCCGAATTGGACCAAGCGGTCTAAATCTTGTTGAGTGATGGGTTGCTCAGCTCCAACAAAAACTGTATCTTTATCTAAATAAATTGACTTAGTAAACTTCGAGCCAGGTTCAAGATCTCGAATGGAAATTTTCCGCATAATTGCGTAAATTCTAGTAAGAAGCGTAGAAACATCAATTGTTTTTCTTTTGTCTCTCTAAAACAAGGATTCGAAACACTGCAGCCACAGCTTCATACAAATCTCTCGGAATTTCTTTCCCATTAGGGAGATGATCTAAGGTTTGAATCATGACTTCATCACGTATGACAAGAACACCTGCCTCACGAGCGATACGAATCAAATTTTCTGCAAACCTACCTTCGGCTTTTGCTACGAGTTTCGGTGCCGCATGGAGGTTTGGATTATAAGCAAGGGCTGCCATCTTCTGTTTCATCTATAATCTCCGTTATAGGAATCTTTTTTCCAAACATCCATTTGTACGGATTGAATTTGGGGAAAGTCCCGAGTAAGAGTTACAAAAGACTTTCCCAAGTCCATAGCTTGAAAGGAACTTTCTGTTGTGAGTTGCACAAGAACTGGTTTTTCTTTTTCGGGATCATAATGGAACTGGATTCCCATCGCTCCTGTTTCTTTGGACTCCCAAAACACATAGAGAACCAAACCTTTGTTTTTCGGTTCCACTATCATTTGTAATGATTCTTTTGAATCTGGATCTATAAAGGAAAGAAGATCTGAAAATCCAGTTTCGCCTAAAAGATAATTCCAAACTGGTTTTAATTCAGAAACTTCATTTGGTTTAGAATCAGATTGAATCGCCTTCCAATGCTCCCACCTAAAAAGATTCTCTGCTTTACCTGAGTTTATTTGGGTCTCTTTTTCGATACCTTCTCCAAACAAGACCAATTGGTCTTTCGGGTTGGGAACGGATGTTTGTTGAAAATTAACTTTTGTTTTGCCGATTCCTTTTTCAGTTGGAATAGAGTGAAAGGCATTTGTCTGAAGAAAACTTACATTTTTGTCGGACACCAATTTCCCCAAAGAGAGAAAAGGTGAGAGTGAGTTTAAATTAGAAAAGAGTGGGTTCACTTCCTTCAGATCGGAGAAATTTACAAAAACTCAACCGGTGGATGGGAGAAATTCCGAGTTTCAAAAGGGCATCCCTATGTTCTTCGGTTCCGTAACCCTTGTGTTTGGCAAACCCATAACCTGGGTATTTTAAATCCATTTTTTCCATATATTCATCTCTATAGGTTTTGGCAAGGATCGATGCCGCAGAAATGGAAGGAATCAAATCATCTCCTTTGGGAAGCGAAAAATAACCTTCTATAGGTTTTGTGATCTTTAGTTTATAATTTCCATCGGCGAGGAGATAAGGCTTAGTATTTAACAATTTGTCTTCATTGCGATTTGTCTCTCCATCGTAAGTAGAAGTGGACAAATGCAATTTTTCATGCGCAGCAGTATTGAATTCAAATGGTTGTAGGTTTGTCGGCAAACAGCGGTTCATCCCATAAAAAATAGCTTGGTTGATATTATAACGATCAATGAACTTGGCGCTAACAAAGGCCACACGATAATAAGATACATGTCTTAAAATTTCCGATCTAAGTTCGATACGTTTGGGTTCAGGAATTTTTTTAGAATCGCGAAGACCTTTTAAGATTTCGCCATTTTTGATTTTTTCTAAGGTAGGAAGGTCAAAGGAAACACAGCCCACAGAAACGGGGCCAGCAAGTGTACCACGACCTGCTTCATCGAGTGAATAACAGGTCAGGTGAGGGATTTGAAATTCAGGAAAGAACGGCCGAGTGACGACCGTTTCAAGAGAAATTATGCGCTAGGTGCTTCTGCAGCTTTTGCTTGTGCAAGAGCGGCTTTAGAAGCCTCATCCTGTCTCTTTTTATCTTTGGCAACAATTGCTTGTCCGCCTTTTCTTTCTTTGATACGTCCCGCTTTTCCTTTTTTATCACGGAGATAGAAAAGTTTTGCACGACGAACAGATCCTTTACGAACGAGTTCGATCTTTGCAATTCTTGGGCTATGAAGTGGGAAAATTCTTTCCACTCCGATATCGTAAGAAACACGTCTTACAGTGAAAGTTTTGCTTTGTGATTTGTTCGCAATGGAGATCACAACACCTTCGTAAACCTGAACACGTTCTTTTCCAGATTCAACGATTTTGTAGTGAACTTTTACAGTATCACCAATTTCGAAATTAAGTTCGTTCTTTGCTTCGCCTGCGAGTGCTGTTTCTAGAATCTGATTCATGGCTTCCTCTAAGAATGATTTCTTGTTTTGCGGTTTTTTTGCCGCCATTTCCGGATCTCTTCATGATGACCCCCAAGGAGCACATCAGGAACTGTCCAACCCATAAAATCATAGGGTTTTGTATATTGGGGGTATTCTAATTCTTCTGTTTCATTGTGCGATTCTTCTAGAAGGCTTTCTTCTTTTCCTAAAAATCCCGGAACAAACCGAGACAGGCAATCGGCAACAACGAGAGCAGCTAAATCCCCCGATGAAATAACATAGTTTCCAATGGCCACTTCCCTGTCAATTAAATGCTCCGTGACACGATGGTCGACCCCTTCGTAGTACCCGGAAATCAAAGTGATGGTCTCCGAGGATTCAAAAATCTCCCGAGCTAAAGTCTGGTTAAAAAGTTCACCGGAAGGGCTAAGTAAGATGACCTTCCCTTTATTTTCCCCAAGGGATTCTAGGGCCCGAAAAATGGGTCCCACTTGCAAAAGCATCCCAGGTCCCCCGCCATAAATTGTATCATCTACCTTTTGGTGTTTGTTGTCCGCAAAGTCGCGAAGGTGGACAGTATTGATTTCTACCACCCCTTGTTTTACGGCTTTTCCAGGGATTCCTGTATCAAAGTAAGAGGTGATTTTTTCTGGAAAAAGAGTGATGAAATTAAACTTCAATCCACTGCTCCCAGCCTATGATTTCTAAGGTTTTGGATTCTAAGTTCCAATCCCCCACAAACTGATGGAGAAAAGGAATGAGGACTGTTTCGCCTTCGCCAGTTTTTGGTTTTAGTTCCAAAATGGGATGAGCGGGGTTGTCTATGACTTGGGTCACTACATAATTCAACGATTGGCTCGTTTCTTTGGAAATGGCAATGAGACCGACTAAATCTTCGGTGTAAATTTCGCCTTCAGTGGCTTTAGGTAAATCTTCCCTTTTCCATAACAAAGAAAATCCACGGTATTTGATGACAGTTTCTGGAGTTTCAAAACCCTTTAGTTTGGCTAGGTAATGATTTCCATTGAGTTTGAGTTCCTCGATTTGGATGGTAGACTGATTCCCACGAGGGTCTTCAACTGTGCAGGTGAACGGTGGTTTGACGGAATTTAAGGTATCACCTTCGGTGAAAATTTTGATGAACCCTTTGATTCCATGTGAGGATCCAATGACCCCCACTTTCACTAAACTTGGTTTAGTCGACAATTTCTAAAGTATAGTTTTTGCCTTGTTTGGTTCCGGCTGCTTGTAAAACAGTACGCAAAGATTTTGCAATCCTTCCATTTTTCCCGATCACCTTACCTAGGTCTTTTGCTGCTACCCGAAGTTCGATCACTGTTTCTTCCTCTCCGGGGACTTGGTTGACAGCCACTTGTTCTGGTTGGTCAACGAGAGATGTAACGATATAACGAACTAAGGATTCCATGTATCAATTAACCTTTGAATTTTGACCAAACGTCGTCTTTTTTCAAAAGAGCAAGAACTGTATCAGTAGGTTGAGCACCTTTTTTTAACCAAGAAAGAGTTTTCTCTTCATTGAAAGTTGCTTTTTTCACAGAGGAAGTGGATGGGTGAAAATGCCCAATCGCTTCAATGAACTTTCCGTCACGTGGAGCACGAATGTCTGCTGCTACGATGCGATAGTGCGGGTCTGCTTTTGTTCCCGTTCTTTGTAATCTTAATTTAACCAAGGAAAAATACCCCTTTTATAGCGAGTTTTTTAAATAAGGACGATCTGTCAAGAGCGAGTTCTAGCACTTGCAGCGAGTTCTTTTAATTTTTTACCCTGTGCGTTCGGATCTCCCGTTTTATAGAGTCCCGAACCCACAACTGTAATGTCCACACCAAGTTTTGCTAGTTCTTCCATATTGGATTCGTTCACACCACCGTCCACTTCTAGTTCGATATTGTAGGGTTTCGTGAGTTTACGAACCGCCGCTATTTTTTCGAAACCAGATTTTACAAAGGACTGTCCGTAAAATCCTGGATCCACAGTCATGAGTAACACAAGATCCAAATACGGAAGGATTTGGGAAATAGATTCCGGAGGTGTTTGCGGATTGAGAGAAACTCCGACTTTGATTCCTGCCTTTCGGATCTCTTCTGCGAGTCTCACTGAGAAGTTTGTGGTTTCAATATGGAAGGTGATACAATAAGGATTTAGGTCAAAGTATTTGGGAACGTGGAGTTCGGGGTTACTTACCATCAAATGTACATCGAGTGGGATTTGGGTATGGGACTTTACTTCTTTAGTAAAAGCTTCCCCAAAAGAGATTTGAGGGACAAAGTTTCCGTCCATCACATCAATATGGATGAGGTCAATATTTTCTTGTTTGTACGTCGGAAGCTCCTGTGAGAGTCCCGTTAATTTTGCAGCAAGGATCGATGCAGAAATTTTCATATTAATAAGTTCCCTTTAATTTCCAAACCTTGGCCACTCCGGATTCTTTTCCGACTAAACTGACTTTTACATTTCCTGCTCTATGGATGAGAAAACGCACAGGTTCATCTTCTTTTAGTTTTTGGTTGGTTAAGATTTCTTTTTCGACTTCTGTATCTTCCCCAGGTTTTGTATAACTCAGTTTTGCAGAGTAAAGATCATCATCATCCACTTCATATTCCAAATATTCATAATCCTGAACCAGGGACTCCGAAGGTTTTAAATAATAAACACCAACTTCCGCTCCAGTCTGTTTTAATTCAAAGGAAGAAGTAAGTCCATTTGATTCACGAAACTCTGGTTTGGTGGCTTCTTTCAAACGATAAGGAATTTTTTTTCTTTGTAAAAAATCGACAACAAAGGGAACGGGTGTTCCTACAAACTTTGTGGAATCCAATACATCATTCGCTGATTGGTTGGATTTTTTTTCAATATTTGGTTCTGTAACGAGTAAGTAAATTTTTTCGCCGGAATGTGTTTCCTTTCCTGGAGCCGGAATTTGGTCAATGATTGTGTCAGCAGGTTCATCACCCACAGCAGGCACATATGTAATCCCACCAATTTGTAATGGAACATACACTTCACCGGATAATACTTTTTCTAAAATGGCTTTGGCACGTTTTAAATCTTGTCCTTTGACATCAGGAATGGTGACTCGATCAAATCCAATATTCACTGTAAGATAAAGTTTAGATCCGGCTTCTACTTCTTTACCAGGATCAATGGATTGAGCCAGAATGATCCCGTCGGTTTTTTCAGGGATTCTTTGGGTTTCTAAACGGACTTTGAGTTGGAGTCTTTGTAATTCGTTATGAACCTCAATGTAGTTTTTGCCAATCACATAAGGCATCATTACCTTTTGTTCTTCTTTGGTTCGAACAACGACCACAAGAAAGGCTGCTACAAAAAATACGAGGAGCCCCAAACCAACAAATAGAACATAACCACTGTAAGGTAGGATTTTTAGAAACTTTTCTTTCACGTAAATGATTCTCCGGCTAAAACCCGCGCCCCATTAAAAAACTCAAATCCTTTCATGGGTTTTTTCCCTTCGGGTTGTAAGGTATCTATACCAAGCAGGTTTCCGTCTCCACAGAGGCAGAAAAGCCTTTTTTTCTGGTATAGGAAAAAGGAACCAGGTGCGAGATCCGGTGGAATCGGAACGGGTTCCTCATCGGCTTTCGGGAGAAAGGAAGAGATAAGGATCAGTTTTTTTCCCCGAAATTCAGTTACAGCCAAAGGATCAGGATACAAGGCACGAATCCGGTTGTGGATGTTTTTTGCCGGTTCCGACCATTGGATGGGACGGTCGTTTGCCGTGATTTTTTTGCAGTGAGTTGCCTCATTGGCATTCTGCGGCTTCGAAGTCCAAGCGGTTCCCGTAGATTCCAGTTCTCGTAAAAGACGAATGAGTTCTTCTGCCCCTTCTTTTGTAATCGATTGCAAAAGAGATGCTGTGGTCTCCGCTTGCTTCACTTTCCAGGATTTTTGGGAAATGATATCGCCCGAATCCACTTCCTTGGCTAAAAACTGAATCGTAAATCCTGAGTTTTCCTCTCCACTCAAAAGAAAACTTTGGACGGGAGAAGCGCCGCGGTATTTCGGTAACAAACTTCCGTGGAGATTGATGCTTCCAAATTTCGGATCTTGGAAGACATTCTCGGGAACGATCGATCCGTAGGCATAAACAATATGAACGGGAGAACCATAGGATAAAATTTGTTTTTGTGCCTCTTCATCGGTTCGGAGTTTCGACGACTGGATGACGGGGATTCCTTTTGCAATCGCCAGTTCCTTAACGGGTGTGGGTGTGATGATTTGTTTTCTTCCCACCGGTTTGTCGATATTGGTCACAACAAAATCAACGTGGATTCCAGCGTCGAGTAAGATAGAAAGTAATTCTTTAGAGTGTTCTGGAGATCCAAAGTATCCAATTGAGAGTTTCATCATTTTTCCTATTAAACAAGTTCCAGAGGATCCAAATCATATTCAATATAACATTTGGAATCGATTTTAAATTTAGCTTTTGTTTCCCGCAATAGATTACGTAAAACGGTGATAGATTTTGATTTTAACAAAATATGGTATCTGAAGTTATTATCAATTTTATAAAAAGGACATTGGCTTGGCCCAAGAAGGGTAACAGATGCATCCATATTTTCTTTTAAATATTCTGCGTAAACAACAGATTGTTTGTTAGCAATGTCTTCGTATTTAGACCTGAAAACAAGTCTCGCCAAACGAGAAAAAGGTGGATAAAACAGATCTCTACGAAATGTCAACTCCCAGTCAAAAAATGCAGGATAGTTTTGTTCCATCGCCATTTTTAGCACTGGATGTTCGGGATCATTGGATTGGATGAGGACTTCTCCTTTTTTTTCACCCCGACCTGCCCTACCCGCAACTTGCGAAATCAGTGAATAGGTTCTTTCGCTACTGCGAAAGTCAGGAACCCCTAGTCCATGATTGGCATTTAAAATTCCTACAAGTGTGACATTTGCATAATCTAGACCCTTGGCTATCATTTGTGTACCAGTCAAAATGTCTAAATTTCCTTCACCTAACTTTTCAAGTACATCGCGAGTAACTTCTTTATTTTTGGAACTGTCTTGGTCTAAACGTTCGATCCTTGCTTTAGGAAAATGGGAAAGCAAATATTCTTCTAATTTTTGTGTACCGGCACCAAACAAGTCCAACTCATCTCCATGAACTTGTTTTAAATTACTAAAAGTAGATTTATACCCGCAGAGGTGACACCTAACAGTTTTGTCAGAATGATAACAAAGTGTAGCTGTACATTTTGGACAATGAATGAATTCTTTTGTGGCTACGGAATAAATAAAGGGATTATAACCTCGGCGATTCAGAAGGATGATGGTTTGTTCTTCCTTTTTCAACCGGTCCGCAATTTTAAACTGCAAATCGCCCGAAAGGAGTTCACTATCTTCTTTTTTTTCCGTAATTTCTACTGTTGGAAGTGATGCCTCTGGATTAGCTCTTTCTTTTAGTTCCGAATAACCAATTTGGCCCGCTTTGGCTAAGTAAAAAATTTCAAGACTCGGAGTAGCAGAACCTAACAATAATTTACCGTTTGTTTTTAAAATTCTTTGTAATGCCACTTGGCGGGTATGGTAACGAGGGGCTCCATGTTCTTTGTAAGATCCGTCATGTTCTTCATCTAATATGATTAATTCGATGTCGGACAAAGGGGCAAAGACTGCAGATCGGGTTCCGATACAAATTCGTTTTTTTCCCTCCTTTAGATCCAGATAGTTTTGAAATTTTTCCGAAGTTCTTAGATGAGAATGTAAAACCGCCACTTGCCCGGGGAAAATTCTTTCGATCCTTGTGATGGTTGGGTAAGTGAGAGAAATTTCCGGAACAAGAAAAATAACGGATCCTTTAGGTTTTCGTAAAACCTCTGCCATAAGATGAAGATACACCTCGGTTTTACCACTTCCCGTAATCCCATATAACAAATGTGTGTTGGATTTTTTATTGGTAACAATTTCATCCAATGCTTTTTTTTGTGAAGGATTTAACGGATGTAATAATTCAAATTGGATATGTACAGGACTTTGTTTTTCCTGTTTTCTTTTTTTTCCTTTCGGAACCATAAGAAACAGTGCTTCTCCGAGAGAAGACAAATAGTTTTCAGACATCCACTCTGCCAAATCCAATTGTTCATCCGTTAGAACTGGCTCTAAATCAATTTGTTTCAAAATGGAAAGAGATTCATAATTTGGCTCATTTGAATGAATCTCAATCACAACTCCTTCCCATTCCTTGCCATTTAAGGGAACGAGGACACGAACACCTGGTCGCAAATTCTCGATTGATTGAGGAATTTCATAAGTGAGAGTTCTACTTTCCCATGAAAGATTGAGGGCCACTTCTGCGAATTGGATCATTAGAGATAAGGTTTTATCAGGGATAAGTGGGCGATAAAACTATCTTCTAATTCTTGTTTCTCTTTTCCATATTGAAAAAGATTACTTTCCGAATCTGTTTTTTTAGCCTTTTCACCCAGGAAAACTAATGCTTCTGGCGATCTAGTTGTGACAATAGGAATGGTTTGTCCCGACAAATCCCACTGTGTTTGTTTTCCTAGATACTCCTTTGCCTTCTCAGCACCAAACAATAACTTAGCGGATGATCCCAAAATCACAATGGCTTTGATTCCATATTCATCTACCGTATCTTTTACGTGAAATTTACAGTTTTCAACTCTAGTTTGCCAATCGGCTTCTTTTGAATCCGTATTAGAAAAGTTACAAGCAGGATATTCTTGGTAATAAAACTCTTCGAAAGAAAATCCAAATACCTTTTGAACAAGTTCTCCCCAGCTACTTTCCGTTAGTTTGTCTTTGAAAATTTGATTTGGTTTTGTTTTCGTAAATGGTTTTTCTTTGGGACCGGTGGCACCAGAATAATGCAAAATAAGGATTGGTTTTCTTCCTTTATGGAGAAACTGACGCACGCCACTAAGTTTTCCCTGACAAAGGGTACATGAAAAATTAACCAAATCCTTATTGTTCCTTTGGTTTTCCTTCTGTTGTTTCTTCTGGATTTCCATAGATTCGGGAACCTTGGATTTCCAAGGAAATACAAAGTCATTTGGATCTTGTTCCTCTTGGTATTGGTAAATCGAAACTGATTTGTTTTGGATTAAAAATTTAGTTTCTTTGAGAATGTCTGTAAAACGTTCTAAAATCGATTTTTGATCCATACTAACCTTCGTTCAACTGTTCTACTGAAATATTTAAGGAACGTAATTTTCGATACAAATGGGTTCGTTCAATTCCCAATGCTTTCGAAGTTCTTGTCACATTCCCCTCGCAGATCTGTAAGGTTTTAATGATATATTGACGTTCGAACTCTTCTTTGGCATGTTTTAGATCACCGCGAGCAACCATTTCGTTGGCTTTTTTAAAACCATGCAGTGCTTCCTTTACATCCTTCGCACGGATGGTATCGCCAGGAACAAGAATACTTAGCCGTTCTAAAATATTTCCTAGTTCCCTCACATTTCCAGGCCAAAAATGGGAAGTAAGGGCATCTAGTCCTTCTCTATCAATAGTTTTTGGTGATAGTTTATTTTCAGAAATGGATTTATTCAAATAAAATTCTGCGAGTAAAGGAATGTCCAAATTCCTTTCACGAAGTGGAGGTAACTCCATTGGGATTACACTTAAAGCATAGTATAAATCTTCACGAAACCTACCTTCGCGAATGGCTTCTTCTACATTGGAGTTTGTGGCAGCAATGATACGAACATCCACAGGGACAGATTCTTTTCCACCCACTCGTTCTAATTTTTGTTCGAGGATTACTTTTAATACTTTAGATTGTAAGGCAGGAGTTAAATCACAAACTTCATCCAAAAACAAAGTTCCATTCGCGGCAGCTTCCCATTTACCAATTTTTGTTTCACTTTTAGATTGGTTTCCATGGATTTCGTAACCGAATAACTCCTGTTCTAAGGTTTCCTCAGGAATGGCAGCACAATTGAACTCTATATATGGTTCATCTTTCCTTTTGGAATTTTGATGAATTGCCCTTGCTGTTAATTCTTTACCAGTTCCATTTTCTCCAAATATAAAAACACGAGCGTTGGTTTGTGCGGCTTGAAAAATCGCAAACTTAACTCGTTTAATGGGTAAAGATTCACCTAAAATTTCATCCACTTCTAGTTGGAATTCTGGGATTTCGTGGTCTTTTGTTTTTTCTAAAGCTGATTCTATTGTTTGAATGACTTTTTCAATGGAAAGTGGTTTTTCTAAAAAATCAACAGCGCCTTTTTTAGTAGCATTGACTGCTAGTTCAATCGTTCCATGTCCAGAAATCATCACAATCGGCAAACTAGAATACAATTTTTTGCATTCATCCAAAATAGCCAGACCATCCTCTTTACCAACCCAAACGTCCAACAAAACAAGAGAGGGTCTTTCTTTTGCCAAAGACTTAAGCAGAGCTTTTCCATTTGCAAAATCTTCCACTGCATAATCTTCATCTTCTAAAATCACTCGAAGTGACTTCCGAATTTCTTTTTCATCATCAAGAATATAAATTAGTTTTTGCATTAATGAATATCCAGCGGAAGTTCGATTCTAAACTTACAGCCACCTAACTTAGAATCTTCGACAGAAATATGCCCATGATGATCAATAATGGTCTTCTGGACGATTGCAAGTCCAATTCCCGATCCATGATTTTCCTTTGTCGAAAAATAAGGTTCAAAAATTTTTTCTTTCCATTCCTGTTTCAAACCAGGTCCCGAATCATCAATTTCGATCACAATCGATTTGCGTAGTGCTTTTTTTTGCAATTTTGACATGATACGAATTTTTTTCCGTCTTAAACTCAAAATATCCATGTCATCTTTAGAATTTTCTGCCGATTGGATAGCCTCAACCGCATTTTTAATTAAGTTATTAATGACACCCAAAAACAACCGTTTATCGAGAAATACTTCTGGTAAATTTTCCGCAAATTTTAATTCAAATTCAATATCAGTTGTATCTTTAAAAAGAGCCACTGCTTCTTCTAAAATTGGATTTAGTTTTTGATTGATGAGAACAGGGACAGGCATTCTTGCAAATTCACTAAACTCTTTCACAAGATGTTCAAGAACCCGCACTTGACCAATGATGGTTTCAGTCGCATCAAATATTACAGATTCTAAGTTTTCGGATTTTGGATTTTGGAATTTTCTTTGGATTCTTTGTGCCGAAAGTTGAATAGGAGTCAGTGGATTCTTAATTTCATGGGCCATTCGCTGTGCCACTTCTTTCCAAGCAGCAATTCTTTGAGTATGCATAAGTTCTTCTGACTTTGCATTTAAGTCACTGACCATTTGATTAAAACTATCAATGAGAATTCCCATTTCGCCTTCTTCTGTTTTTTCCAAACGTATGTCAGATTCACCTAACGATACTTTCTTTGTTGCGTTAGCCAAATGAATGATAGGGCGAGAAATTCGTCTCGCAAATAAAAAAGAAAACAAAATGGCAATGAGAAACATTGCAAAAGAAAATGATGCAATAGTAATCCTTACACTGAACGGAATTTTTTCTTTCCAAAGACTTACTTTTTCATACGTTGAAGTTGCATTCACTATACTCTGAACATCAGCTTCTAGTCCTTTGTGTATTCTTTGTCCAACGTAGACCTGTGTCCCTTGATCCAAATAAAACTTACATAGGATATACGACTTGTCACTTAAATACAGGCGGCTTACAAAAATTCCACTCTGCTTTGAGTCTACAAAATCTAAACCTTTGATATCACGGAACAAACCTTTAGATTCAAAACTAAGTTTTCCTGACTCGACAATACCTAAATAATATTCATTTTTTTCAAATAAACCATTTTCAACACTTTTACGAAACACTATGTATCCGTCAGGTTTTACACCAAAAAGTCTAGAACGCAAAATGCTAACTTTATCAATAAATTCAGATTCTATTTCTTTTTCTTCATTTTGAATGATTAAATTTGCAGATCGAAGTGCATTGGAAATATCCACTCGATAAAATCCCTCAATGAGCCTCCCCGTCAAATTGGAAGATAGAATAAAAATTGGTAAGGAAGGAACAAGAGCAACGAACAAAAAAGCAAGAGTTAGACGGTATCGAATCGAACTTCTAATTTTCCCTGTTTCTCTATTGCGCCGGTTCCGATAAACATAACTTAGAATTAAGGATAAAATAAAAAATGGAATGAGAATAAAAACATAAGTATCTAGTTTTGAGAAAAAGGATATATCTTCTTCTTGTCTAAAAAAAACTAGTTCAGAAAAAGCAACAGACACAGCTAAGGTAAGAAAAAAGATAAAAATATCTCTTAAGTAATATCGATTCTCGTCGGACAACCTAGGTAGTATTTTGAAAAATCTAATTGGCATTGGCTTCAAAATTTCGACCAACCAACGCTTCTAACGCTAACAATGCCTCCTCTTCTCCTTTGCCATCTGCTTTTACAGAAAACTCAGTTCCGGGTCCAAGTGCCAACATCATCAAGCCCATAATTGATTTTCCATTGACTTCAATATCATCTTTAATTACAAAAATTTCGCAAGGAAAACTTGCAGCCATCTTTACAAACAATGATGCAGGTCTTGCATGTAACCCGCTACTATCTTCTCTAATCTTTAATTGGATTTGTTTCAATGGAACTCTGTTGGATGTATGTATTTAATTTATTAGAAAATTCTTTTGCACTATTTTTTCCCATTTTTCGTAATCGTTGGTTCATAGCAGCTGTTTCAACGATTATAGGTATATTCCTTCCCGGTTTGACAGGAATTTCTATATACGGAACCGAAACCCCAAGGATTTCTTCCATACTTTGTTCAATTCCCGTTCTTTCGTATTCACCAGAAGTTTGTTCTTCCCATTCTTTTAAATTGATAATTAATTCAATTAACTTATGGTCTCGCACCGAACCAACGCCAAACAAATCTTTGATGTTTAAAATTCCCAAACCTCGAATTTCCATATGATGGCGCAGAAGATCCGAGCAGGAGCCAATCAAATAACTTTCACTTAAGCGACGTATTTCTACCATATCGTCAGCCACAAGCCTGTGACCACGTTCAATTAGTTCCAAAGCGGTTTCACTTTTTCCAACACCAGAACGACCTGTTAACAAAGTTCCTATTCCGAATACTTCAATCAGAACACCATGGCGCATTGTTCGTGGAGCAAGTGCACGATCTAGAATTTGTGAAATCAGAGTAATGAACCTGTGAGTTGCAATCTCTGTTTTAAAAAGTGGAATTCCTTTTGTTCTAGCTCTCTCCACAAAAGGAACTTGGGGTTCATTTCCGTGAGTGTAAATGATACAGTTCAAATGAAATTCAAAAAACTTTTCTGTAATTTCTTGAAGTTTATCTTCAGAAAGAGAATTGAGATATGCCCATTCTCCTTTTCCTAAGATCTGAATTCTATCATTGGCAAAAAAATCAAAAAATCCTGTAAGCGAAAGTCCAGGACGATTGATTTCAGCATTATTAATCCGATTGGATAAACCAGCTTCACCAGTCACTAAAACCAACTGAAGGTCTTCATGATCCCTTAAAATAGTATCAACAGTGATCCCTGGAACTGGCATTGGATTACCCCTTTAAAGAACTGATCCTTTTTCTTTCGTTGGAAGGTAGGATTCTAAGGACCTTTCTATACTTTGCAACTGTTCTACGAGCAATTTCAATACCTTTTTTCTCCATTAGCTCTACGATATCTTGGTCTGATAAGGGATTGTTTTCATCTTCGTCTTTCACCAAATTACGTATGATCTCATGAATCTTTTTGGAACTTTCTTTTCCACCTTCTGAGGACTTCACACCAGAGGAAAAAAACCATTTGAGTTCAAATATTCCCCAAGTCGTTTGTATGTACTTATTTGTTGTTATGCGAGAAATTGTAGATTCATGTAAATTTAATTTTTCAGCGACTTCCTTTAAAGTGAGAGGTTTTATGAAACCAATTCCACCTCTAAAAAAATCTACCTGAAAATCGATGATGCAACTCACAACACGTTGCAAGGTTTGTCTTCTTTGTTGGATCGAACGAATCAGCCACTGGGCAGAACTATATTTTGTCTGAAAATATTCCTTTTCTTTCGGAGGAAGTTTATGATTTAAAAGTTCTCTGTATTCTTCTTGGATTGAAAGTTTAGGCAGCCATTCATCATTAATAAATATATTGAATTCGTTTCCCACTGCTTTCACGACCACATCAGCCACTACGTAGTCTATTTTCCTTCCTTGGTATGTTGTAGCAGGGTAAGGTTCTAATTTTTTGATTAACCGAGCTAGAGTCAGAATTTCTTCTTCAGTAATTCTTAAATTTTTGGCAATTTTTTTATAATCTACTTTTTCCAAGTCTGATAAAAATTCCCCAATCAATTGGTGTAAAAGAGTATTATCAGGGAAAAGGATTTTCCCTTGAATGAGAAGTGTTTCTTGCATATCTTTTGCCCCAATCCCAATAGGATCTAGTTCGTTGATTACTTGCAAAACACGCCGTACTTTTGATTCTGGATAACCCATTTCCTTAGAAACAACAGATAAATCGTCTGTAATAAAACCTTTATCGTCGATCATACTGATGAGAACTTCACCAATTTCAAACTCTAATTTTGTTAGTTTAATGAGCCTTAGTTGATTTAGTAAATGTTCCTCTAAGGTTTCCCCTCGAGTGGAAGACTCAATGTATTTTTGGTTTCTATCACTAGCTTCTGTGTCATAAGACCGAGGGCCCTCTAACGAATAAGAATCTTGCCAATTGACATCTGTACTTTTTTCATGATTTAATTTTTCTAAACGTTTTACTTCATCGATTGAAAAAAGCTCAGGCATCTTTGTTTTTTCATCGACCCCAACTTCATCCAATAATGGATTTTCTAAAAGTTCATTTTGAATTTTATCTGAAAGTTCCAATGTAGACAAAGATAACAATTCGATGGACTGACGTAAGTCCTGGGTCATCACTAATTTCTGCGTTTGGCGTTGTGAAAGTGAAGCCCCGAGTTTCATTTATAGTTTAAAATCCTCACCCAAATATATTCTTCTGGTTTCTGGATCACTGATTAAATCATCGGCAGTACCCGATATGAGTATTCGACCGCTATACATAATGTATGCACGATCTGTAATTTTTAATGTTTCTCTTACGTTGTGGTCAGTGATCAAAATTCCTAGACCACGTTCTTTTAAAGATTGAATGACATTTTGAATGTCCTTTACCGCTATTGGATCCACACCTGCAAATGGTTCATCCAAAAGAATAAAATCTGGATTTGTTACAAGTGCCCTTGCAATTTCACAACGACGTCTTTCTCCACCTGACAAAGTGTATCCTTTTTGATTGGCGACTCGCATGATCTGTAACTCCATAAGAAGTTCGTCTCTACGCCGAATGATTTCATCACCAGGAAGATTCATAGTTTCTAAAATGGCTTCTAAGTTTTCAGCAACAGTGAGTTTACGAAAAATACTCGCTTCCTGTGCTAAATATCCGACCCCCATTCTTGCTCTGATATGCATGGGAGCTTTTGTTAAATCTTCGTTATCTATAAAAACATGGCCTTCGTCTGGGGTTACAAAACCAACACTCATATAGAAACTAGTAGTTTTTCCAGCACCGTTGGGTCCAAGGAGACCTACAATTTCGCCTTTCCTAATATAAAAACTTACGCCATCTACAACCTTACGTTTATTGTAGATCTTAACAAGATTTTCCATCCGAAATGTTTTTACATCCGGATCCATTTCTTGTTTTTGTGTTTGAATTTTACTTTTTTTCGCCATTCGGTATTACCTTAAGCCCATCTGTCAGATAAGCTTTGTCCGATTTAGGGAAAAGAATGATCTTTCCCACAGAGACCTTTGTGTTGTCCTTTACAAGTGTTGGATTTCCTTCTAACACTAATTCATCTCGTTTTTCAAAATAAGTTGCATATTCACCGGTAGCAGTGGCAGTTTGTGTTTCTACTTCTACATTACCACGGGCAACAGTTTCGAATTTTTCATCAAATCTCTCTAGGAAAACAGCTGTTAACTTCCCACGTTCTTTCAATTCCTTTTTGTCCAAAAAAAGAATTTGGGGGTTTTCAGTTAAATACGAATATCCTTTATCTTTATCATAAGAGAGAAAACCACCTTCCATTCGGTATGCATTTTCCCGATCCAGATAACTTACATTTCCGGTAGCCCGGATATCTTTATTATTTCGACGGCTTTCCAAAAGATCGGCTCTAAACTCAGAACTCTTACGATACATAAAGGCATCCCCACTCATAGATGTCATGGTTTCCTTTCCTTTATTTTTATGGTTCAGAGTTTTTCCTGTAAACAAAGTCACAACACGCTCTTTTGTCGTGGTATCTTTTTCTTTGTCTTTTTTATTCTCATAAGAAACTTGGTAGATGGTCGCATCTCCATCCAATTGTATGTTTCCTTCTTTTACAAAATAGGAAAGTGTTTGTCCGATTAAAAATCGATTTTCAGAAAATAAAAAAGGTTCTCCAGCCAAATCAATCCGATCTTCTTTTTCGGAAAATACAGCATCTTCGCCAAAGACTTGGAATTCGTCCGAAGTGACAACAACCTTACCCGCCAAATTTGTTTTAGCTTCTTCTAAATATCGAATAATGGATTGGCACTGGATTCTAACTACCTTCCCATCTTTTTTTTGCAGAAGGACAGGGTTATTTTCTAAACTCACTGTCCCGCCTATTTTATTATAAATTCCCTTGGAAGCTGTTAAAGTGACACCGTTTTGGAAATCTTCGACAACCACTTGGCCTTTTAAATTTCCAATGAGTGCATCTTCTCCTATGATTTCAATTTCACGAGCACTCAATTTGATGGTTTTATGCATAATATAAGCGCCACCACCTAAAATAAAAACCTTCATTGGAATTCCATTAATGGTCCTTTCTTCTTGAGTAAGGCTACTTCCACCCCAAATAACAGGGATCTTATCTTTTTTTTCTTTTTTCTTATCGGGTGAAAGAATGGAATCTTCTTTTTTTAGAAAATTCTCAGAACCGTATAACACCGGTATCGGTGATGGATTCGCGGACAGAAATGAAAAAGAAAAACTGAAAATCAGAGTTATCTTTTTCATTGTTTTTCCTTAAGCGGGTTACTACCGCCCACAGTCACAGCCTTCGGCTGGATGATCGTAAACTTATTTAATCCTTTGTCTGCCCTTAATCCCTTACCTCGGATGGTGGTTCCATCGGAGTAAACCAAAACGTCATCTTCAGACGATAAAGTTTTTTCATCTAAATTATAAGTTAAGGATTCTGATTCTATGAACTTTCCATCGTTCGTTTTAAGTCGCACCTTTCCACTTAATAGAACAGTTTTTGTTGAGTGGTTGATCTCGCCTCTGTTTCCGGTCATTGCAGAAGTTGCATTTCCCTTTTCATACTGTTTGAATTCAAAACCGTAAATGATGGTTTTATTTTCTTTTGGAAAAATATATGATTCTTCACCTTTTAGTTTCCATTCTAGTTCTCCAGATTCCTTATATGAGGATCGAGAAAAATTTCTCATAGAAATCATAGAACCAGATTCTTTTTCTACTTCAATGCGAAGGTATTCCTTATCTTTACAGCTAACAATAGCTAGTAGATAAAAAAATAAGCTCAACCTTCGCATCATAAAAGGTATTTTAGGCCTCTAAAAATTTGGTTTTTACCAAACGATCAAGTTCCAAAAGTTGGGTTAAAAGATTTTTTGCTTTGGCTAAAGGAAACTGTGTAGTGGCATCTGAAAGCGCTTTTTCTGGATCAGGATGGACTTCCATAAAAAGTCCTTCCACTCCAACAGAGACTGCTCCACGAACCATATGAGGAATGAATTCGCGAACCCCACCAGTGATGTTTCCCGCAGCACCAGGGAGTTGTGCAGAGTGAGTGGCATCAAATACAATCGGAATCCCATGTTTGTGCATCATCGGAATTCCACGTAAATCAAAGACTAGATTTCCGTATCCGAAACTAGCTCCCCTTTCGGTCACCATATACTTCTCAGATCCAGACTCTTGGATTTTTGTTTTGATATGACGGGTGTCATCCGGTGCCATAAACTGGCCCTTTTTAACATTCACCCATTTTCCAGTTTCGGCTGCCTTTGCAATCAAATCGGTCTGGCGACTCAGGAATGCGGGAATTTGGAAGATATCAACAGTATCTTTTAAAGGATCGACTTGGATGGTTTCATGGATGTCTGTGAGTACAGGAACATTGTATTTGTTTTTGATAAAATCCAGAAGTTTCCTTCCTTCTTCCAAACCAGGTCCTCTGTAAGAATTGATCGAAGAACGATTGGCTTTGTCAAAAGAAGATTTAAAGATATAAACAATCCCTAAATCATCGCAAATAGCTTTCATCTCTCCACAAACTCTATCGAGTAATTCTTTGTTTTCCATCACACAAGGACCGGAAATCAAAAAGAAGGGATTACGACCCCCGATTTTTTTACCGAAAAATTCTCTTTCTTCAATTAAATCGTACATCTTAATCCTCCGTTTTTTTAGCTAGTTTGGATGCAGCTCGTATGAAACCTGCAAACAATGGATGTGGGTCAGTCGGTTTCGATTGAAATTCAGGATGAAACTGCACTCCTACAAACCATGGATGACTCGCCACTTCTACAATTTCCGCCAAACTTCCATCAGGTGAAAATCCGGTAAGATTCATTCCTTTTTTCTCAAAATCATCTTTATATCTCAAAGTGAATTCAAATCTGTGTCTATGACGTTCGGAAATTCTTTCAGCTTTGTATTCTGAAAATGCAAGACTTCCTTTTTTAACAATACAAGGATAAGCACCAAGTCGCATGGTTCCACCCATCCGTTCGATTTCTTTTTGTTCTTCTATCATAGATATCACCGGATATTCTACATTGGGTTTAAACTCTGTCGAGTTAGCATCTTTATATCCAAGAACATTTCTTGCAAATTCAATGACTGCACACTGCATCCCAAGGCAAATTCCAAAAAATGGAATTTGTTTGGTCCTTGCATATTGGATAGCGGCAATTTTGCCTTCAATTCCACGTTCCCCAAATCCACCTGGAACTAAAATTCCATGTACACCTTTTAAATGTTCTTTAATGTTTTTAGAATCAATATCTTCTGGATTGATTTTGATGACATTGACTTCTACGTCATTGGCAATCCCACCATGCGCCAATGATTCATAAACGGAACGATAGGCATCTTGTAAGGATATATACTTTCCAATTAACGCTACCTTTACTGTCTTTTTAGTATTACGAATCCGTTTTACCATATTTTCCCATTGGGAAAAATTCAGTTTACGAAGATCCATTCCGAGAGCATTCAAGACCACTTCATCCAATTTGTCTTCCCTATACATTAAAGGAATTTCATAGATAGAAGTTGTGATATCAACAGCAGAGATTACATTTTGTTCTTTAACGTTACAAAAAAGAGAAATTTTATTTTTCATCTCCTTTGACATTGGTTTGTTGATTCGACAAATTAAAATGTCTGGTTGGATACCTAACGCAAGGAGTTCTTTTACCGAATGTTGTGTTGGTTTTGTTTTTGCTTCCCCAGCAGCAGTAATGGTTGGGACAAGAGTAAGGTGCAAAAACAATACTTGGTTTGCTCCATGTTCGTATCGCATTTGCCTGATGGCTTCTAGAAAAGGAACGGACTCAATGTCACCCACGGTTCCACCAATTTCCACAATTACAAAATCTGTCTCCTGATCGCGTGTTAGGTTATAAATTCTATTTCGAATTTCATTGGTGATATGCGGTACAACTTGTACGGTTCTTCCTAAATAATCGCCTTTTCTTTCTCTTTCTATGACCGCATGGTAAATTTGGCCCGTGGACACGGAATTTTTTCTAGAAAATTTGGATTTTGTAAATCTTTCGTAATATCCTAAATCTAAATCTGTTTCTGCACCGTCTTCGGTTACATATACTTCCCCATGTTGGTACGGACTCATCGTACCTGGGTCAATGTTGATATAGGGATCCATTTTTTGTAAAGAGACGGTATAACCCCTGGCTTCTAACAAACAACCGAGAGCTGCAACGGTAACCCCTTTTCCTAAAGAAGAGGAAACGCCACCGGTAATAAAAATATATCTGGTCTTGGACAAAATGGACCTCAAAAAAGAATGTTTTTTACAGAGTGGTGGGATTTGGGTCCAAAATCAATACGTTTAGGAAGGAGATTTGGCTTTTTCTAAAATCTTCGTTGTGGATTTTCCTTGAACAAAAGGTAAAATTTGAATATCCGCTCCCATCTCTTTTAAAATTTGGTATTCCGGCAGGGTTTCCACTTGGTAGTCTCCCCCTTTGGAATGGACCGAAGGTTTTACTTTTTTCAAAATTTCAAGCGGGGTATCTTCAGCAAATGAGGAAACAAAGTCCACAGAAGAAAGACCGGCAAGGACGGTCATTCGGTCTTCACAAGAATTGATGGGTCGAGTCTCACCTTTTAGTCGCCTAACACTTGCATCCTCATTGACCCCAATCCAAAGTAAATCTCCTAAATCACGAGCCTGCGCTAAGTAACTCACATGGCCCGGGTGCAAAATATCAAAACATCCATTGGTAAATACAATTCGTTTTCCTTCGAGTGACTTTCTTTTGGATTCAATTTGATCCAAAGGAATGATTTTGGAATGGATTTGATCGTAAAAACTCATAGGCTCCCATCCAAATAACCGAGAGATTGCAGGGCCTCTTCAATTTCCGTTTGTGTGACAGTAGCAGCACCTAACTTTCCAACGACGATCCCAGCACTCACATTAGAGATAAGAGCGGCATCGGCTATGGTCATCCCCGTTGCCACAAAAGCAGTGTATGTGGTAATCACAGTGTCACCCGCACCCGTCACATCAAATACTTCTTTGGCAACTGTTGGGATATGATAAAATGAATCTGATTTTCTTTCATAAATGGACATTCCTTTTTCCCCACGAGTGATCATCATGGCATCGGGTGTGAGTTTTTCTGAGATTTCCCGACAAGCTGATTCAATTTCAAAATCACTCAGAAGTTTTTTACCTAATGCCTTTCCAGCTTCATGATGGTTGGGAGTCATAATATGGATGTTTTTGTATAAGAAAAAGTGGCTGACCTGTGGGTCTACCGTCACAATTTTATTTTCACGATTACAAAGGGCAATGACGGACTGAATGAGAGAAGGTGTGAGATACCCTTTGTCATAATCTGATAAAATGACTGCGGAACATTCATTTAATTTAAGTTCCAATTGTTTGAGCACGGAACTTTCTTCTTCTTTGGTCAGAGGAACCACTTCCTCACGGTCTACCCGACAAATTTGTTGGTGTGTGGCAATGATCCTAGTTTTTAAAATGGTAGGAAGGGTTTTGGATTTTAATAAAACCAAGTCTTCCTTAGAAACCGAATTTTTGAGTAGAAGACTTTCTAAAGAATCTCCAGCTTTGTCCTCACCAATCCTTCCAAAAACAACCCCAGAGACTCCGATAGAAGATAAATTCTGAACTACGTTGCCCGATCCACCTAAGGATTGTTTTTCGTTTCGGACCCAAACCACAGGTACAGGAGCTTCCGGGGAAATTCGTTCCACTGAACCAATCAAATATTCATCTAGAATCAAATCTCCAATCACAAGCACTTTGATTTTGCCTAAATCCTCAAAAGATTTACGAAGTGAAGTTTTCTTAATTTTCAACAAAGCCAGATCCTTGAATTGGTTTACAACTAAACAGAGAATCTAAAACCTTTCTCTGTGTCAACCTTCCCCTTACCTCTCTTTCCCTTACCAGATGTATTTCTGTTTCCGGGAATGTTTTTACCTCTCCATATCTTTGAACCCAGATACCGGATGATGCTCGATTTTTGTATGGAAAACGGGGGAGAAATGGGAATGGCGCCTTACCCAAAAAATTGGGTTGGTGCAGGATTTCCTCCCATCCCAGAAGTTGTCGGATATGGTCATATCATCCAAAAAGAATCCTTACCAGATGGAAGATCCAATATCATTTTAGAAGGAATTGGAACTGCTGAAATTGTAAGTTTGGATTCCACAGAACCATTTTATATCGCACAAATTGTTCGCCGGGAACACCAAAGAAATAAAAATGTTTCGGAAACTTTAAAAGAAAAAATTGAAGAGTTACTTATTCTCACCAAACGAATCTTACTTGCCGAAGGTGCGGAGGAAGATTTAATTTTAAAAATGAATCAAATTTTGGTTCATCCTTATCCGGTAGATTTTATAGCCTCACTCATCTACTTTGATTTTAAAACTAAACAAACCATATTGGAAACCACTCATTTAGAGACCAAAGCTGATCTTTTAAAGACGGTTTTACTTGGTCTTAATTTGAGTGAGTAGATGGTTTAGTTTTTAATTCTGCCACCAAAAATAAAAACTCAGGTAGATCTGTTGGATTTTCTCGAAAGAACACTCTTGGGTTTGTTTCTTTTGCATTTAAGTATAAATAACTAGAGTTTTCTTTACGAATGTATGCACGTTCCAAGTAGTGATCGGTTTGTGAATATTGCAAAAAATCTTTCATCAAATCACTAATAGCAATATCACCTTCGCTTTGTTTGTTGGTAGCGGAAAAGAAAACTGAAGTTGTATCTTTGTCCTGTTTTTCCCAATGAAATTCACTGGACCAATGCCCTTTTCCACCAAATGAAAGCGCTGGGATGAGAGAATCTGAAACTAAATTGGGGATAAACTCCTGAGATTCCCAAGGAACCCCTTTGCCCAAAAAATTCACCTTGGCTAAATACGTTTTCCAGTGTTTGGAGAGTCCTTTCACTTGAAGTTTGGGTAAAGACAAACTCTCCCGTAAAAAACTTCTTAAAGTTAGAAATCCTAAAAATCCCAAGTGAACTTGGGTCACAGATTGGAAGTCCCAAACTTCTTCTTGTTTCAACGAAGATAAAAACAAGGAATCCATCGCATAAAAGTCCTGGTGTTGGTAGGGGTAAAAAACGCCTGTAGATGAGGAAACTAAAGATCCGTCCGATCGATTCACAATTAGAATATCGACGGTTGGAGAAAAAGAGAAGAGTAAAAACCGCCTGAGAACCAGGCGGTTAGGAATTAAATTTACTTAATCAGCAGCATACAAAGCAGTAATTTTGTCTTTGTATTTTTCCGTGATTAAGTGGCGCTTCATTTTGAAAAGATTTGTCAATTCATCACCGACTTCAAAAGGTTTGGTAATGAGAATGAATGGAGTTACTTGTTCAAAAGACTTAAATCCAGTTTTGGTATTGTTCAGAGCTTTGATTTCTTTTTTGTAGAAATCAAGAACCTTTGGATTTTCAATGAGTTTCTGTTTGTCAGTCTCTGAAATTCCATTTTCTTTAGCCCACTCTGTCAATTTATCAAAATCAGGAACAACAAGCGCACCTAAGTTCTTTTGGTCTTGTCCAATCACCATCACTTGCGCAATGAAAGGAGATTCAGTGAGTTTGTCTTCAATGGGTACAGGTTCTACGTTTTCCCCACCAAGGAGAACTACCGTATCTTTGGCACGACCTGTGATGGTTAGGGTCTTTTTGAAATTGAACATTCCAATATCTCCCGTATCCATCCAACCATCTTTCAAAACTTTCGCTGTAGTTTCTGGGTTTTTATAATACCCTTTCATCACCTGTGGTCCACGGATATGGATGACCCCACGAGCTCCGTATTTTCCAGAAATGAGTTTTTGGTTGGCATCCACATGCGTAAGGACTTTTCCCAAATCATCTCGGATTTGCACTGATGTCTCAGGAGTGATGACCCCAACAGAACCTTGGACCAACTTTTTAAAAGTTCGAACCGAAATCACTGGAGAAGTTTCTGTCATTCCATACCCTTCGAGTACATTGATTCCAATGTCATTGAAGAAAGCATCCACATGTCTTTGGAGGGCTCCACCACCGGATACGGAAGCTTTTAGTTCCCCACCAGTAGCTTCTCTAATTTTGGAAAGTACAACCAAATCCAAAAGGAAGTAAGGAATCGCCAAAACAATGGCCAGTACCAAGTAGTAAAAACCTTTGAATAAAGAAACAATAGGATTTCTTCCCACGTAATCCACTTGGTTTCCTTTTAAAAACCTTGTGGCAGCATTGAAGTGTTTGGAGAAAAAATAAGCCATATTGAACAAACCACGGCGTAGAGCTGGAGTTTGTTTTGGATCATTGATTCTTGTATAAATTCCGTTGTAGATACTTTCCCAAAGTCTTGGAGCAGAAGCCATAAAAGTAGGTTTTGCCTTTTTCATGTCATCTCGCAAATCACGAACGTTGGTATAGTATGTCGCACAACCTGCAGCAATCGCTAAATATTCAAAAACTCGTTCAAATACGTGCCAAACAGGTAGGATAGACAACATCCTTTCATCTTGTTTGATTTCGATCATACTTCCTAAAATGACAGATGTTTGGTGGATCATGTTGCTATGTTTCAGCATAACACCTTTTGGCATCCCTGTTGTTCCAGAAGTATAAATGATTGTAAAGAGGTCATCAGGAGCGATTGCTTTCATCCGCTCTTCTGCTTTTTTAGAACCTTTGGCGCGGAGTTCTTTTCCCTTTTCAATTAGATCATAAAGCTTTAATACACCAGTTGCAGTGGATTTTTTATCCATAACAATGAGAGTTTTAGCAAATTCTAATTGAGAGCGGTTCTTTTGAAATTTCTCGAGCATTTTATCGTTCTCAAGAAAAATCACTTTTGCTTCACAATGGTTTAGAATATAAGCAATTTCTGAATCAGTAATGTCGGTTCCACGAGGAACATCTGCTGCACCGGCCATGAGGATTCCATAATCGGAAACAATCCATTCCAATCGGTTATCGGCTAGCAAGGCGACATTTTCTTTTGCAGTTACACCCAAATCAATGAGAGCTTCTGCTAAGTTGATACCAAGATCATATACTTCTTTAAAAGTGACAGGTTGATAGGACTTAGATTCGTCTTTACTGACGAACGCGGGGCGGTTCCCAAATTTTTCAGCACTCTGCTGGAAGAGTTCGGGCAAATTGGCTGGCATTATTCTGACTCCTTTCTCTAAAGAAAACGTAAAAAGGTATCTTTAAGGGACTTTTTTAACGAACATGAGTCAAGACATTTTCAATCTTGTCATTGAAATCAAGGGAAAATCAAATTGTTGTTTCGCATTGCACAATTATGGCAGATCGGACGCAGCCCATACATGAGAACGAATGACAAGCCCCGAAAGGTCAGATTCAATCAGTCCATATTGCCGATACACAATCTTTCCGCTCCTGTCAAAGACAAGGAGGCAAGGAATTCCTTCGACATGATAAAAATCTGTTAATTTCCAGTCTTTATCCAGTAAGGTGGGGTAACTCATCTTCAATCGTTCCATATCTTTTTTGATTTTTTCAATGGGTTCCGATGTATCGGTGTTAACTCCTCGAAATACAAAATCCTTTTCCGAAACTGAAGACTTCCACTTGTTGATGGTGGGTACTGCTTTCGCACAAGGTTCACACCAGGTGGCCCAAAAATCCAAAACAAGGACCTTTCCCTTAAAAGTTTCCATCTTTTCCGAGGTGCCGTTCACAGTGGCCAGGGGTTCTGGATAAAAATCGTCAGGTTCACCTTGGGGTTTACAAAAAAGGAGAGAAAGGAGAAAGATCAGATAAAAACTGGATTTAGCGTGTCGCAAAGTTTTGGTCATCCTATTTGAATTCATTAATTTATAATTACTTTTCCAACTTAGACGAATGGAACGAATACGTAAAGGGAAACTGGACTGGAAAAGGAATTTCTATGATTCCCTCGACGGTTCAACCATACGAAACCGGGGATGAAACAACCGTTATCTGGAAGTCAAATTCTAAAGAAACCAAATCTTATTTTAAACGCGGGAAAAAAGATTATTCTTTTGTTTGGTTTCTTCCATCGGAAGTCCTCTGTGATCGAGTCAAACTTACCGCAAAAGATGAAGATTGGGAATGTGAAATCCAAGCCATGACAAAAGACAGGTTTCATTTGCATGTCCTTCCTAAATCAGACAAATCAAAAATTCTTTATTCCGGAGTGGTTACAAAGAAAAAGGGTCTATTCTCCTTCCTCTAAAACCTTTCTAAAAACTTCTTCTGTGATCTTAGCTGCATTTTCCCAAGTAAATTCAGAAATGGATACTTCAAGTGGTGTAGGGTTTTCATAAAACTTTTTGATCACTTCAGCCCATAGTTTTGCATCTTCCCTAGTTTGGTAAGGAAGGTATGTGACCCCATTCTTTCCAATTTCGTGAAAAGTAGGAATATCAGAAACCACACAATTTAATCCATGAAAAATAGCTTCCACCATAGGTATTCCAAATCCTTCATACTTACTCGCAAAGGTAAACAAACCTGCTCTTTTGTAGAGATGTTGCAATTCAGAATCAGAAACAGAATCCAAAATATGAATGTCTTTATACAAACTTCGCTCTTGTAATAACTCTTCTATAAATTCTGGTGATTCCCAACCGATTTTGCCAACAATCACCCAAGGTCGGTAGTGATGAGGATCTGCTTTACGATATTCCCGAAAGACCTCAAGTAAAAATGGATAGTTTTTTCTTGGTTCAATTGTGGATACTGATAATAAAAAATCTGTCCCCAAATCCTTAATTCGATTGGAAACTTTTGTATCTAAATGTTTTGTCATATCCATTGGATTCACACCTGGGTAGGAAACCCCTGTTTGTTCCACAGGATAACCAAATTTAAGACACATATCATCACTTGTTTGTTTCGAAATGGAGAGTATAAAACTTGATCGTCTAACAGAGTATCGCTGAAAAAGTCTCTGCTGGATTTTCGCAATCCAACGCATAGTTTCAGGATACAAATACAATACCAAATCACAATAAGTGAGAACAGCTCTTAAATAACTTGGCAAAAACGGTGGTAATACTTGCTGTGATCCCCAAAAAAGATCTAATCTATGTTTCAACAAATAATACGGTATGTATAGATTATAATACAAACCACCTTTCCATTTTAAAAATCCACCGCCCCTAACCCAAGTTACATTAGGCAAACCCAAAACTGCTTTATGATCCTCATGAATTGGTAAATGTGAAAACAAAAAGAAGTCATACTCTTCTTTATGCGGGAAGGCCTTTAAAGTTTCCGCAATGAGTCGTCCGACTCCTGAAATCCGAGTAGAAAGAGGCCTCGCATCAAGGCCAATTCGTTTGGTTCTTACCATCGTTCCTTTACCTTGAGCGATAATTGGTGCATATCTATTTTGGATTCTAAATAATGTATGGCTGTTTTTTTTCCAGCAACCAACCCATACGATAAGGTATTGGATTGGTTAAAAAGATAACCTTTGTCTTTTAAAGGAAAACAAGTAAAATTCTCCTCATCCAAGAGGGCAATTCCACCACAAATATCCCATTCGTTTTTGGGTTTTAAGGAAACAATTAGGTCAATAAATCCTGCAGATAGTAGTCCTAACTTGTAAGCAATACTACCCATAGAACGAATTTCAAAATCTTCCTGCCAAAATGAATCGGCAAACAATCCTTCTTTCATCTCAGACAGAGAAACAAGTAAAACTGGTTTATTGGTAACTGGTTTTGATTCCTCTAACGGATGCAATACGGAACTACTTTCAACAACTAAAGTTCTAAAATTCTCCTCTGTAGCAAAGGGAGGTTGCAATTTAGCAAAAAAAGTATTTCTAATTTTGGAAAAAAATTCTCCAGTCGCAGGATTAAAAACCACTCCCCAAACTGCTTCACCATTTCGAACAAGCCCCAAACTCAACGCAAACTGGTCATTTTTTTTAACAAATTCTCGAGTTCCGTCAATGGGATCTAAAATCCAAACCCATTCTTTATCCAAACGCCTGTTTGTATCTGTTTTCTCTTCCGATAAAAAACCGTGGTTTGGAAAACGTGCGGAGATTTTTTCAAAAAGAAATTCACTCGCAAATAGATCAGCTTCCGTGACAGGATCATTGCCACCTTTGTCGCGAATTTGAAAGTCTGATTTGTAAATGGCTAATATGGAATCTCCAACTGATAATACCCACTGCCAAACTTCCCTAAAATCTTTTTCTTCCATTCCGCCCTGATGAATAATTAATTCTTTTTTTCTTCTTTATGAGCGTTTGAACCTAAATCCAAACCTTCTGGTTTCTCTAATACAATTTCTTCTGATGGAGAAGTAACATAGGTCTCTGGATCTACAGGAAATTGGTATTGAAAATAATAGTTTTTATACTTAACAAAAAAAGTATTTGTTCCTTCTGGACGTTCTGTTTGTAAGTCCTGGAATTTTAGGTCTTTTAAATCTTTTTTGGGATTTGTGAGACGTTTAGAAAGGGTACTTCGAACCGAACTAACCATATTGGCTTCAAAATTCTTTTTTTTCTGCTCATCAGTAAGTTTTGGATTTCGAAGATAGTCTTCTAGTTTAGTAAACTCTTCCGCCAAACCGGAGTTTTGTTGTCCATAAATAAACGTTACCGGAAACAATACAATTATACCTAAAATCCAAAATCTTCTCATAGCCGTTCCTCTTCTAGTTCATGAAATTATCTCTAATGGTGTGTATGCCAATAAGAATTTTTTATCCAAATGAGAGCCGAATCTCACTTCGACCTTACGGTTGTCCCCTGATCCAGAGATGGATAAAATACGGCCATCCCCGTAAACTTTATGCCGGACCTTGGTTCCCACTTGAAAATCACCATCACCTGCTTTCGCAAGTACAGTTTCAAATTTTTCCTCAACCTTATGAAATCTTTCTGCTCTTGGCGTAAATTCTGGCCTGCGGACTCCATAACGATTTTCAGTAAATTCACCTTCGACAAATTCACTCGGTAGTTCTTCCAAAAATTGGGAAGGGAGTCTTGCTTCCACTTCTCCAAACTTACGGGTGAACCTGGAAAAACTGATTTCTAAATGTTTCCTGGCTCTTGTGATCGCAACATAGGCAAGTCTTCTCTCTTCCTCTAAACCATCGACTGAGTCTATGGATAAAAAATGAGGGAATGTACCCTCTTCCATTCCTGCCATAAAAACATGATGAAATTCTAATCCCTTGGCATTATGGACGGTCATAAGAATTACATAGTCAGGTAAATCTTTTGTATTGTCTTCACTAGTAATCAAAGATATATTTCCAAGGTACTCTTCAAGTGTTGCTTCAGGATTGTTATCCTCAAATTCTTTTAGAGCATTCACAAATTCATTTAAGTTTGATAATCTAGAAAATGAATCCTCAGTTCCTTCATTCTCTAAAAATTCACGGTAACCAGAATGTTCTAAAACATCATAAGCAATTTCCGATGGAGTTTTTTTTCCAAGATCCTCCATCGAAGAATCAAACATTCTATATAAGGAAGATAACTTTTGCAAAGTTCCTTTTTTGATTTCTGGAACAGATTTTCCTAAACATTCGAATAAAGAAAGACCTTCGCTCACAGAATAGGATAACAATCGGTTTACTGTAGTATCACCGATTCCACGTGGAGGTGAATTGATGATGCGAAGTAGAGAGGTGGAGTCCACGGGGTTCACAACTACCGAAAGATAGGCAATTAAATCTTTTACTTCCTTTCTATCAAAAAATCGGAACCCACCAAAGATTTTATATGGAATTGCTTTTTTTCGTAATGCCTCTTCAAAGTATCTAGATTGTGAATTGGTTCGATAAAAAACAGCAAAATTGGAATACTTTTGTCCTCGCCTAACTCCCGCTTGAATTTTCTGAACAATTCCTTCCGCTTCTTCGATCTCATTCTGGTAGGAAGTGAGTTTAATTTTATCCCCCAAAGGATTTTCTGTTCTGAGGGTTTTATTTGTTCTTTGTTTATTGTTAGCAATTAACGCAGCAGCGGTTTCAATAATTGTTTTTGTGGAACGATAATTTTCCTCTAGCTTAACAACAACTGCATCCGGATAATCCTTTTTGAAGTTTAGAATATTCGAAATATCTGCTCCGCGCCAGGAATAAATTGATTGGTCATCGTCCCCGACAACACAAAGATTCTTATGAAAGGAAGAAAGCGACTGCACCAAATGGTATTGGATTTTATTTGTATCTTGGTATTCATCTACCATGATGTATTTCCAAAGCCTTTGGTATTTTTCCAAAATGACTGGGAAATCGCGAAATAAAATGACTGTTTTTAAAATCAAATCACCAAAATCTAAAGCATTTCGTAAGTCTTTTCGTTTTTCATATTCTATAAAAACGGAAGCAATAGTTTTTGTATAAGAATCATCTGCTTTCTTTTTTGCATATTCCTCGGCAGTCATAAAGGAATCTTTTGTTGAAGAAAAAATATTGGCAAGGCTCGAAGGGCGAAACTCTTTTGTATCCATATCTTTGGACTTTAAAATTTCTTTGATCAGCGATTCCTGCATATCGCTGTCATAAACGGTAAAGTTATTTCCGATTCCTAAAGCCTTACCTTCCCTTCGAAGTAAATACAAACAAAGGGAATGGAAGGTGCGAACCAACGGCTCTCCGTTCCCTTCTGGCAACAAACTCCGGCAACGACTGCGCATTTCTTCTGCAGCTTTGTTCGTAAACGTAACGGCAAGGATTTGATTCGGATAAACTTTATGATTGAGAATAAGATTGGCAATTCTATAGGTGATCACCCTAGTTTTACCTGAACCTGCACCAGCTAAAATGAGAAGCGGTCCTTCTACCGATTCAACCGCTTTTTTTTGTTCAGAATTTAACCCAACTAACTCCACCTAGAATCGCATATCTCCAATTCCAAAAACAAATTGAAAGCTGTTATTATCTGGATAAAGACCAAATGGTCTGTCTTCCACTCCCGTATAACGAATCCTTTGCGCAAAATACAAACGAAGTGGTAATACAGGAATTTGGATCCTTAATCCAAAACCCCAAGAAAAACGGAAGTTTGACATAGAAAGATTTTTACTAGAAAGAACTAAATTTCCTGGATCATTCACAACAAGAGGTGAATCAGGAAGTTTTTGTCCGTATGAATTATAATTTTCGTATAAGTAAGTTTCAACAGGTTCTTTTGTGCGTTGTGCTTGAACTAATGAATCATAGTTTTTGAAGAATTCTTTTCTTTCACCTACTGCACGGTTGATTTGTTCATACATTGCACCAGCATCGAAGAAGATAACAAACCAGAGTAACGACGGTTCGATAGGAAACCGCATTTCAGAAGTAAAAAGAACCCGACTGGATGCCCCATCTTTCCATTCATCAGGATAGTATTTATCGTCAAAAAACCATCCACGAAGAGATTCATATCCTCCAAGAAATAACCTGTCCTGTACTTGAATGTAAGGAATTCGTTCTTTATCTTGATTTTTATACTTCGGAGTTCTTTCAAAAGTAAATACAGAAGAGGTTCTGAACTGTTGAACCACCCGCCATCGCCTAAGTGCGTTTTTGCGAATGAGACCAAAAAAAGTATAATCAAACCAAGTATGGTAGTATTCCAAAATAGGACTAAACTGATCGAAATGACTTTCGCCACCAAGGAACTGACCTACGTTGTCCACGGAAAAGATTAAGTTAAATCCTTGTGTGGAATTAAACACGTTATCCCGGCTATCATAAGCAATACCGTTAGTTAACTGGGAACGAAATTGCCAGCCGCGGTCTACCTCTGCTAAGACTTGGTCAGAAACAAGCGAAGTTGGTCTCGTAGATGCAAAAAAGGAAGGAGAATAACGATGGAAGTGAGTCCAGTTGATTAAGAATCTATGTCCAAGTCCCGCACTCACACCCACACCCGAACGTTCATAAGACGCTACTTCCTTAATCCCTTGGTTGTTGTTTTCTGTAATTGAGGTAGCACCAACATACAAAGTTCGGGAAGAATAAAAAGCAGAAAGAGTTAATGACCAAGGTTTGTCCATAAACCAAGGTTCTGTCCAAGATATTTGTAAATAACGGCGTATCGGTCCAAATTCCACACGACCTGTAATTTGTTGTCCAGATCCGTTCAGGTTATTCTCACCTAACTGAGTAAAGATGGAAAATCCAGTAATGGTTCCATAACCACCCCCCATCGACACTGTTCCTGTAGGTTGTTCCACAAGTTCAATGATGAGGTTCATTTTAGTTTCATCGGAACCAGGTCTCATATTAAAGTTTACTTCTTTAAAATAACCTAAGTTAAAGATCCTTTCCCGAGACCTGTTTACAAGTGTGGAATTAAAAAGATCGCCAGGTTTAAAAAGAAGTTCTCTACGAACCACTCGATCTTGTGTCTTTTTATTTCCTTTGATAATGATGTTTTCAATAAAAGCTAAGTTGTTTTCACGAATGGTAAAATCAACATGGATGAATTTTTTACCTCTTAATTTTGGCTCATCTTCATATATCTTTCTTAACTTTGCAACATTTAGCCGGTTGTATTCTTCATTACAATCAGAAGTTGCATCTGAACTTCCACGTTTATCGCAGTTTTCATAACGCGCTAAATATCCATCACTTAATTCAATGACCTTTCTGCGAGGGATTACCTGTGCGAATAAATACCCTTTTGCCGAATAAGCTTCGTTAATCGAAGCTCTATCTTTTTGAAATTTTGTTTCATCAAAAACTTCTCCCACATCTGCAGGAGCAAATTCAAATTGGTCTTCCAAAAATTTTACTGGATAAACCGGTGACCATTCTTCCTTTGGCGTCCCTATTGGGTTATTTTCTTTGTTTAAAAATTGTGGCATTCCATTGGGAGCAATGGTCATATCATGGCTTGTGGAATATCCATTATAGAAGTATTGTTCGCCTTCTACGATTTTAAAATTGACTATGACAACACGTTTGTCCTTTTTCTGAGGATTCTCCCAGCGAATTTCCCAGTTGGTTCCTTCGTTACTGAGCTCCGCATCGACATAACCTCTCGATTTAAGGTAAGCAGAAATTTTCTGTTTATCTGATTCAAAAGCGGATTCTTTAAATACACCTGATTCAATAATTCCACTTTCTTTTAAATCCATGATTCCTTGGATATCATAGGTATCTATTTCGCTATTTCCAAAAATGTTAATTTTACTGACGGGAATTTCTTCACCTTCATCAATAATAAACTTCACTTTCACCGTGTTCGTTTCAAGATTCACAGGTTCCGTCTCAAAACGTACATATGCTAAAAAGAAACCTTCATCTCGGTATTTCTTCAGAATTACTTCTTTAGAAAGAGTCACTTTCTTGGGAGTGATCACTTCGTTTTCTTTCAGTGGGATTTTATCACGTAAATCAGAGGGGAATACTTCATCTGCCCCAATAAAATCAATGTCTTTCACTCGAGGCCGTTCTTTTACGACTACTAGGATTTTGACTCCTTCCCCGTCGGCTTCTCCCTGAATATCGATATGATAAAAGAACCCTGAAACAAAAAGGGCACGCATATCTGCATTCAAAATTCCTTGTGATAATTGCATCCCTGGACGCATGTCCATTAGTTCCAAAATATCATCAGAGGAAGTATTGATATTCCCCTTAAATTCAACTTTAGTAATGACTTTATCTATAAATACAGATTTGTTCGACCAAAGGGAAACCCACTCTGCCGAAACTAGTAAAAGGAGAGATAAGACAAAAAGACTAAAAAACTTAATTTTTTTTTGAATATTCAAAGAATCACTTAGATGTGCCTTTCACCATAGCTAGGTTAAAGCGACTAACACCTGCAGCATTCACTGCATCGATTACCTTAACTACAACTTGGTAAGACGCACCACCATCTCCACGAATAATGACTTTATTTTTTTTAGGGTCTCTTTCTTTTTCAGGACCAAGGAATCCGTTTATTTTTTCAGTAAGTCCTTCGAGAGGAACTGGTTCGGAATTTTGATCCAAATAAATTTTTCCCTGTTTGTCTACAGTGATAACAAGTTCATCTTTTTGTTTTTCTTTAGCAACACTGGATGACCGAGGCAATTCCACTTTCAACGCAGTGTTTTTTTCTAAAGTTGCATTCATCAAAAAGTAAATCACTATAAAGGAAATAACATCGATGAGAGGTGCAAGTTCAATGTTATTAAATGATTTTTGCGTTTTGCGAAATTTCATTTAGGTTTATCGTTTGTTTAGGTGGGGTAACACCAAATCAGTTACGTTTTCCATTTCTGTAATTCTTTCCTCTTTCATTCGGGAGAAAAGATTATAAAAAATGTAAGCAGGAATTGCAATTCCAAGTCCCATTGCAGTTGTAATAAGGGCTTCTGAAATACCAACTTCAGCACCTTGGGTTCCTGCCCCTTCTGCAAAGGACCGAACAATCCCGATGACCGTCCCAAGTACCCCGAGTAACGGAGCGATGGTGGCAATGGTTCCAAGACCGGTTAAATAACGTTCCATCAAATATATTTGTCGGAAACCTTCTTGGCGGATGTCCTCTTCCCAGAACTGAACTCCTCTACGTTTGAGATCAAACGCCATTCGAAGAAGGACGGCTGCAGGTGATTGAATGTCTTGGCCTAAAACATCCTTAGCTTCATCCCATTTTTGTTCCCGAGCTAATTCACGAACTCGACGGAAATGGTCTTGAGGGATGGCCTTTAATTTCCAATAATAAACAAGTCGTTCCACGATGATGGTAAAACCAACAATAGAAACAAAGATGATTAATATTGGAATGGTTTGCGGTGGAACCGAGGAAATGATTGAATCTGATTTAGCGAAAGGAAAAAACATGAATGAGACCCCATTGAAGGATTACGAATAGAGTTTTCAGTCTTCCCTTTTTCGCCAAATACTATTTTTAGACGACTAGCCTGCTTTTTTCATCAAAAGATCCGTCGCGGCTTTTAACACTGCAGAGGTCAGTTGTTTACCTCCGATCATTCGCGCCAGCTCCCTTTTCCGTTCTTCGAAATCCAAAACAGAAGCGTAAGAGACCGTTCTTCCACCTTCTTGACGTTTTTCGATCTTGATTTGGTGATC
The DNA here is from genome assembly GCF_002811945.1 of Leptospira harrisiae. Lineage (NCBI taxonomy): Bacteria > Pseudomonadati > Spirochaetota > Leptospiria > Leptospirales > Leptospiraceae > Leptospira > Leptospira harrisiae. The sequence goes on along the minus strand of NZ_NPDX01000001.1, from coordinate 1,526,691 downwards.
CCCAGAAGCTGCTACCTGTTGGGTGTGCGTAATCAGAAGAATTTGTGAGTTTCTTGCTAGTTTTTTAAGCTTTGTCGCCATTGCTTCCGCCGCTTCCCCACCAAGACCCGTATCCACCTCATCCAAAACCAACATTTGAGGAGAAGGTGCTTGTTTTCCAAGAACACTCCTGAGAGCAAGCATCACTCGAGATAATTCTCCCCCAGATGCCACTTTTCTCAGCGGGCGAGGTTTTTCACCCGGATTGGCACTAAAATAGAACTCAATTTGGTCAAGTCCTGATTCAGAAAGGAAATAAGACTTAGAACCTTCTTCCACTTCTCCTTCTGGGTTTTCTTCCCAACGAAGGACAACCTGGAGTTTTCCTCCTTCCAAACCTAAATCTGCCATCTCTTTTTGAACTTCTTCTTCAAACTGAGAAATGACATTGCGTCGTAACTTGGACAATTGAAACCCTAGTTCTTTCATCTCGGATAGAGATTGGTCTTTTTTGATTCTTAAAAAATCTTCATCCCCTGCTTGTTCGTTCCAACGTTCAAGTTCTGACTTTTTCTCCTCGAGGAGTAAGTTAATTTCAGTTAAACTTACATTATATTTTTTCTTTAGTTTTTTGATGTCCTGGAGTCTAGACTGAACCATATCCAACCTTTCTGGACTAAAAAATAATTCTTCTTCTTCCTCACGAATGACTGACTTGAGAGATTTTAGCCTGTCGTATACCTCTTCCCATTCATCTAACATTTCCTTTTTTTCAGGGATTAATATCGAAATCTTTTGAATCGCATGAATGAGAGTTGGAAAAACTTTTAGAATCGAGTTTTCCTTTTCAGTCAATTCCTCTAACACCAAACGGTAGTTTTCTGCTAATTTTTCACCGTTTGCCAAAAGAGATTCTTCTGTAGATAAACTTTCATCCTCTCCTTCTTTCGGAGAAACCGATTCAATTTCTTCGATTTCATATTCCAGGATTTCCTTGCGTTTGAGCATTGTCCTTCTAGTTTCTTCAAAATCGGTGAGTTTTTGTTTCCAGTGACGGTATTGTTGTAATGCAGATTTAAATTTGAATTTAAGAGATTCTAGGTTACCAAAACGATCTAAAAATTCCAATTGGTTGGATTTTTCCAAAAGGAAAAGTTGTTCGTTTTGAGAATGGATTTCTGCCATGGTTTTACCTAGTTCACGTAAGTGAGTGGTGGAAGCCAAACTCTCACCAATTTTCACACGGGCCTTTCCATCTTTCATCAGTTCTTTGGTGATGATAATTTCATCACCTGTATAACGGAATCCTTGTTCCATCAAATAGTCTTTTGCCAAATTTTGTCCGGTCAAAGATAGGACGGCCTGCAAAGAATACCTTTCTTTTCCCTGCCGGATATTTGCCGTAGAACACCGCCCTCCAAACAGAGAAGCCAAGGCATCGAAAATTAACGATTTTCCGGCACCAGATTCGCCAGTAAAGACAGAGAGACCATCCGCAAGAGACAGTTCCAGGGATTCGAAGAGGGCAAAATCTTTAATTTTCAAATGTGTAATCATATAGACTCCTGTTTGCTATACAAACAATTACTACTTAACAAAAATATAGTCAATGAAATTTTTTAGAATTGAGTAAAAAACGAAATTTCTCTCCCTTTCCCCTCTGAAACCCTGGTGGAAAAGGTACTGTATGAAAGATTTAGAAGGAAAAATCCACCTAGTTTCCAGCCTACCCTTGTTCCGAGGTCTCTCGCGAAAAGAAAAGGTCTGGGTTGCGGAGTCTGTTCATATAGTGGAATCGGAACGAGATGAAATTCTTTTCACTGCAGGAGACGCAGACCGAAGTTTATTTTTGATACTTTCTGGTGGGATCAAATTGTTTCTCCCCAAAAAAGGGGAAGGAAAAAGAGAAGAGGAAGTCCAATACCTCAAAAAAGGGGAATATTTTGGAATCCAATCCTTACTCACTGGAGAAAAACACAGCCATACAGCCGTTACTGTTAGCGAATCTAGATTTCTTGTTCTTTCTCAAGTAGGTTTCCAAAAGTTAATCCAAAAAATTCCTTACCTTTCAATCACATTTTCAAAAATGTTAACTAAGTCATTGCGAGGTGAACTTCTCGGAGGTAGAGAATACTTTCGTAACTCTGTTGTCTGCCTTGTACATTCTGATCCCATTGCCAAAGACCGTTTGTCAAAAGAACTAGTGCAAACCATCGAGGTAGAATCCGGAAAAAAATCCGTAATTCTACATTTCCAACAAAATGGCACAGCTGAAAACCCTTATGTAAAATCTTATAAATTTAAAGATTCTGATTCTATCAAAGAAACATTAGGAAAACATTATGCCAGTCATTCTTTTATTTTTTTGGAAGTGTTTCCTGAAACTGACGAAGAACTAAAACGTCTGTTACTTGATGAAGCAGACCATATTGAAAATTTTATTTCAGCAGATAAAAAAATCAATTTATGTGATTCAATCACAAATGAATCGAAAGAAAATCAAATCCTTTACCACGAAACAAATATTAAAGACACAGTCGACCATGGGAAATGGGAAATTTTTATTCGCAGAAAAGCAAGAGAACTTTCTGGAGTAGAAATGGGTGTGGCACTCGGCGGAGGTGCTGCATTGGGTCTTGCACAAATTGGGATCATGAAGGTCATGGAAGAGGAAGGAATTGTTCCTGACATGATTGCGGGTACTAGTATTGGAGCCATCATTGGGGCCTTCTTCGCAAGCGGGCTTGGATACAAAGGTATCTTACCTCTACTTGGTGAAATGGATAGCATCTTTAAAATGTTCAAACTTGTGGATTTATCGTTTCCAGGGCAAGGTCTCCTCCACGGTAAACATGTTCGCGCACTTCTCGAAAAGTATTTGGGAGATTTGTATTTTGAAGACCTACCCATCAAACTCAGACTGATCAGTTGTGATATTTCCACCAGGCAGGAAATTGTTCTTTCTGAAGGGAAGGTTTTGGATGCAGTGATGGCAAGTATTTCAATCCCAGGAGTGTTTGTTCCACAACCCCAAGAAAATGGAAAAACCTATGTGGATGGAGGGATTGTCAATCCACTTCCCGTTTCAGCGCTCAGCCACGAAGGGGTTCAGAAGATCATCGCCATCAATTCAATGCCGAGTTCAAAAGATGAAATGAAAACAAACAAACTTTTAAATTTAAATGTTTTAGATATCATTGTCAATAGTTTGTATTCCTTACAATACCGGATTGGAAAGTACAGTGCTCAGGAAGCAGACATATATCTCAATCCGATTCTTCCTAATTCCAATTGGTTTGAATTTTGGCGTAGTGCAGAATTCATCCAACTAGGGGAAACAGTGGCAAAAAGTTCCCTAGAAGAAATGAAACAACTGTTTAGCGAAAAAAATTAATCTCTATCGGGAGAAAGTATCACGATATTGTAAGGATTTTTTTCATTTTTTTCTGCATCAGAAAGAGATTCAGAAAATCTAAGTGCTCCTGTAATCACAGTACCCGTAGTCAGTCCGGCAAAGATCCCCTCTTTTTCATAAAGGTCTGCTTGAAGATGCAAAGCTTCGTCTGGAGTGACATGAAAGTAACGGTCTATGAGTTTAGGATCATAAACAGCCGGGAGTTGGATCCTTTCCTTTTCTTTTGGATTTTCCGTTTTCCCGTATTCCATAAAGGGCGAATTTGGTTTTCCCGCAATGATGACTTTGACCCTGCGGTCTTGAGATTTTAAATACCTTCCGATTCCAGTGATGGCTCCACCAGATCCAGGTGCGGAAATCACTGCCCCCACTTTTCCTTGCAAATCTCTCCAAATTTCTGGTCCTGTGGTTTTGAAATGAAAGTTGGGGTTGGCAGGGTTTGAGGCTTCGTCAGGAATCCATCCACCTAGTTTTTTTGCTTTCTCTTCGGCCAGATCATACAATCGCCCCAAATCTCCTTCATTCGTGACAGTAACTTCTGCACCGTAACTCCTAAGAGTTTGGATTCGTTCTGGAGAAGTGTGTAGAGGAACAAAACAGTATACGGGATAACCTTTTACTTTTCCAATCCAAGTGAAACTAATAGAGGAAGAACCTGCTCCCACGAGTATCACACTCATTCCTTTTTTTAGTTTCCCTCTTCTTTCTGCATCGATGTACATCGCAATCGCCGTACGATCTTTGGCAGAACCAGTTGGATTTAAAAATTCTGCTTTGAGATAAAACTGGACTCCCGAATATTCCGAACCGATTCGATTCAATCTGATGAGAGGAGTGTTTCCGATAAGTTGGAGGATATTGTCGTGAATTGGTTTGGCAACGGAAAGTTCCTTTCCAAAGATACCTTGTACGTTGTTAAGCGCCTGAAGAAGGCTATTGCCTAGGTCATCGATGCCTTTGGAAATTGGATCTATCATTATTTTACTTTAATTAATTCTACATCAAAGATAAGGGTAGAATTGGCAGGGATCGGGCCAACGGCACGCGCACCATAACCAAATTGTGGAGGGATGGTGAGTTTTCGTTTTCCACCTTCTTTCATTCCGACAATGCCCCGTTCCCAACCTTGGATCACTTGTCCTTGGCCTAATTGGAAACTAAATGGTTCCCCACGATCGACAGAAGAATCAAAAACTTTTCCGTTAGTAAGTTTGCCTGTGTAATGAACCACAACAGTCGTTCCGCGAATGGCTTCTCTACCTAATCCTTGTTTGGTGTCTTGGATCAGGAGTTCGTCTGCAAAAAGACTACCTGTTAGAAATAAAAATCCGAGTAAAATTGAAAACCGTTTCATAGTGTGATTATACAGTTTTCTCGTACAACCAGGGAACTTCTTTTTGGTTCTTTTCCTCAAATTTTTGAATAAAATCGGCCTTTTGGAGAGTGAGTCCGATATCATCTAAACCATTTAGGAGGCAATGTTTTCGAAAGCCGTCCACTTCAAACGGGTATTTTTTACCTTCTTCCGTCACTACCACTTGGTTTTCTAAATCAATTTCCAAGTTAGCACCTGGTTTTTTATTTATGGTTTGAAAAATTTCTTCTACTTGGTTTTCCGGTAGAACAATGGGTAACATTCCATTTTTAAAACAGTTATTGTAAAAAATGTCTGCATAAGAAGGAGAGATGATGGAACGAAATCCATAATCTTCTAAAGCCCAAGGAGCATGTTCTCTTGAAGATCCACAACCAAAATTATCTCTTGTGACAAGGATATTGGCGCCGTTGTATCTTTCTGCATTGAGTGCAAATTCTGGATTTGGTATTTTCCCAGCATCATCGAGAAATCTCCAATCATGGAATAGATGTTGTCCAAACCCTGACCTTTCAATTTTACGAAGGAATTGTTTTGGGATGATTTGGTCTGTGTCTACGTTTGCCTTATCTAAAAGAGCAGCGATACCTTTTAACTTTGTAAATGCTTTCATCTTATTTCCACTCCCGAATGTCTACAAAATGCCCTTCAACCGCTACGGCAGCTGCCATCGCAGGTCCAACTAAATGCGTTCTTCCACCTTTTCCTTGTCTTCCTTCAAAGTTTCTATTGGAAGTGGAAGCACAACGATCACCGGGCGAAAGAACATCATCGTTCATGGCAAGGCACATCGAACAACCTGGGTTTCTCCATTGGAATCCGGCTTCTAAAAAGATCTTATCGAGTCCTTCTTGTTCCGCTTGTCGTTTCACACGACCAGAACCAGGAACAATGATGGCTTCCACATCTCTACTAACTTTTTTACCTTTGACCGTATCTGCAACGACACGTAAATCTTCAATCCTAGAGTTTGTGCAAGAACCTATAAATACTTTATTTACTTTAACATCGATTAGTTTCTGACCAGGTTTCAGATCCATATAAGCTAGAGCAGACTCTGCTGATTTTTTTTGGACAGGGTCTGTAAAATCAGAAGGTGCTGGCACTGCCGATGTGACAGGAATCACTTGGCCCGGAGAAGTTCCCCAAGAAACCATAGGGGCAATTTCACTTGCATTGAGTATAACAGTTTTATCAAACTTGGCACCGGCATCAGTTGCATAAGCTCTCCACTTTGCAGCTGCTAAATCAAAAGCCTCACCTTTAGGTGCAAAGTCTCTTCCTTTGATATAGTTAATAGTCGTATCATCTGGGGAAATGAGTCCAGCACGGGCACCAGCTTCAATTGCCATATTACAGATTGTCATACGACCTTCCATACTCAGAGAACGAATGGCCTCTCCAGTGAATTCAATTACGTATCCCGTTGCCCCATCAGTACCAATTTTACCAATGATCGCAAGGACAATGTCTTTAGCAGAAACAAGTGGAGATAACTTTCCATCCACACGAATTTCTAAAGTTTTTGGTTTCTTTTGGACGAGTGTTTGTGTTGCGAGAACATGTTCAACTTCAGAAGTTCCAATCCCAAATGCAAGCGCTCCAAAAGCACCATGAGTGGCTGTGTGTGAGTCTCCGCAAACAATTGTCATCCCAGGATGGGTTAGGCCAAGTTCTGGGGCTACAACGTGGACTATTCCGTTGTCTGGATGGTTGATATCAAATAATGTAATTCCGTTTTCTTTACAGTTGTCCATCAAAGTCTGCATTTGGAGGACAGAGATTGGATCAACCGACTTCCAATCACGAGTTCGTGTGGATACGTTGTGGTCCATAGTTGCAAAAGTAGCATCTGGCCGGCGCACTTTCCTATTTGTCAGTTTTAAACTTTCAAAGGCCTGCGGGCTTGTCACCTCATGAACAAGGTGTCTATCAATATAAATGAGGCAGGTTCCATCATCCTCGTGGACCAAATGGTCATTCCAGATCTTCTCAAACATGGTTTTCATAACTAGACTCCCCCACTTCCAGTCATAACTCGGACATGGGGTAGTCTGTCCAGGGAATTTGAAAAAATAGACGAGTTCTAAGGGGTTTGGACGGTCGCACCGTCCACATAGGTTCCAGAAAGTCCGCTACAGTGAGTTGCAGCAGTTCCCCCACCCCCGCCCGTTTTGGGTGCAGTATAAACACCAATGATATAACCAACTCCAGACTGAGTCACTTTGCAAGAACCAACGACACTGGTTTCTGTACATTTGGCAGACTGTTTGGTTCCAGAGAGGCAACTAGTCAGATAACCATAATAATTTTGACAAACACCTGATCCTAAATCACAAGCAAACTTAAATGTTTTGGTAGAACCTCCATTCAAAAGGTCAGAAAGATCTGAATCGGAGATGGTTTGAACGGGAGTTCCGTCTGTCAATACCGTCAAAGGACTTGTTGTGCCACTTTCTTTTTGATACAAGTAAATCAAATAACTTCCCGCCTTTGTGAACGTAATGACTGTGGCAGGAGAATCCACTTTAGAATATTCTGTTCCTTCTTTTGCGAGTATAGCAGAAGATAAATCCAAAGGGCAACTTGTGGATACATAAACGGAAAGTTTCGCATAACGAGAAAGTACGACTCGAGTTCCAATTTGAGCGCCAGCGATTTGCATCACAGCATAATAGGTATCCCCAGCCAAAGAAAAAGACACAGATTGCGAAGTCGTCGTGATTCCCGTATAACCGGCTTTGATTTGTGTTCCTAGACCGGCGACAGTACATCCGTTTGCCCCCGATTCTTTGGCTAAAAGTAGAGAAGTAGTAGCATCATTTTTGGATGACTCTCCCGAGCACTGAACCAAAAATAATGAAAGAACTAGAAGAAGGGAGAAAAGATTCCTTTCTATCATTTGCAACATACCTCTACCTTCCTCGAAACGACAAAATCGTTTTTCCAATTTGGATTTCGTCCAAATTATGTAGAACTTTGGGACGAAGTAACTTTTTACCGTTTAAATATACACCTGTTTCGGATACACAATCAAACAATATATACTTTCCCTTTCTGTTTTTTATTTTTGCATGAAGCCCAGCCACAGTAGGATCCGAAAGGATCAAATGATTTGATTCCCAACTCCCAATGGTGACTTCATCAAATTGCAATGGGATTTGATCGGAATTTTGGTTTCCATCTCTTCTCATAAGAACAGCATAAGAGTATGCAGTTCCTGGAAGCGATTCTTTCTCAGCAATGGCAATCGCAATCTCTCGGTCACGTGCAGCCCTTTCTAAGGTTTCTCCATACATTCGATCGTACACCTCGAGTTCTTCTTTACGTTCCGAAAATTCTGATGGAACCGAGGTAATTACGGCAGTTTGATTTTGATTTACTTTCTGGTTTGTTTCTTCGAACCCGCGTAAATAATACAATGCCGCCAAACAAAGAAAAATGAGAAATAAACTTACAGGAAAAAAGAATAAAGGGTCGGAAAGTTTCAAATACAAAGATTGAAAAAAAGAAAGTTCATATTGGAATTCGAATCGAATTCCCTGGTCTACAGAAACCAAATTTCCAAAAATTAAATTTCTTTTCCATTGAGATAGTTTCCAAGGGGATTCATAAACTAACTCAAAATCAGGTTGGCCTAAAGTCCTTAAATAGGAAAATAAGTCGCTGTAACTATCTGACTTTGTTATCGAATAATGTTTTCCGTTCGCATAACTTGCAAGTTTGGTTGCTTCCAATGAACGAGGAGCAAGCACAATGAGTTGCAGATTTTTTTCTCGAATTCGTTTTGCTAGTTCAGGGATTTCAAAACGATCCTGCCATTCTGGACTAAAACTGACAAAAACTAAAATATGGTCTTCCGATGATTGGTTGCTTGGAATGGTCTCTAAAAAATTTTCCCAGTTTCGTATAGGATAAACAGGTGTAGGTTCTTTTGGAAACGGAAAGGAGATGTCTAAAACATTCGAACGAATTCTTTCAAAGGAATGTTTATTTGTATCGGATTGGATTTGTAATTGAGAGGAACCACCACTTAGTTCTGCAATTTTAACCAATTGGTTTGCTAGTTGAATGATCCATCGACGGTCCTCTGCATCTGTATAACTAGGTATTGAAAGATATAAGTGAATTGGATTTTTTGAATCCGTTTTTTCAAAACGAAAAGATTCGGTGAGCCTACGATTTGAATCCAATTGTTCGGAAAGAACAAATCCAACAGGGTCCAAAACTCCATTGGAATGGAATCGAATTTTGACCTCTGGATAAGACCGAATGTCGATTGAACGAAGTTTGAAACCAGGATCCGCCGAAAGAATTACTGGAAATAACAAACTAAGGAAAATCCAATTACTGAAAGAGTAGAGATGCTTCCTTAAGTTGTTTTCCATATTCAGTTTTTGGCTCCAGGTTGTGGTTTAAAACCGGAATGGTTTCTATGACTTCCCCTTGTTTCATTATCGTAACTTGAGAGGTCAGACTTTCGACGATCCGGAGCTCGTGTGTAATAAAAACAACGGTCGTCCCCATTTTTGCAAGGTTTTGGACAGTTTCTAGGACAATTTTTTCAGAAAAGGCATCGAGCCCTGTGGTGGGTTCATCCAAAACCAAAATCTCCGGCGTACGTAAAAAAGCTAGGGAAAGAAGAATCCGCTGCTTTTCTCCTCCAGATAAAGTCTTTGCATATTTTTTCCAATGATTTCTGGAGATGGACAAACGATCCCAAATTTGAAATAACGATTCAAATTGGATCAAATTCAATTTTGATAATTTAAAAAAATCTCGGATTTGAGCTTCGATGGTTCTAAAAGGATGAAAGGCCCAATTCGGATTTTGAGGTACCATAAATAACTTAAGACCAGTTTTGGCATTGCTGACACCCTCACCTAACACATCAAAGGTCTGATAAGTCAATGTACAACCGTTAGGAACCATTCCGAAAAGCGAAAAACCTAATGTCGATTTACCGGAACCCGACTCACCAATCACTCCATAAACAATACCTTTTGGAATTTCCAAAGAAATTCCCTTCCAAATCTTCTGACCATCTTTTGTTTCGATGGTGGCATTTTTGATTTGGACAGCAGGGATTTTAGTCGAGGCCAAAGAGTTCCTTTTCAATGATGCTACAAAGGATATGGCCTATAAGAATATGACATTCTTGTATCCTTGCGGTGACTTTGGAAGGGACAATGATTTCTACGTCTCCCTTACCCTTTAGTTTTCCACCGTCTCCACCCAAAAACAAAACGACCTTCATCCCAATTTTTTTTGCTTCCTCCACCGCCAAAATAATGTTTTGCGAATTTCCCGAAGTGGTGAGTCCCACAAAAACATCTGATGGTTTTCCAAAAGCCTGCACCTGTCTTTGGAATACATATTCGTACCCATAATCATTGGAACAAGCAGTAAGAACTGCCTGGTCACTGTTTAGGGCCAATGCAGGGATGGCCTTTCTTTCATTTCCAGATTTATATCGAACCACAAGTTCTGCAGCAATATGTGAGGCGTCACAACTAGACCCCCCGTTTCCACAAAAATACAAAAGCCCCTTCTGATTGAGTGAGGTAACGAGGAGTTTTCCTGCGGCTTCAATGGAAGGCAAAAGTGTTGGGAGTAATTGTTGTTTTACCGCGATCGAATCTTCGATTTGCGTTTGGATGAGTGATTTATGATCCATGATTTTGTTCCTTATCTCTTCTTTCTTTGGTGGCATTCACCGCATTTCCGAATTCAACCAGAGCAGACCCGAAACCATATAAATTTTTTGCTTTTGAATACGGGTTATTTTGATCCGTTGTACCAAGATTTAGATAAAATAATTCATCTCTCACTAACTTCTTTTGTCTATCGGTTGCCACAGACTCAAAAAAAAGCCGACACTCTTCCCCTATGGCAAGCATCGCCAGTGCCATTGAATTTGGTTTCATTTGTAGAACCAATTGTTCTTTCCAAAAACGTTCCCAAGTTAAAACAATCCTCCAATCTTCTTTAGGCGCATTGGTATCTAAAAATAAATCTGTTTTAGGAATCGAAAGGGCCGAGAGGAAAACATCCAGACTAGATAGATCTTTGGTGAGATTTTTATTTAAATCCCCTTCATCGACAAAAAGAACCCCTGACCACTTATCCTCTTTATTTTTATAAAGATGGTTTCCTGTAACTAAAATCAAAGAATAATCTAAACCTTCTGCACGAAACAATTTCTCGTTTGTTTTTGTTAAGCGAAATTTTGGCGATTCGATGACAACACCTGAACTCACTTGTTTTGTTCGTAGTTTTTTTTTCCAGTTGTCAATTGCCACTGCCCATTCCATAGCAAAGGCTTTTGGTTCTTTTTTTCGTTTTGTAGAATCAAAGTCTTCCGGTGTCCCTTTCGAAAGGAAAAGACTGAAGAACCAAGAGAAAAATCCGGGTTTGGATGTTTGTTTAGTTTTTGCCATATTCTTTTCTAATATTGGACGGTCGTTCGATCTGCTTTCTATCTAACTCATACAATTTAGCATATTTCAAAAAGGTGGAAAAGGATGAGGCAATCGCAATCCAAAGTCCAGGAATTCCATCCAAAAACCCAAATTTAAAAATATAAATCTCTAAAAATTTTCCAAATGGTTTGAAAATCGTTTTGAAAAGAGAAAATCTTTCTCCTTTCGCATAACGAGTATAAGCAACAATGCTTGAGAATTGGTTGATAGTGGTGATTTGGTGACTAAAATCTATAAAACTATAATGAAGGATATCTCCCTTCATCACTTTTCCAATGGATCCAGGTTTTAATTCAATATAATCGTGAGGATTTTCTCCAACCCATGTGGCGGCGTTTTTTTGGAACAAACGAAACCTACGCAAAGGATACCAACCACTATAACGAATCCATCTTCCCAAATGGTAAGTAAGCCTTGCTATTTTAAATCCGTCCGCATGATCCTGATCTGAATCTAAAAATGATTGAATAGAATGAACCAAAGTTTCATTTGCACGTTCATCAGCATCTAGTGACAAAATCCAATCATGGGAACATAAACCAATGGCTTTGTTTTTTTGTTCCACATGTCCCGGAAACGGGGACTCATAAAATTTGACTTTGGAAAAGCCGGTAGCAATTTCTTTCGTTCTGTCTGTACTTAAAGAATCCAATACAATAATTTCGTCGGCAACTGACTCGATGGATCGAATACAATCCCCGATATTTTTTTCTTCGTTGAAGGTGATGATGGCCACCGACAATTTTCTTTTTCTCTTGCCTTCCATAGGAGTTAAAACCTATTCTTTTAACCAAATATGATTGGGAAAGAAACATTTCGTAAGATTTCTGTTGTTTTTCTATACCTTTTTTTCGTTCTCTCCCCATTTTCCATTAGTCTTTGCCAAATTTTTGCAGGTGCTTCCGTATTCTTTTTGTTCTTGGACTTCCTTCTAAAAAAAGAGATCCCTAAGTTTGAAACCCAAATCCTTTTTTGGATTTTACTCTACCTTAGTTTTCTTTTCACCCCCATTCTTACTTGGGAGGAAACAAACTGGAAAAAAGTGGTTCTAAAATCGGAATTTGGGGACGTATGGATGGCATTTTTATTATTACACCATTCACATTTATCTCACATAGAAAAAACAAAATTAAAACAAGCAGTGTTGATTGGAGCCGTTTTTCTAGTTTTATCTGGACTTGTTTCTTTACTTTCACCCTATAGGCTTGCTCCTTTTGTAATGGATGGATTTCAGTACACCGAAGGTAGGCGCCTTCCCCATCTACTTGTTGTTTTTTTGCAAAAACTTCCTCTTTATTTACCCATTGGTTTTCAAAGTACCCACCTCACTTACGGAGGTTTACTTGCCATCTACCTTCCTTCTCTTTTCGAAAGGACCTTTCGGATGATCCCAATGGTAAAAAAAGAAAGGTTTTCTAGATTCTATACATTCTCACTTTTTACATTCAGTTTGATTGGTTTCCTTTTACTTTTCCTAAACCAAAGTCGTTCCATCTGGTTTGGATTATTATTCGGTTTGGTCCTACTCTCTCTCCCAAAAAAGTTTTCGATTAAGAAATACCTTCCTTGGATTGGGCTTGGTCTTATTGGTTTTGTTTTTCTGTCCTTTTTACTCTACCAAAACAATTGGTTATTCCAAAGAGCCATAGATGATTTATTCGCTAAACGATCGTTAGAGAACCAAAGGGTGTGGATTCATAAAATGAATTTTGCCATACTAAAAGATTCGTTGGTTTTGGGTATCGGCAGCGGGAATTATCCACGGCAATTTGTTTTGCATGCAACCCCCCTCATCCGAGAACTTCCCGAATTGTATTATGATTTATCCATTACACCTAAATCCCATGCCCATTTTGACTTTTTGCATTTTTGGATTTTGGGCGGGGTTTTTGGAGGAATTTCTTTTTTTAGTTTTTTGTATCTGATTACAAAAAATATTTTAAAAGTTCCTAAACATAACCTCTTTTATTTAGGTTTTTATGCGATTGTTTTTGCTGGTAGTTTCCAATGTTTTCTGTTAGATGATGAAGTCCTTCTTCCTTTCCTTGGGATTTTATGTTTATTACCAAAAACTAATTTTCAGAAAAAAGGGTTAGAAGAAAGGCCGTTAAAAAAAATGCAATCTAAGGTATTTGGAATCCTTGTACTTTGGATTTTCATTTCCGCTATGGGTGCTCTTTATTTATCGAAAACTCCCGCAAATGATCTATTCATCCACAGAGCTCGCACAGAACACAACTTCCCCGCACCCTTACCGCAAAACTCCATCAATGCTAAAGGCCCGGTGGCCCTTCCTTTGGAAACAAAGGAGATGTATTTCAAACTTGCAGGTTGTTTGGACAAGAATATAAACTTTGACAAAGATGCCGAATTACGTCAAATTCCCGTTCAGTTCCAAATCCATTGGGAAGATTTATCTAGCGGAAACCTCCCCGAATCCATGGAATTAGAAATTCGCAAACGAGAAAGTTTTGACCAAGACAAAGAATACAAAGTCCAAGCAGAACGAATTGTAAAAAAAGAGAGTTTTAAGAATCCAAAAGGAGTTCAAAGAGTGATCGTCCAACCCAAAGACTATCAGGCAGAGAACCTAGAGTTTATTGATTTTGGATTTAAGTTTGTTTGGTCGGGAGAAAGGCCCTACTTGCCGCGAATTGAAATTTCAGGGAATTGTGAAGAGTAAGCAGGGAAAAGTAAGAAATGTCGATTTTAGTTTTAATTGATTGAGCGTGGGAGCGGGAATCGCTTCGATCTTCGGCCAAATTCGCTTCCTGCTTCGAAAAAGCCTGAGCGGTGTTTATTTAAGAGTAAGAGATGTTGAATTAAGTTTTGATTGATTGGGTTCGCGGGAATCGCTTCAAACTTCGGCCATCCTGGCCTTTCGTTTTCAGCCCGTCCTACTCGCGACTTCGGACTTCCTGTCCTCAGAAAAATGGCTTCACGCTCCCTATGGGTCGCTACCATTTTTTTCGCTCGTAGTCGTTCGATTCGTACCTGGAGCGGGAATCGAACCCGCACGGGATTACTCCCACAGGATTTTAAGTCCTGTGTGTCTACCAGTTCCACCATCCAGGCGAATTTTCAGTGATAGGCGTCGGCCGGATTCGAACCGGCGGTCAAGCTTTTGCAGAGCCATGCCTTACCACTTGGCCACGACGCCAATCGTGACTTTGGATAGGCTAAAATGGGAAGGCTAGGTGTCAAATGGAAACTGAATTCACTTTTCATCGGATTGTAACATTTCTCTAAAAAATCAAATTGCCTAAGGTTTCAAAGAAGATGGGCTGTAAATATGAACCGAATGACCTTTTTCACTGTATCTATTTTAGCGATTCTAACGCAAAATTCTTATGCGGACACGGTGACAGTAAAAGCAACAAAAGAGATAATGGAGAACGTGAAGACATCCTCCCCTACTGCCAATTACGTTTTGGTAGAATCAAAAGATGGCACCAAACAAGCGTTTAAAAAAACAGCAGTGAATGTAGTTTCGCTACCTGTGGTTTGGGAAGAAATTAAGGAAGAAAAACCTGGAATGTTTGGATCTCTCTTTGCTTCCAAAGAAACCAAAGAAACACAAAATACAGAATCCACAAATCCGGAAGAACCAAAAGAAAACCCAGAAAACCAAAGTTTTTTCAAAAGAAAATTACCTGAACTAGCAATGGGTGGTATGGCTATTCTTTGGCTCCTTCTCCCTTAAAATATACACTTAATATTTTGATTTCCTCAAAATACTACTTGAACTCACTCCCATTCAATCGTTCCCGGTGGTTTGTGAGTGAGATCATACAACACCAAAGAAATTTGTGGTAATGCTAACAATTCTTTGGTAATTCGTTCTAAAATCCTTCTGTCCATTGCATAAAAATTAGCGGTCATAGCTTCGGTAGATTCCACTGGACGTAACACAACTCCGTAGGAATTTTCACGCAGACCAACCGGAACCAGGACCACAGGCATTTGCCAGATGGATGTATGGATGGATTCTTCAAAGAGGATTCGGTTCACAATCGCGTCAGCATCTCTTAAAATATCTGAATGTTCTTTGTCTAGGGTCAATTTGGTATAATGAAAGGCTCCCGAGAAATGACCTATCCCTGGTGCAAAAACCACTCGATTGATTTCTTTTTTGAAATTGGTGATCTCCACTGCACATTCGTCTAACTCATTCCAGTTGGTGGTAAAGTCATTTAACACGGCACAGTGGGCGTAACTTCTTTGGTCGCCTTGCACACCCACGGAAAGGATGGGTAAAATTTTCACTTCAGCTTTTTTACCCGAAAGAGCCAAATCAGAAAAATTGATGACCGGAGGTTTTGATTCTGGGCTCGCAATCATTCTTACCACAAGGCCGGGGCCAGGAAAAGGATGCCTTTCGATCCAACGTTCCGGAAGGCCGAGAAGCCTTCCTAGTTCTCTCACTTCATCTTTGTACAAGTCGGCGATGGGTTCGATGATTTTCCCTTCTTGGATGAGTTTTTCAATTTGAGGGACACGATTGTGGTGGGTTTTGATTTTATGAGAATGTTTTGTTCCCCCAGATTCAATTGTGTCAGGGTAAATGGTTCCTTGGCCTAGAAGCCAATGTTCCGAATCCAAACCGAGGGAATCTGTAGCTTTCCCTTGTGCTTCTAAAAATAAGTCTCCCACAATACGGCGTTTTTTTTCTGGTTCAAATTCCGATTCTAAATGTTTGTAAAAAATTTCACTTTCATCCCAAATGGTTAGGTCGAACCCAACTTGGTGGAGGTTGTCCATAAGATCCTTCACTTCGTTTTTACGCATAAACCCAGTATCCACAAGTAGCCCCTTCACTCTGTCTTTCCCAAGTGCTTTTGCAAGAAGTAGATACGCAACAGAAGAATCCACTCCCCCGGAAACGAGTAAAAACACATTTTTGCCCGGTGGGACTTTCTTTTGTAATTCAGAGATTTGTTCTTCTAAAAACTGCGAGATACTCCAACTGGATCCGGCATTACAAAGGTTCACAAAATTACGAAGTAAAACTTCTCCTTCTTCCGAGTGAGTGACTTCTGGATGGAATTGGATTCCAAATTGTTTTTTAGACTCATTAGAAACGAACGCATAACGACAATTATCGGATGATGCAACGATTTGAAATCCATCAGGCATTCGAACCACTTCATCTCCGTGGCTCATCCAAACTTTTGTTTTTGGAGAGAGTGATTTGGAAAGTAAAGAATTTGGATTTTGTATTTCTAAAATGGCTGGACCATATTCTTTAGAATTAGAAGAAACAACTTCACCACCAAATGCTTTCATTAAAAGTTGGTGTCCGTAACAGATCCCTAATATAGGAACAGAAATTTGAAAGAAACCATCTGGTAGAAGTGGTGCACCCTTTTCATAAACACTGCTTGGTCCACCCGAAAGAATGATTCCCGCATAAGATGCGTAAACAGAGAGAGGTTCTTCGTTGGAAAGGATTTCCGTATAGGCTCCGAGCCTACGAATTCGGGAAGCGATGAGGTGAGCGTATTGACCGCCGAAATCGACGACTGCAATTTTTTTATCACTTTTCATGGGATGATTCCAAAATAATTTTGCAATTGTCGGGGTAAACAAATGTCGGAAAAAAAATCAGAATCTTCTTACGAGGACAAACAAGACCATATCCAGTCCTGGAAAACCCCAGAAATCGAATGGTTTGCCAATGTTTATGCCGGAAAAGAATACAATATTGAATTTACCATCCCTGAATTCACTGCGGTTTGCCCAAAAACCGGACTTCCCGACTTTGGAACCATTTATATCGACTACATCCCCAGAGATCGCTGTGTTGAGTTAAAATCCCTCAAAGAATATATGATGTCCTTCCGAAATATAGGAATTTTTCATGAAAACGTTGTGAACAAAATCCTCGAAGACTTTGTTTTGGCCGTGGATCCCCTATATGTAAAAGTGGTGGGAGATTACAATGTTCGGGGTGGAGTCAAAACTGTCGTAAAACGAGAGTACAAAGCTTAAATGGAAAATCTAATCGGTTACGTTGCCGCTTTTTTAACGACCGTGTCTTTTCTCCCCCAAGTATTACGTGTGGTGATGACCAAACAAACTCGAGATATCAGTCGTAATATGTACATTATGTTTTTTATTGGTGTACTTTTGTGGTTTGTGTATGGAGTTTTAAAATCTGATTTGCCTATCATTCTAGCAAACGCAGTCACTATATTTTTTGTATCCATTATTTTATATTATAAACTGAGAGAGAACATATCATGAGAAAAGCTTATGTAGACAAAGACAATTGTACTTCTTGTAACCAATGCGCTGATAATTTACCAAAATACTTTATGATGGATGAAGATGATGTTTCTCAAACGCATATTGCAGGTGAGACCATCAACGATGCAATAATCCCAGATGAAGACGAAAAAAAAGTGCAAAAAGAAATGGATGAATGCCCAGGGGAATGCATCCACTGGAAAAAGCACTGACAAAAAAATTCAATCCGTAAGCCACTGCTTCAATCTTTGGAACTCTTCTTCCAAAGATTCGAGATTCTCACCGTGACTCACCAAATAAAGTTGGTTATCAAAACCCAAACATTCTTTTTGATTTGTATACAAGGAAGTTTTTTTACCCAAAAGATAGGTAGGCAAAACAGAAACTCCTTTTCCAATTTCAAGGGCATTTCGAATGTCATGTAAGTTTGGAATCACAGAATAATCCTTAATTTTGGGACGAGAATCGAAGTTGACTTTCCAGAACCTACGAACAATCGCAAAGTCTTCGCTATACACAAACCAATGTTGGTTTTCCATCCATGTTTTTAAAACTTCTAGTTTGGGTTTGGTATGTCCTTGAAATGGAAATTCTGGATCCAAATTGATTTGCCTTGATCCCACAAAAACAAATGATTCTGTATACAATTCTTTAAAACGAAAACCAGGATAGTTTAACTTTTGGTTGCAAATGACAAAGTCAATTTCCTGTTTTTTCAGTGACTCCATGAGTTCGGGAGGATGGCCATATATCACTTGAAAATGGATCCCCTGTTTTGAAAGGTTCGGCAAAACTTTTTCTGAAAATATTTCTTTGGCAGAACCAATCCGGAGTTTACCTATTTTTTCTTTGGGTCGAATTGACCCTTCCATACGTTCCAATTCTTCAATGGGGCCTGCAATCTGCACATACAAACGTTTGGCGGCCTCAGTCGGAATTAAATCCCTAGACGTGCGACGAAACAAAACTTCTTTTCTATGTCTTTCCAAAGATTGTAAATGCAAACTGAGTGCCGGTTGGGATAACCCAAGAATTTTCCCCGCTTTCGTTAAATTTCTCTCCCGGTAGATAAGGTAAAAACTCTGGTACAATTCGATGGGATTCATCTTGGTATAATATTATTAATAACAATGAATAAACACCATCATATTTTTAATAATAACTTTCTCTTGTCTAAAAAAACAGATAAGGAAATATTTTCTTTATGAACTGATTCAATTAAAGGAATCAAAGAGAGGATCCAATGAAAAAAGTATTATTTGTATTAACAAGCCACGGTGAAAAAGGAAACGCAGGTTCCACCGGTTACCATTTGGGAGAAGTGTCTCACCCTTGGAAGGTCTTACACGACGCTGGTGTGGAAATGGATTTGGTAAGTCCGAAAGGGGGAGAACCTCCAGTGGATGGATTTGATTTGGAAGATGCAGCCAACAAAGAATTTTGGAACCATCCCGTATATAAAGAAAAACGAATCCATACGAAAACACCAAAAGAGATAAGTCCTAGCGATTATTCTGCGATCTACTTTGCCGGCGGACATGGAACCATGTGGGACTTTCCAGAGAACAAAGAACTCCAAGACCTGACTCGGACTATCTATGAATCAGGAGGGATTGTAGGCGCCGTTTGTCACGGACCATCGGCACTTGTCAATGTCACCCTGTCTGATGGATCGAAACTAATAGCAGGCAAACGAGTGAATGGATTTTCCAATGAAGAAGAAGAGATTGTAAAATTGGAAGGAGTGGTTCCCTTTCTTTTGGAAAACCAACTGATTGCTGCGGGCGGAAAGTATTCCAAATCAGCACCTTGGATGAGCCATGTGGAAGTAGATACAAGGCTTGTGACAGGACAAAATCCACAGTCAGCAAAAGCAGTGGGAGAGGCCATTCTTAGTTTATTAAAAAAATAAGAAGTACTCGTGTTCACCTGGATCAATTAAATCGATTCAGATTTTGGATCAGGGTTTTGTATGCGTAGGCAGACGAGGCCCTTTGGTTTTTTTTTCTTTTAAACCTAACATATCTTTAACGATTCCAAATACATCCTTTACGGATTCAAACTTGTGTTTTTTCCCCGTTGGGTCATAAACAAAACCAATGGTTTTCATCTCAGGATTCCCATTCCAATACCCATGACCATGAATCTTTGATTGTGATTTGGTAAACAGCTCCCCTTTTCTGGTTCCACTAAAGAATAATGCCTGTTTTGTGTAAAATAGTCCCAAAGCTTGCGGATGAATTTTCTTTTGAATGAAACTTGTATCAATTTCCCCAGGAATTGGCTTTTCTAATTCACCTAATGGCCCACTTGTAGAACTGGAAGAAGAAATCCATTCAGATCCTGGGCAAGCCGTGAGAATTTCAGAGACAATCGATTGGACTTCCGTTTCCGGCACTTGGAAACCGGAACCTGGCAAAAGGATGGATGAGCCACCAGAACTTTTAAAGGTTAAATTGTAGGTGCCAGCCTCGTCATTGATATAACCTTTTTGTTTTAAAACTACATTTGGTGCACAAATTGAATCTGCGGAATGGAAGCCGTGGTCGGAAACAATTACGATCGCCGGTCCTTTGGGAGTGAAGGCTCCTACCGATTGCAAAAAAGAAAAGATGGAATTGTCAAGTTCCAAGAGTCGTGAAAGGGCTTTTTCTGATCCTGGGCCAAATCCATGGTGGCTGGTATCCAAATCCGTAGTATAGACAAACATAAGATCTGGATTTTTTTTCTGAAAGAGCCAAGTGGCTGTTTTTAATTTCACTTCGTCTTTGGAAACATCGTTTAACGGAAATCCTACGGTTAGTTCAGCTTCTTTGTGAAGATCCTTTGTGGACAAAACCCGAAGGAGTTTGTCATCTTCAGGGATTTTTTTTCGCCAGTATTGAGGAAGGTTCCAATCAATATTTGCACCCACTGTCACGGGCCAAAACACATTGGCAGTGGTTTTGTGATTGTCTTTTGCTAAATCCCAAAGTGTGGGACTTGAGATATCTTCCGCATACCACATCCATCCCCCATCATTTTTTTCAAAGGGATCGGACAAGGTATTGTTGTAGATCCCGTGTTCACCGGGATCTTTTCCAGTCACCATAGAAGTATGAGCCGGATACGTAACCGAAGGATTGATGGTTTTTATTTCGGAAATTCCGTATTTCTGAAAGATTTCGCTTAAGTGGGGGAAATAAGAATGGTATTTGGGATCAGTCCAGTAGTAAGCCGGAAATCCATCAATGGACAAAACAATCATTTGGTGAATCTTCGCAGATTTTTCCTTATATTTTTCAATTGTTTTGTTAGGTTTGGCATCTATGGAAATGTTTGAGGAACACAAACAAAGAATACCTAATGAAAAGAAGAAATGGATTTTTCGCATAAACTCCGTTTTGCGAAAAATCAGTATTCTTGTTCCGATCTAGTAGATCCAAGAAGTTCGTCTGGAATGTCCTCAATGCTATCACCAATTTGAATGGCAAGACGGTTTCCTACTCGGCCTGGTGTGGCCTTGAACTTACTACGATCCCCCACCTTTACCATAAGGTCGGTTTTGATCGGCGTGTTTTCCAGTTTGATCACATCACCCACATGTAAGTTCATGAGATCATTCAGAGAAATATCCACACTTCCCACTTCGGAAATCAGAGGGATTTTGACCTGGTCGAGTCGTTCTTGGATGACGGCACGGTTTTCGTCCACTTCTCCTTTACGAATCGAGGAATACCAGTACTGGGCAGAAAGTTTATTGATAATAGGTTCAATGGTGATGTAGGGAATACAAAGGTTTGTCATCCCTTCCACTTCTCCCACTTTCGTTTCGAGGGTAATCAATACCACCATGTCATTGGGAGGAACTACCTGTGCGAATTGTGGGTTTGTTTCGATGTTTCCAAGTCTTGGACGTAAATCAATTACCGTTGACCAAGACTCGCGTAAGTTTCCAAGAATCCTAACAATGATCCCTTCCATAACCGATAACTCGATATCCGAAAGTTCGCGATTTACCTTAGAGGACTCACCCTTACCACCAAACAAACGATCGATGATAGTAAAGGAAATCGAAGGGTCAATTTCTAAAATGGCAGATCCGCGAAGAGGGTCCATATTGATGACCGCAAGTGTCGTTGGGTTCGGGATGGAACGAATGAATTCTTCGTAAGTTAACTGATCCACTGATGCCACGTGCACCACAACGAGAGCTCGCAGCTGTGCTGATAGACCAGTGGTTGCCAAACGAGCAAAGGTCTCATGCATCATCTGGAGTGTTCTAATTTGGTCTTTTGAAAATTTATCCGGACGTTTGAAGTCGTAGATTTTGACTTTCTTTTGTTCCCCAACCGATGAGTATTCATCCTCCGAAACTTCGCCGGAGGAGATGGCATTTAACAGGGCATCAATTTCATCTTGGGAAAGGATTTCCGTCATTTTTTTACCTTTACGAGTAAGTTTTTAATCTGCCAAAATCCAACACGGCTTCCTTCTTCCTGTCGCAAGGTGTATATATATTCGTACCTTGTTTTAAACCGACCCATCATTCTTTCTACATAAACCTGAACACGGGCATCCCTTTTGGACGGATAATCCACATTCATCACTTTAAAGTATTTTAAAACTCCAGAGGGTGTCTCCGTCAAATACTCTTTAAAATCTTCTATGATTGTTTCTCGTTCTCCTAAACCAGCTTCGGTATAGGCACTGCTAAAACGATCATAAGCCAAAATATATTCTGAAAAATCGATCCACTTAAAATGGTATTCCCAACGTTTTTTCATCTCTGCACCAAGAAATAAGAAGATGGTTTCTTCTGGGGTTAACCCACCGTTTTCTGTGATTTGGCGAGTGACTGTTTCCTTTCTCTCTGCTTTGGAATTTTGAAATAGGAATCCTACTGTATTTTGTGAGCGTAGGAAAGCAGACTTATCTTCGGTATAATTGGGATAAAAATACCCGGTCACATAGAACTTTTGATCTGCTAAAAAACTATAATGTTCATCCAAATAAATCGTTTTGGAAAACGATTCATTCCTATGGAGACTCACTTCTTTGTTTTCATCACCCACCAAGTTGACAATGGTTGTCCTTCGTTTGAGGATGGGATCAGGAAATTCCGGATCTTCCATTGGTGTGAGGATGCGGTCATTTTCGTCTTTTACAATGATTTGGAAGGAATACCGAAAATCAAAGGAAGGAAAGATACGAACCACTTCCTTTCCTGTGTTGGTCACGGTAAAGGTAAGGGGGATTCGTTCTCCGGCTTGGTAACTCCGTTTGGTTAAAGAAAGACTGATTTTTGACTGAAGGGAAACAAAATTATCAATTCGTTCTCCCCTGGCATCCCTGTCAGGAAATGCATAGAGGGAATTTACCAAGAGAATTCCTAAAATCATTAAATTTCGGAGAGACCGCATACAGTTTCAAACTTCGGCAGGTCTTGGTATTTTCGAAAGAATTTTTAGGACATAAAAATGACTAACCGGCACTCATTTTGGCTTCTTCCAAAATGTAATCGGCAATGCGAATGAGCCTTGTCATGACCCCAACTAGTTTTTTGTATTGGTAGTAGTTTTCCCTTTGTTTGTCCAAATGTGGCTCCACTAGAGCTACAGTTTTGGAGGAAACTTTTAGGTTTTTGATCTCATTTTCTGTGACCCCGTAGAGATTGGCTTCGGAGACAAAACGGTTCAATTCCTTCACCAAACTTTCATCAGTCAAATCTTGGATCTCAAATACTTTTTCGATTTTTAAAATAAAGTCCGTTAATGTCCGTTTGATTTTAGATTCTTCTTCTGTGGGGCGGCGTTTGGCAGTGACCTGGTTTAAAGATTCGTATCGTTCGAGGGCTGTTTCATAAAGTTGGTTCATCTTTGACTTTTGCCCCAAAATAAAACTGATAAAACTAAGAAGACCCACAAAGGTATCGGGGTAACGATTGATTCCCCCGATTTCATCAAGAGCATTCGCAAATGCTTCTTCATTATGCGGAATTGTCATAATGAATTTTAACACCGGTTCCACGGAAGAACCAGATGTATATTTTTGAATGACTTCGATTCCTTCTAAGTAGTTCATTGGCGTTTGTCTATGACCACAACCTTACGGATTGTCGTCTGTAGGTTTCCTTTTTCAATGATTCGGTCAAGTACATCGTATCCAGAAACTAAAAATCCAAATACAGTATGAAGTCCATCTAAATGAGGAGTGTCCACTTGGTTGATGAAAAACTGAGATCCATTGGTATTGGGTCCTGCATTTGCCATCGCCAAGGCACCTCGAACTGCTTTCTTACTAGGAAGTACTTCGTTGTAACGGTATCCAACTCGGTGCAATACTTCTAACACAGGTAATTCCATAGCTTCTTGGTAAGCTTTTTCTACTTCGGTTCGTTTCTCTTCAAACTCAGCCCTAGACTGGATTTTAAATTCCGCAAGGACTGCTCGTTGGAGTTGGGATTGGTATTGAGGTGCATCTTTGATTTTGACTTTGTCGAGGCCAAGAGCCTTCCCATTGATCTCATCTTCGATTTGAAATCCAGGCCCACCAGTTCCATCCCCTCTTGGACATCCACCTTGTGCCATAAAGTTTTCGATGACACGATGGAATTTGAGTCCATCGTAATATGGTCTTCGTTCAGAGCCTTTATCGGTTTTGAATTCTTTTTCTCCTTGGGCTAAATCAATAAAGTTCTGCACCGTTTTGGGAGCGGCTGCATCGTAAAGTTCGATGACCAAGTCTCCTGCTGTGGTTGAGAGCACAGCGTAAATGGCTGGTTTTTCCGGGAGTTTGACTCCGGTTACGTCTTGGCGTTTGACGATTACTTTCGAAGGTGAATAAGGAACCGGTTCGTATGTGATCTTTTTGAAAGTTTGGTCACTACAAAAAATGGTCTGTGTTAATGACAAAAAGAGAAAGGCTAAAAAAGAGAGTTGATGGACTACGCTGAGCTTCATATTTATTTTTTACCTTTGGATTCTATCGATTTTAGCTTTTTGGTCAATTCGTTTACCTTTGCCTTGGCCCTTTTGATTTGTTCTTTTTGACGAAGGAACGAAGTCCCTCCCATCACATCTTTTTTGTCACAAGAAGTTTCTAGAGAAATTGCGGCTTCATACCCAGGATCAGTGAGTACCGCATGGATTTGACCCCTTTCTCCACTAGGAATGGTAAATAAATCATAACCTTTGGAAGAGCAGTGTTTTACCAGTTCCCCCACAATTTCATGGGCAGTCCGAAATGGAATTCCTTTGGCACTGACAAGCCAATCCGCCAAGTCGGTCGCTGTTGCAAATCCAAACCTTAGACTACGAATTGCATTTTCAGGAAACACTTGGATTCCGAGAACCATATCCCGAACCCCTTCTATACTCAATTTCACCTGTTTGACCGTATCAAATAACGGGAGTTTGTCTTCTTGGAAATCCCTGTTATACGACAAAGGAGTTCCTTTTAACATCACAAGCACATGGGTCAAACTTCCAATCACACGTCCCGCCTTCCCGCGAATCAGTTCTGCTACGTCTGGATTTTTCTTTTGCGGCATAATAGAGGAGCCAGTGGTTAGGTGGTCAGGGAGTTTAAAATAACTGAATTCCTGAGATGTGTAGAGGATTATCTCTTCACAAAAACGAGAAACATGGATCATGAACTGAGAAGCTGCAAAAAGAAATTTAAAAATATGATCTCTTTGGCTCACGGCATCCATTGAATTTTCTGAAATCCTTGATAAAGATAAATCCTTTTTTAAGAACTCTCTGTCTGTGGCGTAATTGACTCCCGCAAGAGCACCAGAACCTAACACCAATTCATCGGCCCTATCATAAGCATCCAAAAAATCTTCAAAATCACGAACATTGGCCCAAAAATGAGATAAAAAATAATGAGAGGCACGAATCGGCTGCGCAATTTGTAAGTGGGTGTATCCAGGAATAATGGTTTTTGTATGGGCCTCTGCTTTACCAACCCAAGCCCCAAGTAAATCCATAAGAAAAACCAAAATGGATTCGACTTCTGTTTTTATATATAAACGGACATCTTGCGAAACTTGGTCATTTCGGCTTCGACCAGTATGTAGTTTTTTTCCTAAATCTCCCAATAGTTCCGTTAGGCGAGATTCAATAGACATATGTATGTCTTCGTTTTCTATTTTAAATTCAAACTTCCCAGAATCAATTTCCTTTTTGATCTGAATAAGACCAGTTTCAATTTTTCTCTGTTCCGATTCAGAAAGGATTCCTATTCGTTTCAACATTCGGGAATGAGAAATGGAACCTTCTATATCGTGAGCATATAGTTCTTTATCAAAACTAATTGATTCACCGATACGAACCATAAGTGAAGATGGGGGGGCGTCAAATCGTCCTCCCCATAATTTTTTCTCTTTCATTCCGATTCCCCGCTAAAACCTTCTGACCATTGTTTCAAAATTTCTTTGTCTTTGTCAGATAACTTAGCATTTGGATGTAACAAAAGATAGTCTTTCGGTGGCATCTCCCCTTCATCCACTTGTTCCCAAATCTCGTAGATTTTTTTATTTTGTTTTCGTTCTGCCAATTTTCCAAACTCGGAAAAATTCAATTCTTCTCGTCCTTCCTCCACATGATGGGAAATCAGTAAGGATGCAGGAAAAACATAAGAGTAAACGGGCCAAACGGTTTCGTTCGAGTGACAGTCGTAACAACTTCGTTTTAGGATTTCTTTGACCTCTGCACCGGATTGGATTTCCGATGTAACAGATGGATTCGTACGGTTGATTGGGAACAATTGGAGGAGGAGGAAGACTCCAAGTAGGATGAAAAAAAATCGTTTCACACAAGACAGGTTCTATCCCTTCCTTTGAAATCAAAGTATTATTTTTCTTGCCACCGCCTAGAATCCATTGTTCTTATTCTTTAGAGGTTCCCTTTGGATTTTATTTTCACGAACACACCTTATATTTGGATTTTCCTTGGACTCACATTGTTATTTTCTGAGTTCCTTTTACCTGGAACCTTCGTGATGTTTTTAGGAATTGGAGCCATATTTACAGGGATTTTGGCTCGTTTGGTGTCTTTGGAATTTTATTCACAAGTGGTGGTTTGGGTACTGACAAGTTTTGTTTCTATCCTTGTTGGTGGATCGGCAGTAAAAAGATTTTTTAAATCCGAATCCTCAGTCGATCCTTTTGTCAAAGATGATTTTTTAAACCAAATTGTTCCCGTTGAAACAGACATTTTAGTGCAAAGGCACGGAGGAAAAATAAGGTTCCAAGGTACACTTTGGGATGCGGTTTCTACTGATTCCAAAATCACCAAAGGAAACTTTGTGAGGATTTTATCTCGAGAAAATCTGACATTCACTGTCGAACGAGTGGATTCATAATCCAAAGATTTCATTTTTTTTTCAATAGAACCAAAAAACCCTTTTCTCTTTTACCTCATCTCGTATGGTCAAACGTCACAAAGGAGAAACTATGGGCGCGACCGTCATTGTTGTATTTTTGGTCATTGTTTATATCATCAAAAAAACAATCATCATTGTTCCAGAACAAAGTGTTTATGTTAAAGAAAGATTAGGTGTATTGAACGGGGTTTTAAAATCGGGATTTTATTTTATGATCCCTTTTGTAGACCAAATTCGATACCGTCAAAACCTAAAGGAACAAACCATCGATATCGATCCACAAGTTTGTATCACAAGGGATAACGTATCCGTTGAAGTGGATGGAGTCTTATACCTAAAAGTCATCGATGGAGAAAAAGCATCTTACGGAATTGATAACTTTATGTTGGCAACGACCCAGCTTGCCCAAACCACTCTTCGCTCTGAAATCGGAAAATTAATTTTTGATAACTTACTTTCAGAAAGAGATGAAATCAATGGCCGAGTGGTTTCCAATATTGATAGGGCTACCGATCCCTGGGGAATCAAAGTCACAAGGTACGAAATTCGTAATATCACTCCGCCTAAACAAATTTTACTCGAGATGGAAAACCAAATGAAATCCGAAAGGGAAAGACGAGCCGAGATCACCATCTCCCAAGGAGAAAAGGAAGCTCGCGTGAACCATTCTGTGGGAGAAAGACAAGAATCGATTAACATTTCCGAAGGGGAAAAAATCCGGTTGGTGAATGAAGCCGATGGACGTGCCCAAGAGATCACACTCATTTCCAATGCAACAGCAAAAGGTTTACAACTGATCTCGGAAGCCATTAGCAAAAAAGGTGGAAAGGAAGCTGTTAGCCTACAGATCACCCAAGAATATTTGGATGCACTTGGTCAAATTCTGAAAACATCGAAAACGACTGTGGTTCCCGAAACTTTAGCAAACATTGGTGGAGTGTTTGAAGGACTTTCCAAAATCACCACAAAAATCCCACAGGTAGGAGAATAGTATGGAATTTGCATATTTAGGTTTTTGGTCGGTCATTGCCATTTATTTGATTTATAAAATCTTCCGTTGCATCCGCATCATTCCAGCGCAGGATGTTTTAATTGTGGAACGACTGGGAAAATATTCTCGGAGTTTACGAGCAGGATTTCATATCCTCATTCCTTTTATTGATCGTGATGCTTATTACCATACTCTCAAAGAACAGTCCATCGATGTACAACCACAAATTTGTATCACACATGACAACGTACAGGTGAAGGTAGATGGAGTGATTTATTTAAAAATCATTGATCCCGTTCGTGCTTCTTACGGAATCGAAGATTTCCAATTTGCAGCGATCCAACTCGCACAAACTACGATGCGTTCTGTCATCGGAACAATGGAACTAGACAAAACCATTGGTGAAAAAGATCTTATCAACTCGACCATTGTTGCTGCCATCGACCAAGCATCGGAACCATGGGGGATCAAAGTGAATCGTTACGAAATTCTGAATATTGTTCCACCAAAATCAGTCCTTGATGCGATGGAAAAAGAAAAGAAAGCGCAGATCGCCAAACGTTCGCAGGTGCTTCTTTCCGAAGGGGAAAGAGATTCACGAATCAACCGCTCCCTCGGTTTTAAAGAAGAAGCCGTGAACAAATCCGAAGGGGAAAAACAAAGAAGGATCAACTCTGCCGAAGGGAAAGCAACAGAAATTGAAGCCCTTGCTGTCGCTACGGCCAAAGGAATTGAATCCATCGCCGGTGCTATCTCCGACCAAGGAGGAGCTTCTGCGATCAAACTCCAAATCACAAAAGCCTTCATCCACAACTTTCTAAATGTTGCCAAAGAGAATACAGAAATCCTCATCCCTGCGGATGTGATGAATTTACCAAATCTCATTGCCAACCTTACCGAAGGGAAAAAACCAAAAGCATAATAGGACATTCCTAGAATGCAAAAAAGGTAGATTAACATTTGTCATCCGGTGGGTCTTCCACCGGATTTTCTCTAAACAATCGAAAACTTGGTTTGGCCATTGCTTGGGCAGCAAGGGAAACAAGAAGTGCTTCGTTATCGTCTGGCCCAATGCGATTGGCATGGATGACCCCACAACCTTTGCAGCGATGTAAAATCACCCATTCCCCTTTTCTGACCCAAATGGAAATTGCTTCCATCTTACTTCCACAAATGGCAGCTCGGTCGCCAGGAGAATTGTCAAGATGCAAACTCGTTAAACAATTAGGACAATGGTTTCTTTGATCGGTTCCAAAACCCGGTGGGAAAACCATTTCTTTGCATTCTACACAACGAAATTCATCTACATCAGAACGGAATCGATGTGATTTTGTTTTGGGTTTTTGCGATGAAAAGTCCTCGTCTTCATCATCAAAACGTTTCTTCTTAGAGATCTTTTGAAATTTAGATAGATCGGATTCACGTACCATATCCAGTTTTTGCGGCAAAACAAAAAGAGGAAACCAAAACAGTGGATGAGAGGAATAGACCGCCTGTGCGAAGATAGCCGCCTCCTAATTGAATTTAGGCGGGGTATCCAAAACAAGTTCACCGTTTTGGCGGTCTACACAATGGCTAGAGTTAACATAGGATACAGTTTGAAAGAGAAAGGATCGTTGTCAAGGAGAATCAGTTTTCAATTTTTTACAAAGGAAATAACAATTCTGACCTTCTGGGTAATTGGGGATCATTCCCACTTCTTCGTAACCCAATTTTGTGTAAAATTTTGGGGCTTGGAACCCAAAAGAATAACCAAATACCAAAGTGGCCCCTAGAGTTTTGGCCTCTTCTTCGATTTGAATGAGTAATTTCGTTCCTAAATCCATTCCCCTTTTTTCTTCTGCGACCCATAGAAGTTGGAGGTTCAGTCCTTTAAAAAATAGATAACAAAGAGAGGCAGCAACTAAAGTCTCTCCTTCCTTTATAAGGATGGCAAAAAATTCTTTTTTTTCGAGGTTTGAATCACCTAACTTGGAAATGCTGAATTCGTGCAATAAGTTCCAGAGTTCGGATTGTAAATCATCTGATGGATTGATGATCCGTTCTAATGTATATGGTGATTCAAAATTCATACATGGTTAGGTCATTTGGAAAGGTTTAATACTTATAAAAATGCTGGGCCACCAAGTCTTTCCATAGGATCAACAATTTGAGTGATTTGAACTCCATAGTAATCATCCAAAATGATGAGTTTTCCTCGGCCAACAAGTTTGCCATTTGCCAAAATATCGAGTTCTTCCCCAATATTTTTATCTAACTCCACGACAGTTCCTTCTGTGAGTTGGAGGACATCTTTGATGAACATCGTAGTTCGTCCCAGTTCAATCGTGAGTTGGAGGGTTACATCTAAAAGTAAATTGAGATTGGCAGTATTATTTCCAGCACTGGATTGGGACTTAGCACCGGCCCTTGTGGGACTTGGAGTCGCACTTGGTCCAAGTGCTGCGGCAATGTCTGCAAAAGAGGGTCCATTATCATCTCCCCCGCCGCCACCGACCAGGGCATCTAAATCATCAAGACCACCTCCCCCTCCGGAACCACCAGCAGCAGGAGCATTTCCTCCTCCACTAAATCCGCCGAGCAGAGCATCTATGTCTTCTTGTGATAGTGAACCTTCACCCATATCTTTGCAACCTCTCCAATCTATTCGTCGGTGGAAATCAAAATCCTTCCTTGAAAAAAAAGGCAAAGTTCCGCATTTTGTTCCTTATGTCCAATTCCCCGTCCCATCTGGATTATTTCAAAGCCAAGGAACTCTTTGCCTCCGAACTAAAAAACGCCAACTACCAGTTTGTTCAGGAAAAAGAAGAAACGATCTTTCGGTTTCGTACAGAAAATGCGAGTAAAGACCGAATCTTGGACTGTTTTGGAATTGTGAGAAATTATATCGAAAATTTTCGCATTTATAATTTTGAAGAAGGATACATCAGCATCCAAACGCTGAACGAAAATCTATTTGAACCGCAAAAAAACCTCTCTGGAAAATTTCGAATTCGATTTTCATTCAAATCAGATTTAAAAGTTGAATGTTCCAAACATGGGGATTTTTCCACCAAGGAAATCCAAACCTGCGTCAGCCTCTTTCATTTTTTAAAAACAGAAGGAGCCGAAGCCAGGGATCCAAGAATCCTCCTCCACCAACTCGGCGCTGAAGTGTACGACCCGCACCTAGAAAAAGCCAAAGGAAATGAGTTGGGGTTTGATTCGGTATTTGGGTATGAGGGAGTGAAAGCACAAATTTTAGAGAGTTTGGTATTTCCCGTTTTGAAACCAGAGCCATTTTTTGAAATCACCAAACTAACAAGAAAAAAACCAGCTCCAAATCTCCCTCGTGCGGTCCTTTTTGAAGGAGAACCAGGAGTGGGAAAAACGAGTATGGCAAAAATTGTTTCCCATCTTTGTGGGGTACCAATGGTTTATGTACCTATCGAATCCATATTAAGCAAATACTATGGTGAGTCTTCCCAGAATCTCGCCATGGTTTTTGATGCTGCTGCGCTTTTTCCAAAATGTATGCTTTTTTTGGATGAAATTGATTCCCTTGCTACTTCTAGAGAGGACGGCTTATTTGAAGCTACAAGGAATCTACTCAGTGTGCTCCTAAGAAAACTGGACGGGTTTGCTGAACGGAGCGGAACCATCACCATTGGTGCGACCAATAGAAAATCAGATCTGGATTCCGCCCTTTTGTCCCGTTTTGACAGAAAGATCTATTTTCCATTACCGAACAAGGAAGAACGCAGCAAAATTTTGGAAGGTTATGCCAAACAACTGAAGCCAAACGAACGCCAAAAATTGGCAGAGATCCTTGATGGTGCTTCCGGAAGGAATTTAAAGGATTATTGTGACTATGTAGAACGTAGATGGATCACCCAAAACTGGGAAAAAGAGGACTTTTTGTCCGCTCCCGAAATTTCATTTTATTTGGACTCCTTCTCAGATTTTGGATGGAAACGCTAAAAAGTAAGAGTTTCGGCTTCAATCTTCTAGGTGAAATACCGATAATTTTTACAGGATAGTTGTTTACGACCATTGGTCGTTCCTTGGTATCCTCAAATTAACCTTTTAGGAAGATTCGGACATGAAAATAAAATTAATACTCCCCATCCTTTTGCTCAACTTTGGGGTTTTCGCTCAAACTGGTAGCTCGGAAACAGGTTCTACTTCAGCAGGAATTGACCCAACACAATCCGGTAAATCCATCACTGAGACAGAAAAAGAACTAGATGATAATATTTCTGAAGTGAACAAACGACTACGTTTGCACACAGTTTTATTTAAAATGAAAGTAAGAACTCTCCCACACCGCACTGTCCTTTACAAAGGAAAACCTAGTGCTGATGGAGAAAGATGTGAAGCAACAGACAAACAAGAAGCACAAGATAACACTTGTTTGCATTTAGAAGTGTTTGACTTTGTAGGAAGTGAAGATGGACGTTCAGGAAGAAACTTGGGAGCAAAATTCAAAAAGATGGAACTCTTTTTTGAAGGAGCAAACAACGCTGATCCTGATCCGCGAAAAGAACAACCTCGTAACCTTACAAAAGTAAGAACTTATATTTATCAAAACAATTTTGTTTTAGAAGATAAAATCATTTCTGTGATTGCAGATGTTGCACCTAACGGAACACCAGCACATAATGATAAAATTGAACTCTTCTACCAACATGATGATTATCCTGTTTGGGGAACTCCAGAAACTCCTTCTGAAAAAGGTGTTGGTAAATACATTCTTGCAAACGTAGAGAATACAAAAACAAACCCAATTCGAAATAATTTCAAAAAACAATTCTACTTTAAGAACTTGGACTACTTCGACAAATTGTTTACAAAACTTTTCGATTATAACGATCGAGATTCCAATAAACATTATAAGAAAAACGTTGAAGCATTGAAAAGTTCTTTAAAATACTAAGAACAACAGGTTCTTAATTGAATCTCGTTAAACAATGTCCGAATTGTTCCACGATGTTAAGGTTCCCTGCCACACAGGGAACCATTTTGGTTCAATGTCCAGTTTGTTCTCATCGTTTTACTTTTGTTCCCGATTTAAACTCTTCGGATGATTTTGAATCAACGGAACAGATCCCCTCTTTTCAATTCAAACCATCATTTCAAAGTTATAAAGAACTTATCCTTGATTTGCTTTATGCACCTATTGATTACTTAAAATCAAAACAAGGACCCAAAAAAAGGGAATTTCATATTATCCCCATCTTATTATTTGCAATTCTACTTTTGTATTTTTGGAAGTGGTCATCCATTCCAGAAACGCCAGAGCATGATTCAGTAAAAGAAGGACAATTCCAAAATCCGAGTATAGAACCTGAACCAGAACAAAATCAGATAGAACCAGAAGAAGATTTACAACCAGGAACGAAACCTAGTTACGAGATTTAAACTTTGAATTGGATTCTTATATATCAAAAGGAACTAATTCATAACCATTCAGTAAACCTAACAGGTGAACGACATACACATATACGATCGATCTTAAAAAAAGAAAAAGATGAAACAATCCAAGTGGTAGTCCCTTTTTCCGGAAATTATTTATTTAAAATTACTTCCATTTCTGAATCGGAAACAAGATTAGAAATATCTAATTCGATTCCTGATATTTTAAAACCACTTGCTATCCAGACTTTCTTTTCTTTGCCAAGACCTCAGACTGGAAAAAAAATTTTACACTTAAGTGGAGCCTACGGAGTAACATCTGTCTTTTTTTATGCAACCGAATCAAAAAATAAAGAATATTGGACCTCTCC
Organism: Leptospira harrisiae; assembly: GCF_002811945.1. Taxonomy (NCBI): domain Bacteria; kingdom Pseudomonadati; phylum Spirochaetota; class Leptospiria; order Leptospirales; family Leptospiraceae; genus Leptospira; species Leptospira harrisiae. The sequence continues at coordinate 1,493,066 of NZ_NPDX01000001.1, read as the reverse complement.
AGTTTATACCAAGGATTCAATTTCATATTTAGAAACAGGATTAAGCCAAACAGGAAATAACAAACTTCCTAATTTACATTTATCCCAATCAGAACCTTGGAAACCATTTCTAAAATCTTGGAAGGGAACAGTTCTCATTTTGGATCGAGAGGGAGAGTTTTTTTCCAATAATGCGCCTGAGATTCAAAAATCTTGGGATGACCTACTTTTTGTGTTTGGACCGGAATCCGGTTGGAAACCAGGCGATATCTTGTTTTTTAAAGAATGTGAATTTAAATTACTCAGTCTTGGGAAAATCAATCTGCGAACAGAATTCGCATATTCTGCATTATTACACCAATTGTTTTCGATTAGAAACTAATTCCGCCTGAAACTAAAAATCGAATTTCATCAATGCTAACAAAAGATTTTTCGCTACTATCTAAATAGTACTTACGATAGTTTTGTAAACGTAAAACAATCGGTCCAAATGATTTCGAAATTTCAGCGGCAGCTTGTGTATTATTGTCTAACTCAAAAGCCTTCCCTTGTGACTCATACCCTTTTTTTGTATAATAAAAAGACATTAAAAATGAAGATCCAAGTGGGATATAAGCGGCAGCAAACACACGTTTGTTTCCTTTTAATCCATAATCTTCCACAGCAAATTCAAACCCAAGGTGATAAAAATTAATATAAATTGTATGATAATAACCAGTAACTTTGGCATTGGATTGGTTATCTAAATAATCGTATTTGGGACGAAGGGGTGCAGAAACAGGAAATTTTTGAAATCGTTCTACTTCATAAAAACTATCAAAGTACATTGGTGCATAGTTTGCCGTCATTTGACGAAACTCAGGTTTTAAAATGACATTTAGATCTTTTGTACCTAAACGAAAAACACTTCCATAATGTGTTCCTTGAGCTCCATCGAGACCTTTGATTTTATTAAAATCTAAATAAGGTGTAAATTCTACAAATGGAAGATTTAAGAGCCGGTATTCAATATCCATTCCTTCCACTGAAGCACGAGTCACTTGGGTTGTTTTTGGATTGTCTAAGTTCTTTTCTGTAACAGGTGATCCATTGGTATTATAAGACATTTGGACAGGGGCAGCTCGGTCCCAAGCCCTCGTATAACCAATCGTCAAACGGTTGTACCATGGATCGTTATCAACAAGTTCCATCCGAGAGTCTTTATTATAAGGTCGAATTTCCTTTTTTCTAACCTCTTCTGCTTTTTTGGCCTTGGATTCTTCTGAACCGGCTTCTTCTTCTACACTCAATCTCCCCGATTCATCGAGTACATTTCCTCGTAAGTTCATGAGGTATACTAAATCAGAGGATTTATCAAATAGCGAAATAAGTGATTTACCAATGGCAAGGGGTTTGATATAAACCCGAGCAGCGTTCACTTCAAAATTAACAACTGAGTTAGCAAAATACTGTACGCCCACATAATCAGTATTTAAATCTGCCATTACACCTGGGTTATAAGAATCAAACCGTGAGGAACTTTGGTATTTATTTACAATCGTTCCATGGCCAATATATCCATCTACCATCTTACCTGTGTAAGCGGAATAAGTTATCTTCCCTGGGATTTGTTGGTTGTATGTTCCGTAGGATATATAATTCAGAACCCTAGAATAATCATTTTTGCTATTGTAATCCATCTCTCGGATTTTTCCGGCCTTACTATCCAATTGGAGTGGATCTTTGTCGACCGCCAGTGCATTGATGGGAAGAGAAAAGGAATACCCGAAATTACTTCCATGGTTGTAAGTGAAATTGGGTGAAAAATAACCGTAATAGTCCTTTTGGAAACTAGAAGCACCTGCATCAAATTGTAAGGCGGATGCCCGTCTGGACTCTGTTCCTGTGGGAACCCAAACCTGCGCTTCCAATGGGAGGAAAACAGTCAGGAAAAGGAAAACCAAAACTGGGGTCAGAAGATACTTCATCACGATACGATCATTATCGTAAGGTTTTGGGCTGAAAATAAGAAATAATCTACCCGGACTCAATCCAATAAAGTGAACTGAGAATCCGTTTTATTGGATTTTTTCTTGACAATTCGAAAAGAGGAGACGAGGATGACAAGACCATCGGGGGAATTTATGCCACGTAATTTTAAACCAGAAACCATCGCACTCCACGGAGGACAAGAGCCGGATCCGACGACTACGTCGAGAGCTGTTCCTTTGTACCAAACCACTTCTTATGTATTTAAAGATACTGACCATGCCGCACGACTATTCGGCTTACAAGAGTTTGGAAATATTTACACAAGGCTCATGAACCCAACCACAGATGTTTTAGAAAAACGTGTGGCAGCATTGGAAGGTGGTGTGGCAGCTCTCGCAACAGCATCTGGCCAAAGTGCAGAAATGTTAGCACTCCTCAATATTGTAGAAGCAGGTCAAGAGATTGTAGCCTCTTCCTCACTTTACGGTGGAACTTACAACCTTCTACATTATACATTTCCAAAACTGGGTATCAAAGTTCACTTTGTTGACCAATCCGATCCTGAAAATTTCCGCAAAGCTTCCAATGAAAAGACAAGAGCTTTTTATGCGGAAACTTTAGGAAATCCAAAACTTGATACACTTGATATTTCTGCAGTGAGTAAAGTTGCAAAAGAAGTAGGTGTTCCTCTAGTGATTGATAACACTATGCCTTCTCCTTATTTAGTGAACCCAATCAAACATGGTGCTGACATTGTTGTTCACTCACTCACTAAATTTTTAGGTGGTCATGGAACTTCTATTGGAGGGATCATCATAGATGCTGGTTCCTTTAACTGGGGAAACGGAAAGTTCAAAAACTTTACTGAACCAGACCCATCTTACCATGGGTTGAAATTTTGGGAAGTGTTCGGAAAATTCGAACCATTTGGTGGAGTGAATATTGCATTTATCTTAAAGGCCCGAGTCCAAGGACTCAGAGATCTTGGCCCTGCGATTTCTCCTTTCAACGCTTGGCAAATTTTACAAGGTGTGGAAACACTCCCCCTTCGTATGGAACGTCATTCAAGCAATGCCCTAAAAGTAGCGGAGTTTTTACAAAAACATCCTAAAATTGAATGGGTCAACTACCCAGGTCTTCCAACAGGAAAAGACTTTGCTACCGCTAAAAAGTACCATGAACGTGGACTCTTCGGTGCGATCGTAGGATTTGAAATCAAAGGTGGTGTGGAAAAAGCCAAAAAATTTATTGATGGACTTGAGTTATTCAGTTTACTCGCTAACATCGGTGATGCGAAGTCTCTTGCCATTCACCCAGCTTCCACAACTCACCAACAGTTGACAGGACCTGAACAAATTTCCGCAGGAGTCACTCCGGGGTTTGTTCGTTTGAGCGTTGGTCTTGAAAACATTGATGACATTCTGGTAGACTTGGAAGAGGCATTAAAAAATATCTGATTAAGACTATGCCTACCTCCGAAAAGAACGAGTTTTCCCACGGATCCGTAGGTGTAGTATACACTCAGGTCATTCAATTTGACACTTTGACTTTAGAGGGGGGTGAAACCATCACTCCTCTCGAAATTGCCTATGAAACTTACGGCACATTAAACGATAAAAAAGACAATGCCATCTTAGTCTGCCATGCTCTCTCCGGTGATGCTCATGCTGCCGGTTTTCATGAGGGAGACAAACGTCCCGGTTACTGGGATTATTACATAGGCCCAGGCAAAGCCTTTGATACAAATCGTTACTTTATCATTTCCTCCAACGTGATTGGTGGTTGTAAGGGTTCTAGTGGACCACTTACAGTAAATGGAAAAACAGGTAAACCTTTCCAATCGACTTTTCCTTTTGTCTCCATTGGAGATATGGTAAACGCACAAGAAAAATTAATCAGTCATTTTGGAATTCATAAATTATTTGCTGTTGCCGGTGGTTCTATGGGTGGGATGCAAGCCTTACAATGGTCAGTCGCTTATCCAGACCGACTTAAAAATTGTATTGTGATGGCATCTTCTTCCGAACACTCTGCACAACAAATTGCTTTTAATGAAGTGGGAAGACAAGCCATCCTGTCTGATCCCAACTGGAACCAAGGTTTGTATACCCAAGAAAATAGACCATCAAAAGGGTTAGCACTGGCACGGATGATGGGACACATCACATATTTAAGTGATGAGATGATGCGTGAAAAATTTGGTCGAAAACCACCCAAAGGAAATATCCAATCCACCGACTTCGCTGTGGGTAGTTATCTTATCTACCAAGGGGAATCCTTTGTGGATCGGTTTGATGCAAACTCATATATTTACGTTACAAAGGCACTTGACCATTTTAGTTTAGGAACCGGGAAAGACCTAACAAAAGTTTTAGCAAAAGTTAGGTGTCGTTTTCTAGTTGTGGCTTATACATCAGATTGGCTCTATCCGCCTTACCAATCAGAAGAAATTGTGAAGTCGCTAGAAGTCAATGCAGTTCCTGTTAGTTTTGTGGAACTCAACAATCCTGCCGGACATGATAGTTTTTTATTACCCAGTGAACAACAAGATTCCATTCTTCGGGATTTTTTAAGCTCAACAGACGAAGGAGTTTTCCTTTGAACATCCATACAAATGAAACCTTGGGATTGGATTTAAAAAACAGGCCTGATATCTCTTACATTGCCAATCTTGTCAAACCCGGAGAAAGAGTATTAGACCTTGGCTGTGGGTATGGAGAACTCATGTTAATCCTAAAAAACAAAGGGGTTCGTGTCCAAGGGATCGAAAAAGATGATAAATGTATCATACAATGTGTAAAAAAAAGCTTATATGTCCATCATGGTGATATTGATGACGGCCTAAAACACCACTTAGATCATAGCTTTGATTTTGTTATCCTCAACCAAACCATACAACAGACGTTAAACCCTGGTGAAATCATTAAAGAATGTTTACGAATTGGCAAACAGGTGATCATTGTATTTCCTAACTTTTCGCATTGGCAAATTCGCTCTTCCATCTTACTTAGCGGTAAAACTCCCGTGACCGAACTTATGCCTTTCCACTGGTATGATACACCTAACTTACATTATTTATCTGGAAAGGATTTTGAAGATTTTTGCGATTTTGAAAGGATCAAGGTTTTGCACCGAGCTTTTTTTAACAGGACGAGACAAATCAAACTATTCCCTAATTTGTTTGCGACTCTTGCTCTGTTTGTGATTCGGGCTTAAAAAATAAATTGCACTTCTTCGGCTCGGTGAAGGTTTTTAAATTGCAAGTTAGGGACTCGGTAGGTATACTATCCCCGCCCTATTCGAACTGGGTGGGGTTATCCACCCGCCACCCAATGAGGCCTGTTTATCACATTCCATTTAAAAAGAAAAGACTCTTACCAAAAGTTTGAATTTTATACTTAAAAAGTTCATAGTTATACAAAAGCCCGGCAATCACTCCGGGCTTTTAGCTGTACGACGATCATTCAATCACTATAGATATCGATAAGATTCAAAAAACCTTTAGGTGAATCCAGATATTTTAGCAAAAGAAATTGGAAAGATTTTTGGTCAAAAATAAAATATTTTCTAAAGTATCCAAGGAGAATCGACCAACGAACCATCACCTAACATTATACAGCCTATCCAAAAAATCCTAAACTAGATATTCAAATAAATTTTCATCTTGGTTCACCAAAGTAAAGTTAAGGTGAAAGGAATCCATTCTCTCGAGTAAACCCTTGAAATCATCTTTAGATTTTAGCTCAATACCAATAAGGGCAGGCCCCGATTCTTTATTGTTTTTCTGTATGAATTCAAATCGAACAATATCATCGTTCGGGCCGAGGATTTCGTTTACAAACTGTTTCAAAGCTCCGGGTCTCTGTGCAAAACGTACGATAAAATAATGTTTTAAACCCTCAAAAAGGAGCGACCTTTCTTTGATTTCTTGCATTCGATCGATATCGTTATTTCCACCACTAAGGACGCAGACTACTTTTTTCCCACGAATTTGATCTGCATACAAATCCAATGCAGAAATACTCAATGCTCCTGCGGGTTCTGCAACAATGGCATCTTCATTGTATAATTTCAAAATAGTGGAACAAACCTTACCTTCTTTTACAAGTAACGTATCAGAAAGGACTTCCTTACAGATAGGAAAGGTAAGTTCTCCTATCTTTTTCACCGCAGCTCCATCTACAAATTTATCAATTTTTTTAAGGGAAACGGGCCTTCCCTCTTTCAGTGCTTCTGTCATGGAAGGGGCACCAAAAGGTTCGACACCAATGATTTTCGTATTTGGAGATTTTTCTTTAAAATAACTACCAATTCCAGCACAGAGCCCGCCACCACCAATGGGAACAAACACATAATCGATGTCAGATTCTTCGTCTAAAATTTCTTTGGCAACAGTACCTTGACCTTCCATAATTTTGACATGATCAAAAGGTGGTACAAATACTTTGTTATGAGTTTTGGCATATTCCAAAGCGAAGGTCTGGCATTCATCAAACGTATCACCTACTAACACAATTTCGATCCAATTGCCACCAAACATTTTTACTTGGTTGATTTTTTGTTTAGGAGTGATGGCTGGCATATAAATCACTCCAGAGAGGTTTAATGTTTTGCAAGAATAAGCTACCCCTTGCGCATGATTTCCTGCACTTGCACAAACAACTCCTTGCGCTCTTTCTTCTATGGTTAAACTTTGAATTAAGTTGTAAGCACCCCGGATTTTATAGGATCTTACAATTTGTAAATCTTCTCGTTTGATATAAATTTGGGCTTTAAAATTTTCAGATAGTTTTGAATGGAATTGAAGTGGAGTTTTCAAAACGATTGATTGGATCGCTTCGTAGGCAGAATCAATATCTAATTTCATAGAGTGTACTCACTATTTCAAATAAATAGAATGTTTCGTTTTCGGAGAATGAATTTATCTTTTTAAGTAAAAAAAGGAAAATGATCAAAGAAAAGAGGAAGGTTCAAATTTAGAGGGAATTTCAAAAAAGAAAATCGAGAAACCAAAGACGGGGCCCCAACCACCCTGCCCGGCCTTTAGTTTCTCTTATCCTATTACTGGAGCAATCTCATCACTGACTGAGACTTCATGTTTGCTTGCGCAAGCATTGATGTAGCAGCCTGAGTTAAGATTTGGTATCTTGTGAAACTGGTCATTTGTTCAGCCATGTCAGTATCACGGATACGAGACTCAGATGCTTGTGTGTTTTCATAAGCATTCATAAGTCCTTTCGCAGCATGCTCCATACGGTTGTAATAAGCACCAAGGTCAGCTCTTTGTTTAGAGATCACTCTTAGGGCATCATCACAAAGTCCGATCACGGAGTTTGCTTTACCTGCAGTCGAAAGAGAGATGAAAGTAAGAACCGTAGGGTTTCTTAATCCCAATGCAGCAGTGTTCATTGTTTCAATGTACACGCGCTCTCTTTGGTGCATGTTAGCTCCAATATGGAACCACATACTAGCAGTTGGGTTGAGACGAGCAAATGCTCCTGTAAGCAGTTTCATTTTGTTGAATTCTGCTTGAGAAGCAATACGATCGATCTCGTCCACTAGCTGTGAAACCTCGACTTGGATCTGTTGTCTATCTTCTTCCGAGTAGATACCGTTCGCAGCTTGCACCGCGAGTACACGAACACGTTGAACGATTTCGTGTGTTTCTTGAAGATATCCTTCCGCCGTTTGAATGAGGGACATACCATCTTCAGTATTCTGTTCTGCACGTCGAAGACCAGCAATCTGAGTTCTCATTTTCTCAGACACTGCAAGTCCAGATGCGTCATCTCCGGCTTTGTTAATACGCATACCAGAAGACAACTTTTCGATATCTTTGCTCAGGTTCGCGTCGTTAGACTTCAAAGTTCTGTGTGCAAAGATCGCACTTACGTTGTGGTTGATAATCATCCGGGTTCCTCCTTGAATCCGTTCCCTCGCCACTTAAGTTTTCACTAAAGTCCGAGAAATTGATGAATTTTCGAAGAGGCCATCCTTGGCCCTTTCAAGATAAGGATCGGTCATTCCGCTAGGGAGGATAATAGGGAAAATGAAATAAAAATTGAATAAAAATAGAACTTCCCCTTTTCTAAAATATGTCCTGGAAATTCTATGGAGTTGGATTTAAAGAAAAGGCAGGCCTGATTCAGTGTTAGAGACAATATATTTAGCGAACCCCCGTGGATTTTGTGCTGGAGTGAAATATGCCATTTCCTATGTGGAAACCGCATTTCAAGAAAACCCTGAAACCCCTCTTTATGTTCGTAAAGAAATCGTCCATAACCAAAGGGTTGTGGAGGAAATGAAGAAAAAGGGAATCCGGTTTATCGATGAACTAAAAGAAGTTCCTGATGGCGCCACAGTTGTGTTTTCCGCACATGGAGTATCGCCTGAAGTTGTGAAAGAAGCCACCGAACGCAAAATGAAAATTGGAGATGCTACCTGCCCCCTCGTCACAAGGGTTCATAAAAAAGCGCGGAATATCAAAGATACCCATCAAATCATCTACATCGGCCATAGAGGCCACGATGAAGCCATTGGGACAATGGGAGAAGCACATATGTATCTTGTGGAATCACCTGAAGACGTGGAAAACCTTAAAGGCAAAATTTCAAAAGATAAACCTTTAACCTATTTGATGCAAACCACCCTCTCCGTTGCCGATACAAAAAATATTGTCAAAAAAATTGAAGAAGTTTTCCCTTATGTTGAACATCCGCAAAAGGATGATATTTGTTATGCGACAACAGAGCGACAAGAAGCAGTTCGATCCATGTTAGAATCTGTCGATGCAATGCTCGTGATTGGTGCCGAAAATTCTTCGAATTCAGTTCGTTTATGCCAATTGGCCAAAAAAACAAGGCCAGCGAGTTTCCAAATCTCTAAAAAAGAAGATGTAGATCCAAACCATATCAAAACATCAGGGATAAGAACCCTTGGCATTACTGCAGGTGCCTCAAGCCCGCAAGTTCTTGTGGACGAAATAGTAGGAGAGATTTTAAGACATTTTCCCGAAGCTAAGGTTTCCCTTTTTCCAGAAAGCAGGGAAGATACAATGAGTTTTAAGCTTCCGAAAGAGTTACTCAAACAGTATTAGTATGGATCCATGGTCATTATTCAAAGCTTCGATTGAAGGCAATGAAATGGGTACTGCGATCATTGCTATCGATAAATTTAAAAAAAGCTTCGAATATCTATTAAAAAATTCAAAATTTGAATCCTTACAATTAGAATTTAACATAAACAATTTTTTAATTAACAAAATCAATAATAATGATTTTTCTACAGAATTATTATATATCGATAATGGAACAATTTTAGAAATTTCTTTTGGACTATTTGTTTTCCCTTATGGAGAACCGAATAAAGATTATTCGCAATTCTTTATTAAAGATATCACCACAAAACGAAGACAAGAAGAAGAAATTGCATGGCGATTACGATTTGAACTAGGAGTTGCTTCATCAATTCAAATCTTGATTCAACAACCATCTGTCAGAGAAGGATTACCTAGCGCCCTTTATCAATTGTTAAACTTTACTGAAATGGATTCTGTTTTTTTTCTGAAATATGAACCAGTAGAAAATAAAGATAGGTTTAAACTTTGGGCGAACGAGCGTAAAACAACTAAATACCCTCTTTTGCCTGTTCAGTTCTACAAAGAGGACTGGTATGAATTAGGACTTGGACGCTGGCTTCATAAATTAAAAAAAGGAAGCACAATCCATTTAAGCGCAAATAAAGCTTTTCGAAGGGAAAAATGGTTTTTTGACGAAACGAAAGCAGAAACAATCTTACTTATTTCCGTTCGATTTGAAAATCAGTTTTTGGGCGTGATGGGGTTTTTCAAATACAAACAGAATTCCCCAATTGAACTCGAAAACCTACTCATTTACCAGACTGTGAGCCGATGGATGGGACTTTTTGTACAAAGAGACATGGACCTGACCGAATTAAATCGATACAAGTCCACATTGGAATCCTTAGTTTTAGAAAGAACGGTCGCCCTTACCAAAACAAAAGAAGAATTGGAACGTGCCTACCGAGCCAAAACAGAATTTTTAGCTCACATGAGTCACGAACTGAGAACCCCATTGAATTCCATTATTGGATTTTCAAAACTCATTCAATTGCCAGAGACAGACGAAACAGGTAAAGAATATTTAAACTATATTTATACCGGTGGGACAAGGCTTCTCAATATGATCAATGAAATCCTAAATTTGATGAAAATCGAATCTGGACAAATTATGGTCCAATTAACAACGTTTAAACCGGAAGATATATGTCGCCAAACCTTGGAGCTTATTCAACCGCAAGCAAAGGCAAAGGGGATGGAGATTCGATTCCGGCCAGCAAAATTTTCCAATAATCTAACTTCGGATTCAGGCAAAATCCAACAGATCCTACTAAATCTACTCGCAAATGCGATTAAGTACGCAAACAATCCACACATTGAAATGGATTGCGAATGGGTTGAGGGCCATTTAGAGATATCGGTCCAAGATTTTGGACCAGGAATCTCTGAAAATGATCAAAATCGTATATTCCATACCTTCACCCGGTTAAACGACGATGGAAACATTGAAGGAACTGGTCTTGGTCTCTCAATTTCCCAGGGATTGGCACAACGCCTTGGCGGATCGCTCGAACTCAATTCCCAATTAGGACAAGGCTCTATTTTTAAACTTAGGTTACCTGAAATAATAAAATAAAGGAATTGAACCTAATAGAATTATACCGTATGATTTCCGATAATCTATATGGTGGAATCGAACGTAAATCAAAGTCTATCCGCAAATCACCAGTTCAAGGAACAATTAAGACGTCCCAAAGAACCAATCCTAATCATTGAAGATAAAAAGGAAAACCAAGTCCTTTTGGAGGGTATTTGCAAAAGGATCGGTATAGAAGCCTATGTGGCTGAAGATGGAAAGGTTGCCCTCGAGATGGCGGCAAAACGTCCATATAGCCTGTATTTGGTGGATTTGATGATGCCGGTTTTAGATGGAAAATCATTCATCCAAGAACAGAAAAAATTAGAACCAAACGCCGTTTTTATCATCCAAACCGCCATAGACCAAATCGATGAAATCATCGATATCATGAAAATGGGTGTTTACGATTATCTTTTAAAGCCCCTCCATGTCGAAATTGTTGCCGATCGTTTAGAAAAAGCATTAGAATACGTCTACTTAAAGAGAATGGAATCACTTCTCATTGATGAGGAATCAAAAGAATTAAAAAGCCAATTGGAATGGCTAAACTACAAAGAAACACATAGAAAAACAAATGAAATCAATTCAGAACTTCATTCGATTCAAAATTTAAAAACAACATTAATGCAAGGTTCGGGACTTGGGGCCATGTCAACTATCATAGCCTCTATCCAACAAATGAAAACTGACTTGGGAAAAGAATACTCGATCAACAAAGAATTTTGGGATCTTCTTTATGAAAACCACGAACACAATAATGCAATGATGAGTGGATTAGACCGCGCAGTAGAAATCGTTCAGAATAAAGTTAAATTGGTTAAAACCAAAAGTGATAGCCTGCTCAGTTTACTACCTTCCCTAGTCGAAACTTTTCGGGATCAAATTACTGAACGTGAGTTAAAGGTAAACTTACCCGTTATAAAACAATCGGTTATCCTTGATCTGGATTTAGATGCAATAAAAGCCGCTATTTATGAATTAATTACAAATGGTCTTAAATATTCCAAAAGGAAATCTCACTTTGATATTTTTGTTACCTTTGTTGATGGATATTTCTGCCTTTCCGCAAAAAACAATATCATCAATGATGAATATGCAAAACAATTAACCCAGTTTGAAAATAAACTAAAAGAACCTTTTTTTCGAATTCATCCACCAGTGGAGAGTTTTTTCTCTAAAGAAAAATTCAGTTTAGGTTTAGGATTAACAATGGTTGATTATATTCTCCACAGACACAATGGAATGTTTTTCATTAGAAATGCGACCGACCATACTACGCAAGTGAAAACAGATTGCATCATTGCAGAAATATTTTTGCCAATCCAAAACGAGAAATAAGGAAACAAAACATGAATAGAAAGATATTGATCATCGATGACTCTGCGGTATTTCGTAAGATTATCTCCGTACATCTAAAGAATGCAAACTTTGATCTCATTGAAGCTGGTGATGGATTAGAAGGTTTAAAACAATTAGAAACTAACGAAGTCGATTTAATCGTTTCGGATATGAATATGCCAAATATGGATGGGATCAGCTTTATTAAAAAGGTGAAAGACAATCCTAAATACAAATTCACTCCGATCATCATGTTAACGACAGAGTCTCAACCTGAAAAAAAACAACAAGGTATTGATGCTGGCGCCAAGGCTTGGTTAACAAAACCTTTTTCTCCAGAAGAACTGTTAGATACCATTGCAAAACTAGTTACATAATATGGAACCAGTCCAAAATCTTAAAAAGACAAACGATGGCTTCACAATCACTTGGGAAGGGTATCTAACTGTACCCTTTGTCAAGGAGTGGAAAAAATTGTCTGAAGTTTGGACAAGTTCCCAAGGTCAAACAATCCAGTTGGATTTAAATGGGATCCAACGAGTGGATTCAGCCGGAATTCAGTTTTTAATGTATCTTAAGACATTAAGTCAAAACAAACATTTTTCCATAAAATTAGAGAACCATTCACTTCCTATTTTGAAAGTTTTAGATCTTTTGGGATTGGTTAGTTTTTTTGGAGACCGCGTGAAGGTAAAAAAGGAACATGCGAACGAAGTTGAATTTAAGTATGGAACGAGGAAAGTCAATTAATGGATTTAACAGAGGTTATAGATGCCTATTTAGTTGAATCAGACGAATTCCTTCGGGATATGGAGGCGATTCTTTTACGTACAGAAACGTCCACTCCAAACGATGAAGATTTGAATGCTATCTTTCGTGCCGTCCATACAATCAAAGGTACAGCGGGAATGTTTGGCTTTGAATCCACAGTTAAGTTTACCCATGTTGTGGAAAATCTACTAGATCGATTGCGTTCTCATGAAATAAAATTTCGACCTGAATTAACAGAGATTTTATTAAAGGCAAAAGACCATCTTTCTTATTTGGTGGCAGAGGAAACCAAGGGAAAAATACCTGATTCAAAAATATCTTTTGGAAATTCAATTTTGGATTTAATGAAGCCATTCCAAGGCGAAAAAAATGATTCCTCCGAAAAAACTCAAACGGAAATTGGAAATTCGGGTAAAGTAAATCCAAACCATTTGGATTCACCAACAACAAACAATCATTCTCCTTCAAACCAAAATTCAAACGGTTCAATCTCAGGTTACTTGATTTCCTTCCGTCCGAATCGAAATGTTTTTTCTCAAGGATTGGATCCTATCTCCTTTATCGGGTATTTAAAAAAAATTGGGAAAATTCAATCGGTAAAAACTATCACTGAAACGATTCCTAACCAAAATGAATTTGATCCAGAATCCTGTTATTTAGGATTTGAAATCCATTTGATTTCAGACTCTGATTTAGATGCAGTAAGAAAGGTTTTTAACTTTATTGAAGCAGATTCTTTTTTACACATCCTTCCTCCTGGTGCAAACATAGAAGACCTGGCGGACCTTTCCTTTCAGCTACCTGAAGAAGAAATTCTATTGGGTAATATTTGGAGAGAAATACAAATTCTAACTGATAATAGTTTAGTTAACTACTTCGAAGAATTAAAAAAAAGAAAAACAGGAATCACAACTTCAATCTCCCAAGAAAAAAATACTTCCCCTCCTTCACAACAGCTTTCAGAGGAAATTCAAGAAGATAAAACGACCTCTAATCAAAAACAAGATCAGAACAAATCATCAACAATAAAAGTCGACTCAAAACGAATTGATACATTGATTAACCGTGTAGGAGAACTTGTTGTCTCTTGTGCTAATATGAACCAACTCATTGGTAATACGGAAGATTCAAATTTACAAGAATCATCCATGCTTGCCATGAGACTTCTCAATGAAGTAAGAGAAATTTCCCTTAAACTAAGAATGGTTCCGATCGGGGATACCTTTCAAAAGTATACAAGAACTGTCCGCGACTTAGGAAAAGAACTTGGGAAGGATATCAAACTCATCACAGAAGGTAATGAAACAGAACTAGACAGAAATATCGTGGAAAAGTTAGGCGATCCTCTGACTCATTTAGTTCGTAATGCATGCGACCACGGATTAGAAACTTCCGAGGTTAGAGAAAAAAAGGGAAAACCAAAACAAGGTACCATCAAACTCAATGCATTTCATGAAGCAGGAAGTGTCGTAATCGAAATCACCGATGATGGAAATGGGATCCAAAAAGAAAAAGTTTGGCAAAAAGGAATTGATAAAGGTTTAGTCTCGGGTCCAATTCCCGATTCTGAAGATGAAATTTTCAAACTTCTTTTCCACCCAGGCCTCTCTACTGCATCACAGATTACTAATGTTTCTGGCAGAGGTGTGGGTCTTGATGTAGTGTTAAAGAATATTGAATCCCTCCGTGGTACGATTACAGTTAAATCCACACCCAATCAAGGAAGCCTTTTTATCATTCGTCTCCCGTTAACACTTGCAATTATTGATGGTTTTTTGGTCGAAGTGGGCAAAAACCAATTTATCATTCCAATGGATATGGTTTTGGAATGTTTACACTTTACCGACGACAACAAAGTAGATTCCAATCAATTTTTTGCACTACGAGGAAGTTTGATTCCATTTCTCCGCCTAAAAGATTATTATCCATGTGAATCAAATGATGAAAATTACAGGGAAAATATCGTCATAGTCAGAAACGGAGAAAAAAAAGCCGGGATCGTTGTGGAACGACTTCTAGGAGAATACCAAACAGTGATTAAACCAATGGGTTCCGTATTCCGCCATGTAAAAGGTGTGAGTGGGTCAAGCATTCTCGGTGATGGGAATGTAGCCTTGATCATTGACATACCATCGCTATTTGAAAGAACGATAGCTGTCGAAAACGAAAGATTATATAAATGAAGAGGATGATATGAAAAATATAAAGATAAGCACTAAGCTGATAGGCTTTTTTCTTACGGGTCTAATTTTTGTGATTTGGACTTCGGCTTATTCTTGGGGAATACTTTCGAATGTAAATCATTCAGAAGAAATAACAAAGGTTCATTTGCAAAAATCAGAGAACCTAACTTCTATTTGGAATCTTAGCCAATCAATCCAAACAGACCTTTTTTCTGTTCTTCAGTCACCAGAGGTGGATAAAACCTCCGTTGCAAAAATTAAATATGATTTAGAAAAATTAAATTCAGCCTGGGAACAAATTGTTACCCTTCCAACCTCCACGGAAGAATCCAACATCCTCAAAGTAGCGATTTCACAGAAAGATGAATATATAACTAACATAAAATCCTACCTAAATGAACCGGAGGATCTTCTTAAAAAAGAGAATCTTAAGTCAAAGATTTCCGAATACTGGAAACCCTACTCTAGTTCCATTTCTAAATGGAACTCCCAACTCACAAAGGAAAGTATTTCTGAAATCGCAAAAGACAAAACAACGCCAAAAGAAAAACTGTTTCCAATCTATATTGCAGGAGTCATCTTTCTTTTCATAACCGCAAGCCTACTCTTTTTGTTATTAAAACAAGTTGGAAAACCACTTAGAGATGCAATTCAAATCAAAACTGCCTTAGACCGTGTATCCACGAATGTAATGATTTCCGACTTAGATTTGAATGTGGTCTACATGAACAAATCGATTCATAATATGTTTGAGAAATCGGAAGCAGATATCAAAACTCAATTGCGTAACTTTTCACTCAGAGATTTGATGGGTAGTAACATTGACAGTTACCATAAGGACCCGAGCCACCAACGTAGAATTCTAGGCTCATTTACATCCGAACATAAAACGAGTATAAAAATAGGAAACAGAGAATTTAATTTAATTGCGAATCCTATCATTACAGATTCAGGAGAAAGATTAGGTAGTGTAGTTGAATGGGCTGATGTAACAGAGTCCAATGCTAACTCAAAAGCTATTGAAAGATCTCAGGCGACTATTGAATTCAGTATGGATGGAACGATCACAACTGCAAATGAAAAGTTCCTCAATTTGATGGATTATAATTTAAATGAAATCAAAGGCCAACACCACAGAATTTTGGTAGAAACACAAGAGGCAAATTCAGAAGCATACCGTCAATTTTGGGCCGCCCTCAACCGCGGAGAATACCAGTCAGCAGAATACAAACGAATTGGTAAAAATGGAAAAGAAGTTTGGCTCCAAGCCACATACACACCCATCCTTGATGCCAACGGACGACCTTACAAAGTCATCAAATTTGCAACTGATATCACAGAAAATAAAAAAGTTGTAAGAGAATTTATTGGTCAAATTGAAGCAATTAACAAAGCCCAGGCGACTATTGAATTCAATATGGATGGAACAATCATCACTGCCAATGATATCTTTTTAAAAACAATGGGTTATGGTTTGCAGGAAATTGTAGGGAAACACCATAGAATGTTTGTAGAATCTACCATGGTTAATTCAGAAGAATACAGACAATTTTGGGCTGCCCTCAATCGAAGTGAATTCCAAACCGCTGAGTATAGAAGGATTGGTAAAGATGGGAAAATTGTTTGGTTACAAGCAACCTACAATCCAATCCTGGATTTAAATGGAAAACCATATAAAGTTATAAAGTTTGCAACAGACATCACAGAGCAAAAAAATCTAGCGATCGAAACAGCCCGCATAGTAGATGATCTTGTAGTAGGACTATCTGCATTAGAAACCGGTGATCTCACACAATTAATCACTAATGAGTATGAAGGAGGCTTTGCAAAGCTTAGAGACTCTTTTAACAATACATCGAAAAAATTAGTCGATATCATTAATGATGTAAGAACCAATACCGACGCTCTTGTCAATGCTGCAGATGAAGTAGCTTCCACAGCGAGTACACTTTCCCAAGGAGCCAGTGAACAAGCTGCATCAGTGGAAGAAACATCTGCTTCGTTAGAAGAAATGGGTGCCTCTATAGACCAAAATGCTGAAAACGCAAAACAAACAGACACCATTGCGACAAAATCTGCTAGAGATGCAAAACAAGGTGGAGAAGCAGTCAGAAACACAGTTTCTGCTATGAAAGAAATTGCAGATAAAATTTCAATCATTGAAGACATAGCCTACCAAACCAACTTACTTGCATTAAATGCAGCCATTGAAGCGGCAAGAGCCGGTGAACATGGAAAAGGTTTTGCAGTTGTTGCTTCTGAAGTAAGAAAATTGGCAGAACGCTCTCAAAAATCAGCCAATGAAATTGGAAGTTTAGCAGGAAGTTCAGTGCAAATTGCAGAGTCTGCGGGAAAACTCATTGAAGAAATTGTTCCAGCAATCAACAAAACAGCTGACCTAGTCCAAGAAATTACTGCGGCAAGCCAGGAACAATCTTCTGGAGTGAACGAAGTGAATAAGGCAATGGGGCAACTGGACCAAGTGTCGCAACAGTCAGCAAGTGCATCTGAAGAATTAGCAGCTATCGCCGAAGAGCTGCAAGCCCAAGCAGAGAAATTACTGTCTTCCATTAGTTTCTTCAAATTGGGAAAACAATCAACCCTCCAATCAGCCTTAGATTCAAAACATACTAAGCCATTGGCAAAAAATGCCACTAGACTACAAACACCAAGTGCAAGAAAGGTGGATCCGTCTGATGACAATAACAAATTCCAAAAGTATTAAAGTAGGATACCGATATGCAGGAACTACAATACCTAACTTTTTTAATTTCGGAAGAACTCTTTGGTTTGGGAATTTTATACATCAAAGAGATCATTGAATTCGAATCGGTAACCCATGTTCCGATGATGCCTGAATACATACCTGGAGTGATCAACCTTAGAGGGAATGTTGTTCCAGTGATTGATCTCAATATGAGATTCTATAAAAGAAAAACAGAAACCAATCGGAAAACTTGTATCATCATCACTGAAATCAAAATGGAAAATGAAATCATTGATGTTGGATTACTTGTGGACGCCGTTAACGAAGTAGTTGATATTGCACCAGAATCCATTGAGGATCCACCAAGTTTTGGATCAAAAATTCGTTTAGATTTTATCCAAGGGCTTGGGAAATTAGAAAATAAATTTGTAATTATCTTGAAAGTGAACCAAATTCTGGAACTTTCCGAGTTACATTCCATCCAAGAATCATCGTCCAATGTGATGTAATGGATGCACCAAGTGAAGTGATTGATCGTTTTCTGAACCCTGGAGAAATTTTTTTTGGGGGGCCAGAATTTAGAGTCAGGACCCTACTCGGCTCATGTGTGTCCATCGTTTTGTGGCATCCCAACAGACACATCGGAGGAATGTGCCATTACCTACTCCCTACTCCAGCAGATCTTCATTCAGAAAAAACACATAAATACGGGATAGATGCTGTTACGTTCTTTTTATCAGAAATAAAAAAACACAAATTACAACCTAACGAATTCTATGCGAAAATTTTCGGAGGATCTAATATGTTTTTAAATGAAGAAAGGGAAATCCTAAAAGAAAACTCAACTTCCCATGTTGGAAACAGAAATGCGGAATTCGCAAAAAAGATTCTAAAAGAAAATGAAATCAAAATCATTTCCGAAGATGTAGGCGGCACCTTATCAAGAAAAATTTATTTTACCGTCTGGGACGGCGAAGTTTGGGTAGAAAAAAAGTAATTTTATGAAAAAAATTAAGGTTTTTGTAATCGACGATTCTGCTGTCGTAAGACAAGTGTTAACCGAAATATTCAAAAGCGATCCAATCTTTGAATTTTTAGGGAGTGCCTCGGATCCTATCTTTGCCTTGGATAAAATGAAAAATGATTGGCCGGATGTGATCGTTTTAGACATAGAAATGCCAAGAATGGATGGATTGTCTTTTTTAAAAAAGATAATGGCAGAAAGACCAACTCCAGTTGTAATATGTTCCACGTTAACCACAGAAGGATCAGATACTGCAATGATTGCCATGAGCCTTGGCGCTTGTGAAATCATTACAAAACCGAAAATTGGTTTAAAAGATTTTTTACATGAATCAACCATTGAACTAACAGATGCAGTGATTGCAGCCGCATCCGTTTCGCTAAAAGCTCTTCCGAATCCAACAGAGAGAAAAGAGTTTTCGGTTAAAACGGAAAAAAAACAAGATATCTCACAATTGCAAGCAACGGAAAAAATTGTTGCCATTGGAACTTCCACTGGCGGGACAATTGCACTGGAAGAAGTCCTTACCAAACTCACCAGAGACAAAACACCCGGCATTGTTATCGTACAACACATGCCAGAAAAATTTACAGAAACTTTTGCCAAACGTTTGGATTCTATTTGTGATATTAGTGTTAAGGAAGCGAAAGATGGCGACCGTGTTGTGAGAGGTCTTGCCCTAATCGCTCCAGGGAACCGCCATATGACAGTTCGGCGATCTGGAGCCCAGTATTTTGTGGATGTGGCAGATGGTCCTTTGGTAAATCGACACAAACCTTCTGTGGACGTGTTATTTCGTTCTGTTGCAAGACAAGCGGGACAGAATTCCAAAGGAATCATTATGACTGGAATGGGTGATGATGGGGCTTCGGGACTTTTGGAAATGAAAGAGGCTGGGGCTGATACGATTGCCCAAAATGAAGAAACGTCGGTAGTATTTGGAATGCCGAAAGAGGCAATCAAAAGAGGAGGAGTGAATCACATCCTCCCTCTTACTGAAATTTACAAAACAATTGTGGGTTACGGCTGATTAGCCGAGACCCAATTCTTTTGTTACTTTTACTTTTCTAGATCGAATTTCTTCTGGAGATTCCTCTTTTAGAATTTCATCCGGTTTGATTTTAAAAATGGGTTGAGCCTTCGAAACAATCTTTCCATCAGAATCCACCATCAGATTCTTAACAATGGTTCCACTCACTGGAGCAAGAATTTTGTTAAACATCTTCATGACTTCGATGATAAAGAGCGGTTGTCCCGCTTGGAAATGATCCCCTTCATTGATGAGCATAGGAAGATTTGGCGCCTCTTTTGAGTAGAACATCCCACCCATAGGAGCCACAATTTCATCTCCGGACATTTTTGGTGGAGGGTTGAGCGTTTTAATAAACGCATCTCTTGTGTCTTTGTTTTTGAATTCATCAGGAACCACTCCGTCCAAATCAGCATTCACATCCAAACCAAAGAAGTTGGATTTGATACCAATTTTAGGC
The DNA here is from genome assembly GCF_002811945.1 of Leptospira harrisiae. NCBI lineage: Bacteria > Pseudomonadati > Spirochaetota > Leptospiria > Leptospirales > Leptospiraceae > Leptospira > Leptospira harrisiae. Next base: position 1,472,886 of record NZ_NPDX01000001.1, on the reverse strand, counting down.
AGAAGTAAAAGTGTTTCAAGACCCGCTTGGAAACCATTATGGCTAGCAACAGAGGCATTCCAAAGATCTTCAGAAAGAGATTTCGATGGATTTTTACCTTTAGACAATGCATCCGATAAATCTTTCCACGAGCTAAGTCCTGTTCTTGTAGATAGCTCAGAATAGAATGCTTTGGCTTCCAAAAGAAGGTTGGCGTCATGATCCCAAATTTTTTCAGAACTTGGTTTTTGTTCCGTTGTATCTAAATTCAAATAGTAATACAATGAATCCAAAAATTGGATTGGGTTTTCATTGAAAGTCACTCCTGACCCAGTGCGAGTCCAAAGTTTTCCGTCAAAGTATCCGAGAAATCCACCAAGAAGGTGTGGGTTGGCTAACAATCGTTCCATGGGACGAATGACAAGAGTCATCTTTTTGTTAAGGATTTTTTTAAGGTCAGCATCAGCTACCTTCGTTTTTTCCGTCCAAAGATACTCTAAATCAAGATCATTAATGATTGATTGTAAGGCTCCGATCCCGGCCAAATAGGAAATCATAAACGCAGTCGATGGTTTGAACATAGCATCCTTACCCAAAATCCACTGGATGAGTCCATAGTGAACCAGTAAGTTCGTTTCGAGGTTTTGTCCTCTAAGTTCTGTTTTGCGAAGGATGTTTCCCAAAATTTCTAAGTTTTCTGTTCTGCTAGTTCCATAAGAAACAAGAAGAGCCACGTTTGAGTCGTATGCACCTGCTAGGTTGTAATGGACAAAGGCACCAGTGTCTGGGTTACGAGTACAAATCCCTTGGTCATCTCGAATTTCTTCAGGAAGTGCATTTGACCAGTTTTGGATGATTCCCCCAGCGTGTGGTTGGAGGGCACGGTTTGTAGCATTGATCCTAACTTCTGCACCAGATACGTTGCGAACAATTCGTTCTGGTTTCGGAACTCTTGGTCCGTGGATGGAAAGAACGGCCATTGCTTCCACAAGAGAATCAATATAGAAAAAATCATTCGGATCATTTGGATTGGTGAACTTCATTTTGTACACCATCTCTGTTACCCGGTGTTCCACCTGAATCCTTGTGTTTACTTCCATAAAGAAGAAACTATTCCCTTCAACGATACATTCGAAAGTAGAAACTGAATTTAGGCGAATGGCCTTTCCAAACACTTCTGCTTGGTGTTCCATATCTTTTAGAGTTTGCACATCTTTATCAAGGATCGCAGCTTTTTTGGAATTCGAAGAACGAACGAGATCTGCTTCTTTTTGTAATAACTCAACCGTTTGAGAAATTTCCAAAAGTTTTTGTTCGTGCATCTGCAAAGAACAATCACGACCACCAAGAGACAACGACCACTCACCGTTACCAATGAGTTGGATTTCGTTATGACGAGTGTTTTCGATGTTTAATTCAATTAAAAAGTTTCTGTTGGAACCAACGGCAGTGACTTTTGATTCCGCAAGAATTTCCATAACGGCAGCATCGATTTCGGATTTTTCACCAATGACACGTTGACCCTTACCACCACCACCACCGATGTATTTGAATCGGATGCGTTTTCCAGGATACTTCTTCCAAATTTCTTCACAGAGGATGGCAGATTCTTTTTGGAGGTCTGGAATGGATGTGATGTCTATGGTTTTTTCGTAAGAAAGTTGGAGTAATTCTTCTGCATTGTCTTCAAGGGAACGAGCCTCGTTGAAAGAAAAGTTTATGTTATTTTCTTTGGCAACTTTAAGAAGTCCATCTTTTGAATTTCCCGTTTTACGAAGTAAAGCGAGTGCGGTGATGTTATCGACCCCTGGGGTTACAGATACATTGAGGCTTCTTGCTAATTTTTTTGCTTCGTCTTTGGCACCGGCACCTTTGGCTACATGGGAACTTGGTCCCATAAAAGTGATCCCTGCTTTTTCAATGGCTTCGATGAATTCGGCATCTTCTGCCATAAATCCGTAACCTGCAAAGATATGTGTGTATCCATTGTCTTTTGTGATTCCAATGATTTGGCGGATGCGTTGTTCTTTCTCTTCTTTTCCCGCACCCATATAATCAGGGACTCGGTGGATGTTTTCTGGGAATCGGAAGTTACGAAGTTCCGGTGCAAGGGCTTTTGGATAAACGATGGAATCTTTTTCAGATAATAAAATTCCATATTCTTTCACACCAATCGCATCAAAAACATCCATGGTTTCCTTACGAACTGGGCCACGGCAAACGATGAGGCATTTGATTGATTCCACACTAAAAGAACGAATCCATGCGGACTCGGACTCTTGGAACTGAATGCGTTTTAAATTCTTATCTAACATGGAATTATTCAAACTCCCTTTGAGGACCTGACATTTCTGTCGGTTTGTATTTGGACATGAGGAAACTCAAGTTTTTGGATAATACATTTCTTGTGTATCCAGGTAAAATGATGGAGGAAACAGAACCAAGGGAAAGTGCTTCCTTCGGATTCATCAGTTCTTTTTCGTATCGTTGTCCGATTTCGAAAAGTTTGGCATCACGAGTGGCAGCGGCTTCCTTATCGCTCATTCCTTTTTTCACATTGGCCAAAAATTCTTTTTGGATACTTGTGATTTCGTCTTTGTAAACATACTCTTTTCCAGCAGGACCCATAACCGCAATCCTTGCCGTAGGAAGTGCAAACACCATCGATGCTCCAGTAAAATAGGAGTTAAATGTTGCATAAGCACCGCCGAAGGCGTTACGAATGATGAGCGTGAGCCGCGGAGTTCTAAGATCAATGATGGAATCGAGGAGTTTTCTACCTTCGAGAACGATACCATTGTGTTCTTGGTCACGTCCTGGTAAAAATCCAGTTGTATCTTCTACAAAAACCATAGGGATATTGTATAGATTACAGAATCTTACAAAACGAGTTCCTTTGCGTGAAGCTCCAATATCAATCTGACCTGAGGATACAGCAGAGTTATTGGCAAGAAAACCTACCACATGACCACCGATACGACCAAAAGCAGTAACGATGTTTCTTGCTCTTTGAGGTTGTAATTCAAAGAACTCACCATGGTCACAGATTTGTTGTAAATACAGTGTAATGTCAAACGGAGTGTTCATTCCAGTTGGGGAATTGAAGGTTTTTCTAAAAAGAATGTCTTCTTCGTAAATAAATCTGTCTACCGGATCTGAAGTTGGATAAAACGGCGCAAAACTATGGTTATTGTCTGGTAAATAAGATAAAAGACGAATGGCAGTTCGTAGAGAGCCTAATTCATCACCAGTGACAAGGTCAACCACTCCCGATTGTCCATGGACTTTTGGTCCACCCAAGTCTTCAGCAGAAATATCTTCTCCAAGAACAGACTTTACCACACCAGGTCCTGTCAGACCAAAGAAGGTTCCATCACATTGGATCATAAATGACCCTTGGCGTGGAAGGTAAGCTCCCCCACCTGCGTTAAAACCAAACATTAACATGACGGAAGGAACCACACCGCTGATTTTGCGAAGTGCGGTAAAGGCTTCCGAATATCCGTCAAGTCCACCCACTCCCGCTGGAACATAAGCCCCTGCCGAATCATTCATCCCGATGAGAGGTATCCCATGAGTTCCGGCCATTTGGATAAGACGGGCGAGTTTACTTCCGTTCGTTGCATCCATGGAACCGGCACGGAGTGTAAAGTCGTGTCCGTAGACCGCTACATCACGACCTTTGATATTTAAAATTCCAGTCACAATGGAGGCACCATCTAAATTGGGTCCCCAGTTTTGGTAAGTGATATTAGGTTCTTCGTCAGTAAGGACTTTGATTCTTTCCCAAACCGTCATACGGTTTTTTGAATGTTGGACGCGAATCCGATCCTCTCCGCCTCCAAGGATTGGTTTCTCAATGAGTTCCTTTCCTAGTTTGAGAGCATCGTCATAAATTCCGGTTTGTGTTTCCGGAGCCTTGGATTCTTTGAACGGGTTGTTTAGGGAATACTGCTTGGTTTCCATAAGTTTTTTTCCAATGTTTTGTTTAGGATCACTTAGAAAAGTGATTTTTACTTCAGAGCAGAGCTCAAATCAGGATAAATTGTGAATAGCTGCTGCATTCCAATGATATCAAATACTTTCTCTACTGCAGGTTGCAAACCGCAGATAGAAATGCTTATTTTTTGTTCTTGGCAGTGGCGAAGAGTTGTCACGAGCAACCGAAGTCCTGCGGAAGAAATAAAAGGGACATCGCTTAAATTGAAAATAACGGATTTTCCAGCTGCACTCACAAGTGCGATTAAATCCTTTTCAATTTTATGTGTGTTGTGAACATCCAAATTGCCTTGGACATGTACAACCACCTTGTCACCAACTTCTTCCGAATGGATTCCAATTTTATCTTCGTTCATACAATAGTTTTCTCCAAATAGGTTATGTTTTGTTTCCCGTTGAAGTCGTAGGACACTTTGTCCATCAGAGTCTCCATAAGATAAACGCCAAATCCTCCCTTCCGTTCTCCTTTTAAATTGGCCTCAACGGAAGGTTTAGGAACTTTTTTTCTGTCAAAGGGTTTCCCCTCGTCTATGAGTATAACTTTTAGATTGTCGCCAATCAATTCCAACTTACATTCGAAACTAGGGTGGTTTAGCTCCGTATTCTTGTAACTATGCATGACTATATTGGTCGCTGCTTCATCCAAAGATATAAGAATATCATCGAAAGCAAAGGGTTTTGTGATTTTGCCTTCTAAATGTTCAGAAATAAACTCTCTGAGTTTAGGAATTTCGTCTGGATGGGCAGGAAAAACCTTCGAAATTTCAAAACTCGTCACTTCCGCAAATTTTAGGATCATCACTGTAAAGTCGTCGTACTGTTCCTCAGACCGAGAAAACTTTCTGATGTCATCGTAAACTGCTTCCACGATATTTTGCGAAGAGTCAGACCTTCTTTGGATGATAAATTCGATAAATCGGTCTAAACCATATTCTTCTTCATCAGGATTTTTTTCTTCGATGGCTCCATCCGTATAAAAAACCAGTATATCTCCTGGTTCAATTTGGATCTCCCCACCTTGGTAGTTGGTTTGCGGTACTACTCCTAGAGGTGCACCCTTTCCTTTCAGAAGTTCAAAACTTCCATCACTACGAATCCAAATTTGGTCATTATGTCCTGCCGAGGCAAATTTCAAAGTCCTTGTGCGCCTTTGGTAATTGACTAGGAACAAGGTAACAAACATACCCGATTGCGAATCTTCATAAATCAACTGGTTTGCCCGAAATAAAAGTTCGGAAGGTGAAAGGTCTGTGGTTCTGGAAAGCGTACGAATGATGGAACTGGACATGGCCATAAAAATTGCAGCAGGTAAACTTTTCCCAGAAACATCAGCCACAAGAAAGGAGAACTGATCCTCACCAAAGGAATGGAAATCATAAAAATCACCTGACACCTCTTTGGCGGCAACAGACATGACTCCCAAATCAAATAAAGGTGACTGCAATAAAGAATTGGGGAGAATGTTATTTTGGATTTTTCTTGTAATTTCGATTTCCTTTTCAATCGACTTTTTTGTAATGATTTCCTGATTTAAACGAAGGTTTTCATAAGCCTTAGCCAGTGGAGACGAAAGTGTTTTTAACATTCTTAGGTCAGTTTCATTAAAGGAATTTGCAGATTGTTTTCCACTGACAAAAAGTGCTGCACGTAAATTACCACCTCGGGGGGCTATAGGCAAAATCAGAAAATTTTTCCTTAAGGCATAAAACTCTAATTCCAAAAAAGATTCTTCTAGTTGAGAAGAAACCACCGCCATCCTAGGATTTCCAGATTCCATGAGGCTCAGGAAAAGGCGACTTTCATGCATTGGAAAAAAAGACTCACGAACAATTCCAAGTTGTCTGGCATATACCTGAATTCTGTTTTTGTTTTTTTCCTCTATAATGACCATGCCAGCATCATCACATGATAACTCTTTGGTGAGAATACTCAAAGTTTTGGACATAAGGCCAAGTTCATCATGTGATTCGAGGACAGCCTGCCCTAAATCAAAAATGGATTCTAATGTACTTAACTTTTGTTTGAGTTCTAAGTTGGTTTCGTTTAAATTGTCAAGCAGTCTCGTTTTTTGGATGGCGACTGCACAAGCGCTTGAAAAAGACAAAAAGGTATCTATGTCGTCTTGGCTAAAATTATTTCGATCAATTGTATTGATGGCTTCGATGACACCAATCACCTCATCTCCAACAATCAGTGGACTTGCTAAAATATTTCTAGTAATAAAATTGGATGCTTTGTCCACATCCCGAAACACCCTGTTGTCGTTCTGGGCGTCATTAATGATCATAGGTTGTTTGGTGACAGCAACTGTTCCGGCAATTCCTTGTCCCACAGGCACCTTAATTTTGGCCACTTCTTCCCGCTTTTCCCCAGTGACTGTATGAAAGATCAGAAATTCTTTTTTATCGTCTAACAAGAGCAAAGAACTAGCTTCTGTTCGAAACACAGACTTTGCAGACTCCATAACCATCACAAGCACATGTTCCAAATCAACACTGGTATTGATTAGGACAGCCACACGGATGATTTCTTCTAAAAAATACTGAAGCCGATTGTTATTGTTGTGAATATTTGCATTATCGATAAGTAGAAGAATGGAAGTGGTGAGTGAATTAAAAAATTCTGGTTCAGCCTCTGAAAGGACTGTATCCTTTAAAAGAGCGTTTAAATTCGCACTAAAATAATTGATTAAATCTAAATCTTGTTCAGAAAAATTCTGGAAATGTTTGATTCCTTCCAGAACCAATACTCCAAGTTCCATATCCCCCATTTCATCGCCAACATAACAGGCAATATACGACTCAGAAATTGGGCCATCCGACTCTCTTAAGTAAGATCCTTTTTTAATAAGAATACTTTTTCGAGTTTTAAAAACATGTTTGGCTATGGCACCGGCTGAGGATTTGTCACTGACCAAACCAAACCGACTGAGGTTACCTCTTTGGTTTTTAAAATAAAATGCTGCTGATTTCGCCGAGACGAGTCGTTTCGCTTGACCAAGAATAAAAAGGTACAAGTCATCCAGTTCAGAGGAAGAGGAAAGATAGAACCCGCCTTCTTCGTTTTTTCGGATGATCGGCGGAAGAGAGCTTGGTTTCAATTGTTTAATCTTTGTTAAATTTTAATGATTCTTCTCTTAGTTTTCGATTGGCGTCTTCCAAAGACTTAATTTTGTCGAAGGCAGACATCAGTTCGTCTCGACTGAGGTTTGATACCATTGAACTTGCTTGAACTGTTTCCTTAGCCTCCCTGAGTTCCATCCGAGAATAATCTATGATTTGTTCGTACATACGGATGATTTCATCGGCATTTGCTAATTCTTGTTCGTTTAGCCTAAGAACCTTTTCATAGCCTTTGATGATATCCGATTGGATTTTCAGTTTTTTATTCAGTTCTTCTACCGTATCTTGACCCATAACATCTCTGGTTCCTTAGCCATTTTAGGATTCTGTTGACAGACAAACGCTGTCACCCACCGTGGTTTAGCACTAGGGGACGTAGCTCAGTTGGGAGAGCGTTTGAATGGCATTCAAAAGGTCGGGGGTTCGATTCCCCTCGTCTCCAAAATCCCTCCCGGAATTTCACAGTTCAAAGCCTCCCCTGTCAAATTCTTTTTCATTTAGATTGGAGATCACTTGATCAATCAGTGACCTTTTTCAATCTATTCCATATTAGATTATGGCTGTTAGAAAAATCCTCAAGATTGGCAATCCCTTACTCCGTCAAACGAGCGAAGACGTTACTGAATCAGAAATCCAAACCAAGGATTTCAAAAAACTGATTCGAGATATGTTTGAAACCATGCGTCATGCCGAAGGTGTAGGTCTTGCTGCCCCGCAAATTGGTGTGATGAAAAAATTGGTAGTTGTTGGCCAAGACGATGACAACGAAAGGTATCCGGGAACACCAGAAGTTCCGAACCAAATCATTTTAAATCCAGAGATCACACCACTCTCTCCTCCGGGTGAGGGTTTTTGGGAAGGTTGTTTGTCTGTTCCAGGAATGCGCGGGTATGTAGAAAGACCAGATAAAATTCGAATGAAATGGCGAGATGAAAATTTCGAAGAACATGAAGAAATCATTTCGGGTTACCGTGCTATCGTATTACAACATGAATGCGACCATTTATTCGGCGTTCTTTATGTTGATCGTCTCAAAAGTACAAAGTTATTCGGTTATAACGAAGACATTGATACCGCAGGTAAATTGTTAGATTAATTAGTTTTGTCTCCTAAAGGAGTTATATGGGCACATCCATCGTTCAGTATTTTCTTTCAAAGAGTTTATTTGTAAACCTTCTTACCGTTCTAATCATTCTTGTCGGTGGATTTACTGCTGCTACAATGAACCGTGAAGCATTTCCCAATATCAACTTTGATATTGTGAGTGTCACAACGGTTTATCCGGGCGCCGCACCTGCCGACGTAGAAAAGTTAGTCACCAAACCGCTAGAAGATGCAATCAAAGAAGTAGATGGAATCAAAGAATTTCGATCTGCCTCATTGGAAAATAGATCTGGAATCATTATCACCATTGATCCCAATACGAAAAATACTCAAAAAGTTGTAGATGATTTAAAGTCAGCCATAGACAGAATTCAGGACTTACCCGAAGATGTGGATGATCCCATCGTCACAGAAATCACAACAGCAAGACAACCAGTAATCGAAATCCATTTATCATCGGTCTCAAAGGACGGTAAACCTTTGTTAAATGGAAAGGAACTAAGAGACCAAGCAAAAATTTTAGAAGAAAAACTCAAAGACCTGCCTTCCGTTGCTAGAATCACTAAACGCGGATGGAGAGAAAGGGAAATGAAAGTGGACCTAGATCCTGACAAACTCAGGGCACTTTCCCTATCCTCTACTCATGTACTCAATGCCCTTCGATTGCGAAACATCAATTTTCCAGGAGGGAATATCAACGAAAGAACAAGAGAGATCATTGTTCGGACTGTAGGCGAATTTGATACGCCAGAAGAAATTGAGAATGTGTTTGTGCGTTCCAACGATGCCGGACGTTCTGTACGGATTCGCGATGTTGCTCGAGTGACGGAAGGATTTGAAGACTCAGAATATTTGGATAAATCCAATGGTGAAATTGCCATTGCTCTCACTGTCATTAAAAGGGAAAAAGCAGATGCTATCGCTGTCGTAGACGATTCGAAAAAAGTTGTAGAAGAGTTTATTAAATCCAGTGGCGGAACAATCAAACATGCATTTGTCAACGACCTATCCAAATACATTCGCAGAAGACTTGGCGTATTAACTTCCAACGCTGTATCTGGATTATTCCTTGTGACTGCATCACTATTTGTCTTCCTCGGATGGAGAATGGCACTGATGACTGCTCTTGGTATTCCGATCTCCATTGCGATGACCTTTGTAGCAATGAATTATATGGGATTAACTTTAAATTTAATCTCTATGATGGGTCTTATCATTGTTGTGGGGATTTTAGTGGATGATGCCATCATCATTTGTGAAAACGTCTACCGCCATTTGGAAATGGGAGAAGAACCATTTGAAGCAGCGATGCGTGGAACCAGTGAAGTTCTTGCTCCTGTAACAGCTACGGTTACCACGACCATTGCTGCCTTTGGACCCATGTTATTTATGACTGGGATTTTTGGAAAGTTCATCCATTCCATCCCATTGGTAGTAATTTTATCTTTATGCAGTTCACTATTTGAAGCATTTTTTATGTTACCTTCTCACTTGTATGATGTGAGTAAAGCTAGTGATATGAAGGGTGAGGTCAAAGAAGAGTCCCATTGGTTTGTTAAGTTTAAAGAAAGAACTTATTTGCCACTCCTTAGTTTTGCACTTAAAAATCGTTGGAAGATGGTGGGGCTTCTGATGGGCCTATTTGTGTTTTCACTTGCCATCCAAGTGAAATTTGGAAAATTCAAACTTTTCCCTGGAGCTATTGAAACCTTCCAAGTCCGCGTCACTGCTGAAACAGGATTAAAACTGGAAGAAACAGACCGTTTCATTCGAGCCATTGAAGATGCAGTAGGAAAACTTCCCGAAGGAGAAGTGGAAAACTACATTTCACGAGTGGGAATCATCCAAAAAGATCCTAACGATCCTTTTACGAAACGAGGGAAAAATTATGCACAAGTAATGGTGTATCTAACTCCCGATGACAATAGGGATAGATCCACAGAAAAAATCATCGAAGTCGTACGCCAAAACACCAAATTCATGTTAAATGAAAAGGCCCTACAACTTTTAGAAGAGAAATTAGCCAAAGAAAATATTGGCAAAAAAGAAGAAGAACCCATCCCTACTTCTGAAATTCCAAAAGAATATCTTTCTTTAAAAGGAAAACTCGTGAATCTAGAGTTTGAAAAATTGGCAGGTGGTCCTCCCGTAGGAAAACCAGTAGCGATTGAAATCAAAGGAGATGATTTTGCCACCTTACTTAAAATTGGTGCAGAATACAAAGCAGCTCTTGCCAAAATCAATGGAGTCACTGACATCGGAGACGATTTTAACGAAGGAAAAGATGAAATTAGAGTTTCGGTAGATGAATCTCTTGCCTCTTTCGCAGGTGTCAGTGTACAATCAGTCTCTCTTGCCATCAATACTGCCTTACAAGGGACTGTACCGACAAAAATCAAAAGGGCAGATGAAGAAGTCGATGTTCGGGTTCGGTTTCCAGAAGAATACAGATCTTCTCTCACTCACTTAAACAAAGTGTATGTCAACAACCTAACAGGAAACTTGATTCCGGTTTCCAGGCTGACCAGTTATGACAGAAATCCTGGGCGAGCCTCTATCAACCACTTAGACGGTAAACGATTGTTAACTGTAACTTCCAATATTGATGAAACTGTTTCTACCTCTAGGCAAGTCAATATAGAAGCCAAAAAACTCACAGAAGGAATCATCGCAAAATATCCTGGGTATTCTGTGCGTTTTTCAGGTGAAAACAAAGATACAGAAGAATCAATGGCTTCCCTTGGTAGAGCGTTCCTTGTGGGTCTTCTTATCATTTATATGATCCTTGCTTCTCTATTCCGTTCACTGGCCCAGCCTCTCATTGTCATGAGTGCCATTCCTTTTGCCGTCATTGGTGTGATTTTTGCTTTTTTAATCCACGGACAACCATTTTCGTTTCTAGCGTTTCTTGGAATCATTGGACTTGCGGGGGTGGTCGTAAACGACTCCATTGTCCTTGTGGACTGTGCCAACCAGTTACGAATCGAAGATCCATCTAAATCAACTTTTGATTTATTAGTGGAAGCTGGAAGTATTCGATTAAGAGCCGTTATGCTAACGACAGTCACAACAGTTCTTGGACTTCTTCCCACTGCTTATGGAATTGGCGGTAAAGATCCATTCCTAGTTCCGATGGCATTAGCATTTGGATGGGGACTTGCTTTTGCTACTTTTATTACGCTCATTATGGTGCCGGTATTTTACCTTAACCTTTATATGTTTAAGGATTGGGCTGTAGCAAAATTCCAATCAAGACAATCCAGAAAAAAAGGATTCGCATAAGATAAAGTTTTTTCAATGGTTTACTGCAACATGTTTAAACCAAAGCGCAGTAAACCAGGAGGTCTAGTCTGAAAAAACCTATTCTGGATACGAAAGAATAAGGAACTAAATGTCTTTTTTAGAAAGAGACAAACGTTTGAATTTAAAATTCAATCCTTCTTATCATTCAAAACTTCGGAAAGAGTCACAAATTTATATCCTTTTTCTTTCATACGTTCAATGAAGGTAGGAAGGATATAAATCAATTTATCAAATTTCCGTGGGCCACCCAAATGCATTAAGATAATAGCTCCGTTCATTCCGTTCGGGTCGGCCTTCTCCCATTGGTCCAAAAAAGTTAATGTTTCCTCACCGGTTTTATAATGGGGATTCCTAACCACTTCTTTCTTTCCCTTGGATGTTTTTTTATACAAAAATTGTTTACTGATATAATCTGGTAAGTCTAGTGAACCTTTTGAATTATTAGACCACATAATATGATCTGTATAACCAAGACTCGCATGTGCATCTAAAATTAATTGGCTAAGTGCCCCATAAGGTAGGCGGTAATATTTCTTTATTTCTTGTTTGGTGAGAGTATGAAAAGTATCTTCCACTCGTTTTAACTCTTCTGCCATTCGAGGTAAATCCAAAACCGATTTGGAAAGGTATTCCAACACCAATCTTTTTTTCAAAGATGTTTCAGTGACTGACCTTTGGTAATTAAAGTGGGACCAAGTGTGGTTTCCAAATTCCACTGAACCAGTTTTGGCCATTTTTTTAATGTAATCTAAATTTTGTCGGATAAAAAACGAACCATTGATATCAGATGGTCTTTCATTGGAAAGAAATAGAGTCACTTTGATTTTATGTTCTTTGATATAATTGTATAAAACGGGTAACTCTTCGCCTGTAGCTAAATCAAAGGTAAGGGCAATTTCTTTTTGGGATTCATTTCCTCGAAGTATATTACGGCCTTTGGTATTTTGACTGACTTCTTTTAGAAACTGAATGTTTTCTTCAACTTGTTTGACTAGCTCTTTATCGGGTTCGGTATCCCCAGCTAAAGCATATTCTTCTCTTAGTTGTTCTTGGTACATCAGAGAAAAAAGAGACTGTTCTAACTCTCTTAGATTTTTTTCTTTCTCTTTTACTTCAGTTTCAAGTTTGGTAACACTAAGGCTTAGATAAAGTAAATACCCACAGAGAACAAGAACTGTGATTCCCACAAAGGAAAGGGCAGAGATCAGAGCAAACTTTCTTAGTTTTTTCGCAAACAACCTGTCTTTCTCGATGTCCTGGGAAAGTTCATGAACAATATCTTGAATTTCCTTTTCTTCGTTTGTCGGATCGAGGGACATGAGGGTATTTGGTTTTCCTTATTTCCTAATATCGGATTTTGACCTGTCGTTCTAAAACAGGCCTTGGTTCCTTACGTCTTTATCTTTAAAAATTTTCCTTTCTTCCCTTGTCGGATGAGGTATTCCTTTCCAGGTTCCAAGGACAAAGTTGGGTCGGTAATTTTTTCCTCATCCAAATACAAACCTCCCGCTTGGATGAGCCGTCGACCCTCCGAAACACTAGGAATGAATTTCAATTGAGAAAGCACATAAACTAAGAGTGGAGGTTTTTCCGCGAAATACGAAGGTTCCAGAGTTTCAGTAGGAATTTCATCCGGGAGTGCTCTGTTTTTGGTGTTGTGGATAGCAGTCCACTCTTCTACAGCCTTTCTATTTTCTTCTTCTGGATGGAGTTGGTCCATCACAAGGAGAGCAAGCTCTGTTTTGACTTCTTTCGGATGAAGGGATTTGGAACGAATTCCTTCCTTCCGTTTTTCCATTTCGGAATTGGGCAGGTCGGTAAGTAACTCAAAGTAATTCCACATCAGATCATCCGAAATCGACATGATTTTTCCATACATATCGATTGGTTTCTCGGTCACGCCAACGTAGTTTCCAAGGGACTTCGACATTTTTTTCACACCATCAAGTCCAACCAGTAATGGCAAAGTGATGACAGATTGTGGTTTTTGTCCGTATTCTCTTTGTAAGTCGCGACCAACTAACATATTAAATTTTTGATCGGTTCCTCCGAGTTCCACATCAGCTTTCATCGCGACCGAATCATACCCTTGCACCAAAGGATATAAAAACTCAATCATGGAGATAGGAGTTCCTGCCTTATGGCGTTTGGTAAAATCATCTCTTTCCAACATACGAGAGACAGTGTATTTGGATGTTAAAACTAAAACATCTTCGAACTTCATTTCCGAACACCAATGGGAGTTATAAAGAATCTTCGTTTTCTTTGGATCCAGAATCTTAAAAACTTGGTTTTGGTAGGTTTTGGAATTTTCTAAGACCTCTTCTTTGGAGAGACGTTTTCTTGTTTCCGATTTTCCTGTTGGGTCACCAATCATAGCTGTAAAATCACCCAACATAAAACAAACCTCATGGCCGAGATCTTGAAAGTGTTTTAGTTTTCTTAGTAATACAAAATGGCCCAAATGCAAATCGGGTGCAGTCGGATCAAAGCCCGCTTTGATCGTAAGGGAAGGTTTGGATTTGATCTTTTCTAAAAGTTCGGCCTCGCTGATGATCTCAACAGTTCCGCGGCGTATGGTATCTAATTCTTGGTTCAATTCTCTTTCAGTTTTCATAACAAATTCAAAAATTTTCGATGGTCGAAATGGTGACTTTTGACAATACTAACCGTAGAATCTCTATAGGCAACCACCAAAGTACGTAAAAAAACTTATGAATCACTTAGATGAAAGAAAACAAACGCTCAAACAATTAGAATCAACTGACTACGATGTCTTAGTACTCGGTGGAGGAGCCACGGGATCTGGTACCGCACTGGATGCTACCTTACGTGGCTACAAAGTAGCCCTTTTAGAAAAACAAGATTTCTCTGCAGGTACCAGTTCTCGTTCCACAAAACTCATCCATGGGGGTGTTCGTTATCTCGCCCAATTTCATTTTAAACTCATCTACGAAGCTTTGTCAGAAAGAAAACGGCTTCTTCTCAACGCCCCTCATCTCGTAAAACCACTTCAATTTGTTTTACCAACATATGTTTGGTGGGAAAAACCGTTTTATTCCATTGGTCTCACGATGTATGATCTACTTGCTGGTAGATCCATTGTCCCAGGGCATGAAAGGATCTCGAAAGCTACTGCTTTAGATTATTTTGTTTCGTTAAAAAAAGAAAAACTCAAAGGCGGAATTTCTTACTTCGATGCCCAGTTCAACGATGCAAGGCTCAATGTCACAACCATTCGAGCAGCTAAAGAAAACGGTGCTGATATCCTTTCTAGGATTGAAGTTGTATCCTTTCTTAAAGATGGAAATGGAAAAATCGTTGGTGTTGTAGCAAAAGACCTGATCACTAAAAAGAAATTAAATATCAAAGCAAAGGTTGTTGCAAATACCACAGGTGTTTGGATTGATTCCATACGCAAACTAGACGACCCGAAAGTAGAAAATGTCCTTGCTCCCAGCCAAGGAATCCATCTCGTTTTCGACAAAGCGAAGTTACCTTGCCGCACGGCCATGATCATTCCGAAAACGGCAGACGGACGTGTGGTTTTTGTGATTCCATGGGAAGGAAAAGTTCTACTAGGAACAACAGACACGCCGATTCAAAAAATTGATGAAGAACCTTTACCTTTGCAATCGGAAGTAGAATTTTTATTAAAAACCGGAAACGACTATTTAGATACCAAACTTACCAAAGCAGACATTGAATCTGTATTTTCCGGTCTCCGCCCTCTTATCTCCACTGGAGATAAAAAAGATACAAAATCGATTTCTCGTGAAGAAGCCATTCTTGTTTCCGATTCAGGTCTTGTTACAATGTCAGGTGGGAAATGGTCAACCTTTCGAAAAATGGCAGAAGACCTAACAGACAAACTTATCTCTGTAGGAAACCTTCCACCTAAAATGAAATGTGTCACTGCAAGTTTTGCCTTTCCAGGTGCTGATGGGTATTCCAAACATTTAGTCGCCAAAATCCAAACCATGTATGATCTTTCTTATGATACAGCAGTTCGTTTGGTCGATGCGTTTGGCGGGGAAGTTCCTATGATTTTAGGTAAAAATCCTAAGGAAATTAAAAAAGGAACTGGATACTTTGTCGAAGAAATCAAACATTTTGTGAAAAAGGAATTTGCACTTTCTGTTACTGATGTTCTCTCCAGAAGGTGGAGAGTTGTGTTTTTGGACTTAAAACTAGCGGAGTCATTAGCGGTTCCTGTGGCAAATACACTTGCAAAAGAACTTGGTTGGAAGGAAACGGAAAAAAAATCTTCTCTAAATGAACTACTAGCTCACATTAAAGATTTAAAGAAAACTATCGCTTAACAAACTGATGACGAAACCATTTGCTTGGATGGAAAAATTCATCCAAGTTATTTTGGTTTGGGAAGTTCATAATGATAAAATGTTCTTCCTGATTCTTTTTCTTTTAGAACGAGTAGGTAGTGCGTTTTGGGATTAAACACTTCAGAAAACTTAGTTCCCAATTTGGTTTTAAAATTCTCATAATCTTCATCACCGACTTCCGCTCGTTTGAATATCCATGAAATATTTCTTTCAATTCCGCCTCCATCGTAATAACTTAAATTTAACTCTAGTCCTTCTTCTGATGATTGTAGGATGGTATAAGTTCCCACAATCGATGGTAAGAATCCCAAAGGGTCACCTTCCCCATACATTTCTGAAAAACTAAAGGTTTGGTCGGACTTAAAAAAAACTGGAAGGATGGTGCCTTGGTCATAAAAGAAAATGGTTCCCTTTTCATTTGCCAATACTAGTTGTTTGAATCCAGAAAAATGTTTTTCTGCCTTTCCAAATTGTTCGATAGATCTTTTAATTTTATCAAAGGAAACCCAAGGATAGGATACAAAACTTTCTTTTTGAATTTCTCCAAACTGAAGTTCCGAAATACAAACTCGCCCTGTGGAACCTAAGCCGTATGTTTCCAAAATTTCCAAACGAATCACATTCCCTTGGAACTTAGAATCCAAATCCAAAACTTGAAACCCAGATTTTCCGAACTTTGCTTTGTTTAGTATTAAATCCACTGTAGAATCAATTTTCATTTTTGATTTTAAATCATCAATTTCCATTACATAAGAACTAAGACGGAGTTTCTTTATTGAATCATTAGTTTTAAGATCATTGGCTGATTTATGGTAACCATTAAATACACGTAAGGCGGAGAACTGGGAATAAGAATTTAGATAAAGGGTAAAACCAGAACCCAACTCTTTGGAATTAGCACAAAATGCTGTGGAAACTTTATCATCCAGGGCAAACTCAGGACTAAATTTCCATGGTTCCTCTGGGTTGATTTGCCCGAGACTTTGGGTGCGGTGGTAATCAAATAGTTTTTCAGAACCTTTACAACTAAATCCTAAAGAAAGAAATAGAATTCCGGAAAGAATTCGAAAAATGTAATTTGTATTTTTGGAAAATAAATTAGGAAAGTATGGCAATGATTGGTTCAGACCCATGGACTTTCAAACCATGGATCCGACCAAAACTTCAATCAAGCGAAAAACGATTTTAACTAATCGATATAGTCTTTGAGTTTTTTAGACCGACTTGGGTGGCGAAGTCTACGAAGTGCTTTCGCTTCGATCTGACGAATCCTTTCCCGAGTGACCTTAAACTGATAACCAACCTCTTCTAATGTCTGAGCATAACCATCATCCAAACCAAATCGCATCCGAATGACTTTCTGTTCCCGAGCAGGAAGAGTTTGTAAAACCTGACGAATTTGTTCTGAAAGAATTGAGGAGGCTGCAGAGTTAAGAGGTGAGATCACTTCTTTATCTTCTATAAAATCTCCAAGTTCCGAATCTTCTTCCGATCCTACTGGGATCTCAAGTGAAATTGGTTCTCTTGCTACGTTTTTCACCGCTTTCACTTTTTGCACTGGCCAGCCGAGTCTTTCTGCAATTTCATCATTGGATGGATCACGACCAAACTCTTGGACAAAAAGCCGTGTTTCCCGAATCACTTTGTTCACCTGTTCAATCATGTGAACTGGAACACGAATTGTACGAGCTTGGTCAGAGATAGCACGAGTGATGGCTTGCCTGATCCACCAAGTGGCATAAGTAGAAAATTTATAACCTTTTTTGTATTCGAACTTATCAACAGCACGAATCAGACCGATGTTTCCTTCTTGGATCAAATCAAAGAAATGCATTCCACGGTTGGCATAACGTTTTGCAATGGATACCACCAAACGAAGGTTTGCTCGAACAAGTTCTCTTTTGGCTTGTGCAATTTCCCTTTCACCCTTGATGATTTTTTCACCCCAGTCTTTGATTTCCCCAACGGGAGAACCCGCTTCCTGCTCCATACGGCGAAGTTTTCTTTCATTATTGCGAATGTCTTTGATGACTTCTCTAACTTCATCGATATCACAACCCATCATCTTTTCGATTTCATCTAAGTTTTCATTTTTTTCGATGAAACGGTTGAGGGCTTTGATTTCACGAACATCATGTCCGTATTTGGCTTTAATTTTAAGGAAATGTTTTTCAATTTCCTTTACACGAAATACCATTGATTTGATCTTTTGAGAGATCTTTTGGATTTCTTTTTGAGAAACTCCAATTTTACGAATGGCTTCGTCAATTTTGCCAGTAGATAAATCGATTTTTTCTTTGAGTTCTTTAAACTTTTTAGAATTTTCAGAGTATTTACGAATTCGGTTTGTGGATTCGTTTAAAACTTTTTCATCCTGTTGGATGAGTTCCATGTTTTCAAAAAATACTTTCTCTAATTTGTCCGCTTGCTCTTGGTTGAGAGCGTACATTTTGTCCACTTTTACTAAGTCATAAACTTTGATTTTTTTGGACTTAATTTTTGGAATAAGTTTTGCAAAGTTTTGGCGGAGAATCGAAGAACTTAAGATAGTTTCTTCGATAATTTTTTCACCCTTCTCAATCCGTTTGGCAAGAAACACTTCTGTTTCTCCAGAGATCAGGGATACTTTACCAATTTCTTTTAAATAAAGACGAATTGGATCTTCGGAACTAGAAGAAACACTGGACTCTCTTTTTTTACGTGCAGGTTTCTCTTTCGTTTCTTTTGTGGATTCTTCTTTTGTAGTAGTGAGCGAACTAGATTCTTCCAAAGATTTTTTGGAATACTCTTCTACAATTTCGATCCCCATTTCGTGTAACAAAGTAAAGACATCATCAATTTTTTCGGAATTTAAAATTTTATCCGGAAGTATTTCATTGATTTCATCATAAGATACCTCTCGATTTGCTTTTCCGATCGAGATGATCTTTTGTACTTCTGGTAGGCTTGCTAGATTTTCCATTCTACCTTTATCCTCTTTATACTTCTAACGTTTGGATCGTTCGGAGATACACGGATCTCTTATTTTTTTCACTTTTTAAAAGTGAAAGTTCTGACAAAAGATTGTTCTTTTCTTCAATCGTTAAGTCAGGTTTGGCCATCTCTTTGACAAGTTCTTCCATCCTTGCGTCATCCAACAAATCCGCATGGTAAAGAAACATCCCTTTAAATAATCCCGGTGACGTCGATTCATCGGCCGTAAAATGTTCGGCAATCATTCCCAGGTATTCCGAAGGAATTTCTTCCCTCGAAAGAATTTCTGCAGCTGTTAAGTTCTCATTCTGCAAATACTTCGTATATAAATAGTCCCAAAGAAAAGCGGAAACTTCATCTCGAAACTCCAGTGACAACAAATCATCAGCGAAACTAAAAAGCTCCAAATTCTGAATGAGCATTGCGATCATCTTACGTTCACAAACCAAAATGGGAGATAGTTTCCCCGGTTTGGCCACTGTCCGTTCTTTTTTAGTATCGACCACGGAGGGGGTCGAAGTTACACCCGGCTTGCCACGAAAATCCTGAAAAAGCGAAGAAAAAGAGAGTCCGAGTTGGCGTGCCCCCTCTTCTAAATAGACTTGTTTGTCTGTTTCTTTTTCCATGGGTTTCAAGAATTCAAAAAGTTTTTTGACACCTGCTTGTTTTTCCTCTGCAAGAGAGGTGGGGCCGGCGCCGGCAAGGATCTCACGGATCATAAATTGGGAGGCTGGTGCTGCCCCTTCTAACAAATCCCGAATTTCTTGTTTGTTATGATGGAGGGAATAATCAAAAGGATCTTTTCCTTCCGGGATATGACAGACTTTTACTGAAACTCCTTCTTTCGAAAGAAGATTCACAGCACGAAAGGCACCTTTAGTTCCTGCTTTATCAGAATCCATCATCAAGTACACTTTGTCCGCCATATTCTTTAAGATACGAACATGGCCTTCTGTAAATCCGGTTCCGAGAGGTGCGACGACAAACTCGATTCCTTTCCGGAATAGGCCAATGGCATCAAACACACCTTCGACGATGACTGCTTCTCTTGTTTTTCTGATGCTGTCTTGGCTCAGATTTAAATTATAAAATGTGCGACTTTTGTCGTAAATGAGTGAGTTCGGGCTATTGATGTATTTTGCTTCTTCTGATTCACCCAAAATCCGTCCCGAATAAGCAATCACTCTGCCCCTTGTGTCAATCACAGGAAACATGATCCGATTTCGAAAAAAATCATAAGGATCTTTGTTCTGGTCTTGTCGTTTGAGAAGACCTAACTGCTCACCAAGTTTGACTTCCGCCTCTGTTTTAAACAAATCTTGCCGTAAATTTCCAAATCCAGGCAGTCCAAATCCTATTTTAAAAACTTTTAAATCTTCAGAATACAACCCGCGTGATTCCAAATATTTTAGAGCCACTTCACCAGCACTTGTATTTAAATTCCTTTGAAAGTATTCTAAAGCTTTTTGAGAAACTTGGTAAAGAGCTTCTTTTTTTCGTTCCGACTCTTCTTCTTCTTTGGTTCTTTCCACAAGAGGAATTCCAGAATAGTCAGAAAGGATTTCCAAAGATTTGAGAAAGTCTACCTTTTGGTAGTCCATTACAAACCGAAACAAATCACCAGAAGCTTTACATCCAAAACAATGGTAAAATCCGCCTTCTGCATTTACATTGAAGGATGGTGTTTTTTCATTATGGAATGGGCAAATCCCAACGAGGTTTCTCCCCATACGGCGTAAGGGAACAAATCTGTTGATATAAGAATCAATGGAGACTTCTCTGCGAACTCTTTCTTTAAAACTTTGGTAAGGATTCACAGTATAACAGTATTAACGGGCGCTAAGTGCTTGTTTTGCGAGGGAGGATACCTTGGAGCCGTCTATATTTTGTCCTTTAAATTTTGCCATGACTTTACCCATCACCTTTCCCATGTCCTGGGCACCGTTTGCATTCAATTCCACAATGGCTTCGTTCACTGCCTTTGCGATCTCCTCTTCGGAGACTTCTTTTGGAATATAACGTGAGATGACTTCTGCTTCCTGAATTTCTTTACTGGATAAATCCGGACGATTGGCCTTGTCATATTCGACAGCCGTGTCCTTTCTACGTTTGAAATTGGATTTGAGGATCTGCATCACAGCAGTGTCAGTCAGTTCGGAAGCACCGGTTTTGGTTAATTCATATTGAATTTCTGCTTTGATGAGACGCAAAGTGCCGAGGACTGTTTCATCCTTGGCCTTTAATGCCGTTTTTAGATCGGTACTAATCGTCTCTTGCAGGGTCATTGGATCACCGGCTTAAAGATTACAGTTTATCTTTTTTAGCAAATAATCTTTTCTTTTTGTCTCGTTTGCGTTTCGCTGCTTCGACTGCCTTTTTTTTGACAACACTCGGCTTTTCGAAGTACTCACGGCGTTTAATTTCGCTCATGATACCTGCATTCGCACAATCTCTTTTGAACCTACGAAGCGCAGCCTCGATTGATTCCCCTTCTTTTAAATAAATCCCTACTTGTGGGGTCATAGACAAACAACTGTCCTTTTGTAAAAATGGTCTAGTTTTGACGGTATCGGAAACCGCCCTGATTTGTCAATTCAGCCGAAAAACAAATCAGAAATTTTCGATGAAAATAGAAGAAAACCGAGTCTCATCGGCCAAAATCTCCCGATCTATCGGGAAAATCTTTAACTTATAGTCCAAAATCAAATGTTTGGAAGGAAAGTAAAGCGATCCAAATCTTTGGTTCGCTCCATCCAGTGTCTCACCCGGACAAAATAGAAAATAGGACCTTGGATTCAATTGGAAATTGAATTCATTTTCTCTTGTTTCTTTATGGAGGGTAGCCGTCACTTCGCGCAAAATTTCTTGGCTTTTGACAACACCCAAAGGTTTAAAAAAAGGAGAGAGATCTTGGAGGTGGAAAAAAGCGATCACGCCGGAAACTACGTCTTTGGAAAGCGAACGATCCATTTTTTTTCGAATGGGATCTATAATGGATTGGAAGTCGAGAAGGTTCTTTTCTCGAAGAGAAATCCCCGTTGCACAAAAGGTCAAAACTTGGTTGGAAAGGTCCTCCCAATTTCGTTTAGAAAGTTCTGGTTCGATTTCCTGAACAACAAGGGCAAAAACAGGAACTTCTCCTTCAGGAAGACGTATGATGTTGACCTTTAAATCCCTTCCCTCTTCGGAAAAAGTCCCAAGGGATTTGGGGTCCATAAATTCCAGATCCCGAACCAGGCTCGCAAATTGCGAGGAAACAAGGTTACGTAGCCACTCTTCTTTTTCCGTTCTGCCAAACTCATAAACGATTTCACCGGCAAGATACACCCATCCCAAATGGGCGCCGACACTGGCAAAACTGATTCCAAGCCTTCGAGAATGGTAATCTGTCATCTGCATGGAGGGGGATGGACTTACGTGCGTTGGATCTATCATCGGAATCTAGTTTTAGTATCGGTAAGGACATTGCCAATCAAAAGGAGAAAGGATTGCCCCTGGCGTTACGCCCCCAAAATGGAGTAAAAACAACTCGGGGAACCTGTGAACGCAACACCGAAACAAAAAAAACTCATCTCTCTATCGCAATTCATTCTAGAAGAGCAACTCAAAATCCCTCATGCTTCCGGAGAATTTACAGCCTTACTCAGTCATCTTGTCTATGCAGCCAAAATTGTTGGTCGCGAAGTAAGAAAGGCAGGCCTTCTGGACGACATTCTTGGTGCTACCGAGGATACCAATGTCCAAGGGGAAACCCAGATGAAACTGGACCAATATGCTGACAATGCATTCAACCAATCCCTTAAAATTTGTGGCCACCTTTGTGTGCTCGCCAGTGAGGAACACGAACACATCATCCCCATTCCTGGTGGGTATAATATTGGAAAATACACGATGGCAATCGATCCTCTAGACGGATCTTCGAATATCGATACAAATGTTTCCATAGGTACTATTTTTTCCATCCACCAAAGGTTAGAACCCAATTCCAAAGAGCCGGGAAACGAAAGAGATTTATTACAACAAGGCCATCTGCAACGCTGTGCAGGTTATATCATTTATGGATCTTCCACCATGCTTGTTCTTTCTACAGGAAAGGGAGTTTCAGGGTTTACCTTAGATCCAAGTGTGGGGGAATTTTTACTCTCACATCCCAATATGCAAATGCCTACCTCTGGGGATATTTATTCCGCCAACGAAGGAAATGCTTCTTATTGGTCGCCAGAAGTACAAGCGTACCTCCAAAAAATCAAATCGATCGAAGGAGGAAAAAAACCAAAAACTGCTCGTTATATCGGTTCCCTTGTTGCTGATTTCCATAGGAACCTTCTCAAAGGCGGAATTTTTCTCTATCCTAACGATACAAAATCTTCCAAGTACCCTAATGGAAAACTAAGGTTGTTATACGAAGCGGCTCCCATGGCTTACATCGCAGAGCAAGCTGGGGGAATGGCCGTGACAGTGAAAGGAGAAAGGATTTTAGACCTCACACCGAAAGACCTTCATGAACGAACAACGCTCATTATTGGTAGCAAAAAGGAAGTAGAAGAATTCCTTACATTTGTTCCAAAGTCATAATTTTCGAAACAAATACAGAAATTTCTTTCAAAGGAAATCTCTATCTATTAGTTTTGGCAGAATTAAAAGATTTTAGGAGAAAACTTTCAATGAATAAAAAACTACTCGTTTTAATTCTTGGTGTCACTATGGCTTCTGGACTTGCATTCTGCAAAAAAGAAGAACCAGTTGTTGAAGAAAAAATCGAATCTGTTGAAGATGCAGCAAAAAAAGTAACTACAGAAGTAGAGAAAAAAGTTGATGCAGCTGTAAAAACTGCAGAAGCAGAGGCTAAAAAAGCAGCAACTGGTGCGATCAAAGACGCAACAAAAGACATTAAAAAACCAGCAGGTTTCTAATCATCTTTTTCTGTAAAAAGAAAACCAACCGAAGTTTCGGTTGGTTTTTTAATTTTATACCTTCCCCTCTCTCGTTCAAAACCAACTAACAATTACATACGAAAGTTTTACTATTAACTGTCTGTATACTTAATCTTTTCATGAAGTTCTTCTTCTAAGGCACACTTAGGATAGGTTCCCACATCAAGAGAGGTACCTATATGACCAAATGGATCTTGGGGGGAAATGATTCGGAGATCCCAACCATTGACGATCCAAGGGCATTGGTAATTTTTATCCCGACACAAAATCTGTGCCGCTTTTGGTTTTGGATAGGCCCAAGCTGATGACTGGAACTTACATTTATTCTCAATTTCGGCAATGGTACGAATTCGTTTGATGGCTTGGTCAAATTCTTTGAACCTGTCAATCATAGGATCAGCAAGTTCCTTTCGAAAAAGTCCTTTCTCCGCATTATAAGTGAACATCACCAGTAGTTTCTCGGAAACATGCTCTTTATCTGAGGTTACCTTTAGATTTTCCATAATGTAACGAGCAATTTTCAAAGCATCCAGTGTCACTTCGGCAGTATCATCTGCATACTCACCTTCTTCTTCCTCATCATCACTGGCATCATCTTCCATTCCACTTCCCATGAGAAGGTCCTGGTTTAATTGGTGTTTGCGAAGGTCATCGACGTTTACATTGGCAGGAGACACGCCAGGAATTTCAAACCCATTCGAACCATGGCTGTTTATGGCACTAATCACTTCTTCAGGAAGGTTTAGTTTCCTTGCGATTTCAAGAGAAAGTCCAACCGCAGAAGTTAAGGAAGAACCAAAAAAACTTTGTTTATACAAACCTTCTTTAGATACTGCGACGTCTGCACAAAGACCTGCAAGAAAACTGAACCGATTGACCATCTTAAATCCATATTGTTTTTGAATGACTGATCCTAAACTCAAAAGTCCGAAGTCAGCGAGATGATTAAAAAATTCTTTGTGATTGAGAAGGACACGAAAAAAAGATAAAGCCAAAGATTTGGAATAAAATGAATTTTGAATGATACCTTTGAGACTTGCCATTCGTTCTGCATTTTGTTCATATAGATGAAACACAAATTCGTTGCTTCTATCTTCGATTCTGCTTAAGATTGCTTTCGAAAGGACCATTCGAAGCATCCGCATCAAATCCTTGGACATTGCTAACTTAAATGAAGGAATGTAGTTTCCTTCCATACCTTCTAGTTTTTTTAAAACGTTTTCCTTGATCGCCACTTTTTCTTTGATTAGTATATTGCCGTTTTTATCGACAACAGGTTCACTCAGGGAAACAGACCCTAACAAATCATAATCAACTGCAAAATTTTTAAATTCATTGAATTCCAAGAATTCAATTCCAGCATTCGTAATTTTCATAAATGTCCTAAGGAAACTGTCTTCTACGATCCTTCTGAGAGCAAGATTTTTGCTTTCCTTCTGCGTCTAAATAGTGTAGTTTTTTAGACGTTTTGGAGGTTCTCGTTGGTTTCTTCTATCCCAAAAGACTCACAATCAGTGAGCGAGTTGAAAGAGTTCTACAGACAAATGGTACTTATACGAAAGTTTGAGGAAGCCGCAGCCAAAGCCTATAGCGTAGGAAAAATTGGTGGGTTTTTACATTTGTATATCGGCCAAGAAGCGGTCGGAGTTGGTTCCATCGCAGCCCTTACACCTAGAGACTATATTGTTTCTACTTATCGAGATCATGGACATGCATTGGCTAGAGGATTAAACCCCAAACCTCTGATGGCAGAGTTATTTGGCAAAGGTACGGGAATCTCAAAAGGTAACGGCGGTTCGATGCACTTTTTTGATCGTAACGCACATTTTATGGGTGGCCACGGCATTGTAGGTGGACATATCTCACTTGCTGCCGGAATTGCATTCGCATCCAAATATAAAAAAGAAGATTCTGTTACTATATGTTTTTTTGGAGAAGGTGCTGCCAATATTGGATCCTTTCATGAAGGATTGAACCTGGCTGCCATTTGGAAACTCCCAGTTGTATTTATTTGCGAGAACAACCATTATGCGATGGGAACTCCAGAATACCGTGCTCTTGCAGTCAAAGATGTGTCTGTGAGAGCCTATGCATATGATATGGCTCGCGATCATATCGAAGGGGATGAAGTCAGAAAAGTAAAAGAACATGTCCAAGTTGCGGTGGAACGAGCACGTCGCGGCGAAGGCCCCACTCTCATTGAAGTTTCCACTTACCGGTTTCGAGGGCATTCCATGTCCGATCCTGCAAAGTACAGAACCAAAGAAGAATTAGAAGCTTACAAAAAGAAAGACCCTCTCATGCGAGCAAGACACGAACTAGAGTTAGGTGGAATTAAAACAGAAGAATTAGACAAAATGGATTTGGATATCCAATCTCAAATTGATGAAGCTTACCAATATGCAGAAACCTCCCCAGAGCCCCCTCTTTCTCAACTACACAAGTTCGTGTATGCGGAGGATAAATAAATGGCCATCCTAACTTACAGAGAAGCATTAAATCGTGCCATGGTAGAAGAAATGGAAAAAGATCCACTCATTTACCTTATGGGAGAAGAAGTGGGCCATTACCAAGGGGCTTATAAAGTTTCCCAAGGGATGCTCGATAAATTTGGAGAGGAACGAGTGATCGACACTCCCATTTCTGAAAATGGATTTGCAGGGATTGGAGTGGGTTCGGCGATGGTGGGTCTACGTCCCATCATTGAATTTATGACTTGGAACTTTTCCCTTGTTGCCATTGACCAAATCATTAACTCCGCTGCAAAAATGAATTTTATGAGTGGAGGCCAGTTCCCCATGCCGATTGTCTTTCGTGGTGCTGGTGGCGTTGGGGGGAGGCTTGGTGCCCAACACTCGCAAGCCTTCGAATCTTGGTATGCCCATTGCCCGGGACTAAAAGTGGTTTGTCCGGCCACTCCAAAAGATGCCTATGGCCTACTCAAATCCTCCATCAGAGACAATAACCCTACCATTTTTATCGAATCAGAAGTATTATACGGATCCAAAGGGGAAGTCCCTGAACAGGAATACACCATTCCATTAGGACTTGGTGAAATCAAACGGAAAGGAACAGACATTACCCTAGTGACTTGGTCAAGGGCCCTTGGGTTTGCCGAAGAAGCCGCAAGTATTCTCGAAAAAGAAGGGATCTCTGTGGAAATTGTGGATCTCCGCAGTTTACGCCCGTTAGATGAAAATCTAATTTATGAATCCGTTAAAAAAACAAACCGAGCTATTGTTGTCGAAGAAGGATGGCCTGTGGCTGGATTTGGAGCTCAAATTGCTTACCTCATCCAAAAAAATGCCTTCGCTTATTTAGACCATCCTGTGGAACGAGTGACTCAAATGGATGTTCCTATGTCTTACGCTGCCAACTTAGAACGAATGAGTTTGCCCAATGCAACAAGAGTTGCCGATACCATCCGCGAGATGTTACAGTAGGAGAACTGCCCATGGCAAAAATTCAAGAAATGACCCAACTTTCCCCTACGATGGAAGAAGGAACCATTGTGAAATGGTTAAAAAAGGAAGGAGATTCCGTCTCTCCTGGCGATATCATCGCCGAAGTGGAAACAGACAAAGCCGTGATGGAAATGGAAGCCTTTGAATCAGGTGTACTTTTGAAAATCCTACATACCGAAGGTGCCAAATTAAAAGTGGGACAGGCTCTGGCCGTAATTGGAAAACCAGGAGAAGATGTATCTTCTCTGTTAGCTGATTTACCCAAAAATACACCAAACCAAACAAAAGTGGAAGCAACACCCCCAACGGAATCTGAAGCCCAAACGGCAAAGCCGACAGTACAAGAACCGGTTGCTACAACCATCACAAATAATGAAACGAATGCTCTCCCTTCTCCGCAAACAAAACCAATTCAACAGCCAAAAGAAAATATAACAAACCCTGCTTTGTCTGCCAACAGAGGAGGTCTTCGTGTCCTTGCATCTCCCCTTGCCAAATCTATTGCCATTGAACAAGGGATAGATTTGCATACAGTCATTGGGACGGGACCTGAGGGAAGGATTACTAAAAAAGATGTTCTGGATACTTTAAGCCAAGGAAGTGGAAACTCCAGATCCGCAGGTGTTGTGTCAACTCGTTCGGACGAGGTGGTCACTTTGAATGGAATGCGTAAAACCATTGCCAAACGCCTGACTGAATCC
Source organism: Leptospira harrisiae (assembly GCF_002811945.1). Lineage (NCBI taxonomy): Bacteria > Pseudomonadati > Spirochaetota > Leptospiria > Leptospirales > Leptospiraceae > Leptospira > Leptospira harrisiae. The sequence goes on along the minus strand of NZ_NPDX01000001.1, from coordinate 1,444,964 downwards.
AAACAAAATCTCCCCCACTTCTATTTGAATGTGGATGTAAATGCCAAAGCAATGGAATCCTTTCGCACAGAACTTTTGGAATTTCAAAAACATTTAGATCCAGAACTCCAAGTAAAAGTCAGCCTAAACGACATTGTCGTCAAAGCCACAGCGGCTGCCCTGAGATTTCATCCCAAAGTCAATGCCAGTTTCCAAGGTGATTCCATTTTGCAGTTTGGTCGAGTGGATGTGGGGATAGCGGTTTCTCTCGACGGCGGACTATTAACGCCTGTTATCCGAAGTGCAGATAAAAAATCCATATTAGAAATTTCGAAAGAAGTGAAGGAACTTGCAAAAAGAGCCCGCGAGAGAAAATTAAAACCCGAAGAATTCTCTGGCGGAACCTTTACCATTTCCAATTTAGGAATGTATGGGATCAGTCGGTTCACAGCCATCATCAATGAACCAGAAAGTGGAATCTTGGCAGTTGGTTCTGTGGAAGACAAACCAGTTGTGGAAAACGGGGCCGTGGTAGCTGGCCGAGTTTTGTCACTCACCCTTTCTTGCGACCACCGAGTGATCGATGGTGCTGTCGGGGCCGAATTCTTAAGAACCCTAAAGAGTTTACTCGAACAACCAAGCCTTATGGCCGGCGTGGTTTAACTCTTAAGATGATGTGAATGGATTAAGCTGCGAAAAAATCAGCGCTTTGGATGTCGGCGATGGGGATACGAACCACACCACTTGCTAAGTTCCCGATCACGATATCATCCATCATTTGGCGATTTTTATCAAGTTCAATGCTTTTGCCGTCTTTGAGGTGAAGAACGATATCAATTCCTCGGTAGTGGATGTATCTTTCGAGTGTGTTTTTGAATTTGTGTGCTTTGTCCATCTGGTTTTCTGTTCCTTATCTTTGTAACTTACAAAGGGTATCGTACGATTTTATGAGACCTTTAGAAAATTTTGTCTCATTAGGTAAGTTTTTTTTGACAGTATCAGGAAACCGGGAGAATTATGTCACATGAAGCCTGAGAACAGTACATCCGCCACTCCTGGCGTAAGGAAAGCCGCCCTACTCCTTTTATCCCTTGGCAAAGAAAGAGCTGCCGATGTTCTAAAACACCTAGACGACTCTATGCTCGAAGCTGTGATTTTGGAAATGTCTAAAATCCGCTCCATCTCCAAAGAAGAAAGAGAAGTCATTTTAAAAGAATTTCATAATACCATCGAAGACTTAAACGAAACCACATCCGGTGGGCTCTCCACGGCCAAGTCCCTTTTGGAACATACAGTGGGCGCAGAAAAAGCCAATGTGATCTTAAAAAAAATCCATAAAGAAGAAACGAAAAACGATTTTGAATTTTTAAACCAAGTGGAACCAGGGGTTTTACAGGGAATGCTTGGAACCGAATCCCCACAAATCATTGCTGTGACCTTATCGCATTTGGATCCAAAAAAGGCAGCCGATGTTTTGAAACTTTTTCCGAAACCAGAACAAGCAAAAATTGCTGTAAGACTCGCCACCACATCCAAAACCCATCCCGATGTGATCCAAAACATTGCTCGCATTCTCAAAAAACGATACGAAGAAAGAGACAAACAGGAATACTCCGAAGCTGGTGGTGCTCACGTCCTTGCGAACATTTTGAACTTTATGGAAAAAGGGGCCGAAGAAACCATCCTTTCGGAACTGGAAGAATCATCTCCTGATGTGGCCGACCAAGTTCGTGAAAAACTCTATACATTCGAAGACATTCTTTCCTTGGATAATAAAGAAATGCGAATCCTAATCAATCGTTTGGCTGATGACACTTCCATATCCCTTGCCATCCGGGGTGCTGGGGATGAAATCAGGAAAAAATTCCTAAACAATATGAGTCAAAATAGATCGGAGGATATTTTAGATGCTTTGGACATGAAACCTCGTGTCACCTTACGAGAGATAAACGAAGCAAGAAGTAAAATTGTTCAAGTTGCCAGGGTCTTAGAAGAAGAAAATCAGATTCTGTTTAAGAAGGAAAAAGAAGAGTATATTGAGTAAAGGGGAAAAACCGATGGCGGAGTTGACGGGGCTCGAACCCGCGACATCCTGCGTGACAGGCAGGCACTCTAACCAACTGAGCTACAACTCCATCGGAATAAAAACCAAAGTATAGAATCGACTCCGAGAGTCAACACTGTTTTCATTTGTTTTCTTGCCTTTCGTTAGAATTTTTAGAAACTGGCATTGGTTCTATGCAAATCGAAGAAAAAAAAGCCAAAGACCTTTTCCAGGATCGTATCTTTACCCTATCCAATTTTTTATCTGTGTTCCGGGTATTGTTACTCCCCTTTTTTTTCCAAAGCACTTATGCTTATGCAAATGATCCGGCTAACATACGTGCATTTTTTGCCTCGATCTTTTATGCACTGGCCGCAGTTGTGAGCGATTATTTAGATGGGCTCTTTGCTCGTCTCCTCCACCAAGAAACCACCCTCGGTAGATACTTAGATCCAGTTTGTGATAAACTAGTCACACTCGGCGGACTCTTTGTAGTTACCATTCATTTTGATTTTCCTAGTTGGATCCTAATTACCTATTTTATCAGAGAAATACTCGGTGTTTGGCTTGGTGGTTATTTGTATTTAAAAAGAGGATTACAGGGAAGACCTAACTGGTGGGGAAAATTTGGTGTAGGGATTGTTGCCGTATCAGTGATTTGGTATATGTCATTACCTTACTTTTTACAGTTTGGTGCGCCCTATGCTTTTTTACTCCATCCAGTGATCTCTGCCTATGTTTTACTTTTTGTACTCACAGCAGGTGTTGTCGCTTACGTGGTTCGGTACTGGAATATAGTTTTTCATCCAGAGGCCATTGAATTAGATCCAGAAAACAAAAAACAAGCAAAGAAGTACCAAAAAATCTAATTTGATTTCCAATCATAAATGCAATACCAAAGGATTCTGAATTACAAAACTAATTCCGCATTGTGATGGTAAGCTCTTGTCGCAACCTGTTTTTATTTAGTATTTATTTTTTGACTACCCTTCTTCTTTTGTTTGGATTTTTGTTTTGCCAATTTTTCAAACTCTCGAAGTCTCAATTTTAGAATTTCTAAAGTTTCTTTCATAACTGCTTTTCCATGATCCACTTCAATTTCCCGAACAAACCTGATGACCATACCAATGGTGTGACTAAAATACAATGCAAAAGGTCTAACTTCTGATTCCTTTAAGATAGGCAGGCAACGTAAAGTAGTTCTTACTATTAATTCCGCATTTCTATATGTATCGCGATTGTCCTCGGATACTAATTCCGGAATGGCCCGGGCACCTGCCCAAAGATTGGCAAGGGCCGGGTCTTTTTGAAATACAGTAATAAATTGTTTGAAGGCAATTTCTGCTGCCACTTCTAGTTCAACAATAGTTCGCACTGGTTCTAAGATTCTTTTTGTTTCGTCATACAATGAATCGTAATACTGATTCATGATAGTTAACAACAATGCACTCTTTCCTGGGAAGTATTGGTATAAAGATCCAATTTGAATTCCTGCTGTCTGAGCAATCTCTCGCATACTCACTGCATCGATTCCTTTTTCACCGATCAGGTCCCTAGCCGTTTTTAAAATGAGTTCGACTCGGTCACGACTTCTAGTTTGGACAGGGATTTTGAACTCAAGACTCATAAGAAAAGGAGAATTTCCTTATGATAATTTGCACTTCTTTTTTTCCCAAACTGCTTAATTTGGTCTTGACTGATTCTAATTTATGATCAATGATCTCAAAAATATGATCAATGATCATGTTTTTGAGAATGAGAGGAAATATGGATCTTGTAAAAAACAACCAACTTAATTCTAGAGGAATCATCGATAAATCAGATTCAATTTGTATCGTGGGTGCCGGGCCTGCAGGCCTAACAATGGCGAGGTCCCTACTAGCAAAAGGCATTCCTTTTTTAGTTTTTGAAAAACACAACGATGTTGGTGGGATTTGGGATATAAGTAATCCAGGTTCTCCGATGTATGAAAGTGCTCACTTTATTTCCTCAAAGTATTTATCTAGTTATTTTGATTTCCCGATGCCAGAGGATTATCCAGACTATCCATCCAACCGACAAATTTTAAAATACCACAGAGATTTTGCTAAAACTTACAACCTCTATCCATGGATTCAATTCAACACATCAATAAAAGATATTAAAGAAAAAGATGGTAATTGGCTTGTTGAAACAAGTTCTAAAGAAAAGTATTTATTTGGCGGAATTGTTTGTGCCAGTGGAATTACTTGGTCACCAAACCAACCAAAAATTGAAGGTGAAAGTAGTTTTACCGGAAAAATATTACATAGTGTAAATTATAAAACTCCAAACATTTTTCATGGGAAACGTGTACTCATTGTAGGCGCAGGTAACTCTGGATGTGATATAGCTTGTGATGCAGGAGCCAATGCAGAACAAGCATTTATCAGCGTTAGACGAGGTTATCATTTCATACCAAAACATATACTGGGCCAACCTGCTGATGTTTTTGGAGATGGTGCTCATTGGATTCCTAATTGGGTCTCTCAATTGGTATTTGGTAAGTTATTGAAATTTCTTGTTGGTGACCTAACAAAACTTGGATTACCAGCACCAGATCATAAAATATTTGAAACTCATCCCATCATCAACGACCAGTTAATCCATTATTTACGGCACGGGGATGTCATCGCAAAATCTGATATAGAAAAACTTGAAGGTGACAAAGTAGTATTTAAAGACGGATCTAAGGAGAAAATAGACCTCATTATTCTTGCTACAGGATACAACTGGTCCATTCCCTATATGGATCAAAAGTATTTTGAATGGAAAAATGGTAGACCCGATCTTTACCTAACTTTGTTCAATCGTAATTTCGAAAATTTATATGCCCTAGGTTATATGGAAACCGATGGTGGCGCCTACAAGATGTTTGATGAAATGGCAAATTTAATTGCTTCCTACATTGAAGTTAGACGAAAAGGAAACCCATCCTCTCTACGTTTTGCCAATCTCATCAAAACTGATAGGCCATTGTTAAATGGTAAAATTCAATACTTAAATACAGGGCGTCATTCCGTTTATGTCAATCAAGTTGCTTATAAAAACTATAGATCCAAAGTTCAAAAGAAAATGGGTTGGTTGGAACTGAAACCAGGGCAATTCAACTTTCTGAAATCAACAATCCTTCCTTCCGGATCGAAAACCCAGACAACTACTTTCGGAAGTTCCCAATGAAGAAAAACATTGAAAATCAAACTAATAAAATTGCTTTAATTACCGGTGGAGGTGGTGCGATTGCAGAGGCGATTGCACTCCGATTGGAAGAGGAAGGATACCAATTGCTTCTTTCCGACATCAGTTTAGAAAAAATGTCGCAGGTAAAAGAAAAACTAAAAGGGAATCCTCGTTTGTTTGTCTGCGACCAAACAAACCCAGATGAAATTCAAAATCTAATTCACTCCATTCAGAAAGATTATCCAGAAATCAGTGTATTGATTAACAATGCAGGATATACCAAAGAAGGTCCTTTTATTAGCCAAACATTGAACGACATACAAAGGCAAATTTGGATCAATTTGATTAGTCCCATTCAAATTACGCATGGGATCCTTCCGCTAATGTTGAAACGAGGAGAAGGTGCCATCGTATCCATTGTTTCGATTGGCGGAATTATTGCCTTAGCCGATTCATCTCTTTACTCCGCAGGAAAATTTGGACTGAGAGGATTTTTAACTGCCCTTTATGAGGAGCTAAAGAATACGAAAATTAAAGTGTCAGGGATTTATCCTGCCGCTGTAGACACTCCCATGCTTTTACATGAAGCATTAAATGGTGGCACTGCACTCAATTGGGTAAATCAAGTGCAATCTCCAGACAAAGTGGCCCGGGCTGTCATGAAAGGAATCAAAAAAGGGACCTTAGAAATATACGTTCCCTATTCAGATGGACTCATTTCCCGATTGGTTGCAGTTTTCCCCGCACTTATGGGAAAACTATCGCCTGTGCTCTTATGGATTGGCAAACGGAACCAACAGAAATGGTTAAAAGCGAAAGGAATTATAAATCAATAGAAGATTCGGTAAGAAGAATGTGAATTGGAATGAAATAAAATTCGGAACGGAGATGTTCCAATGAGTCTTCAGGAATTGGAGGATTGAATTCTTATTGAACGGGATAATAGGTTCCATTACAAAGCCAATCTAAGGCTTTAAACGAAGCTATTATCCCAAACGGATTTAACGTCTTTTTTTCTTTCTTGCGACTTTTTTCTTCGCTGCTTTTTTCTTAGCAGTTTTCTTTTTCGCTGGTCTCTTTTTAGTGAGAACTTTCTTAGTTTTTTTCTTTGCCGCTTTTTTCTTTTTAGCAGCTTTCTTCTTCTTTGCTGCCTTTTTCTTTTTAGGAGCTGCTTTTTTCTTCGCTGCTTTCTTTTTTGCGGCTTTTTTCTTCTTAGGAGCTGCTTTTTTAACCACTACTGCTACTTCTGGAGCAGGTTCTTCTTGGATTTGTGGTATTTCTATTGTTTCATTTTCTTCCATTCGTGTAACCTTATGAAGATAGTATCAAATCTTCCTTCTAGGGTACGATAACAAAGCTTGGATTCTTAAAAGTAAATTCATTTTTGTTATGACTAATCGAACAATAGTAAATTATTTAAAAATGATTCTATTTTAACGAGATCGTTTGTAAAAGAACCCTTTCACCACCAATAAAATTGTTTATCCAAATTCACCTAACCCCTAAGGTACGAGTTGAACCTTGCTTCTTTTGACTCAATTGGTGCTCTTATTTTGTAGTCTAAGGATTTCCTTTTGGTATTCTTTTGCTTTGTCAGGCCGTTTCGACTTTTGATAGAGTCGAGAAAGGATCTTAATTACTGGAATTACCTCGGGTTTTCTGCTATAAATTCTTTCTGCCATATCAATCGCATCCTCTACCAAATGAGCTTTGGCATACTGGATGGCCCCATCAAAGATCATTTGGAGCCCTGAAGGGTGTAGATTAGAAAAGTTCTCAGCGGCGCGACCTGCTTCCGCCGGTTTCTCCAATTTACGATACACTCGGTACAATAATTTCCATACAGCAGGATCTAATGGATGGACATCAGCATACTGAGTGAGTAATTGAAGTGCCTCTATGTCCTGATTTTTCTTATGAAGTCGGATCGGTTCTTCTAAATTTTTCTCCCTTTGATTAAAATTCCACTGAGACTGGGGAAAAAACTGGATACTCAGCAAGGAAAGATCATCTGTAAGTTCTCCAATTGTTTGAAGACGTTTTCCTAAAGTTTCAATATTCCCTTCACTTGTTTCCACATGTGATAAAATTGAAGTATGATCCATATTGATCACTCGGTTTGGATCCATTGGATTTCCAATATTCAGGTCATCTCTACCATCGGAACCGATGATAATGGTATCTCCAGGACGAATCCAACAGGTTTCGATCCTTGCTTTGTCCTTTTGCATCCCTAATTTGAAATTGGTAGCTTCTTCAGATAGAAAACTTGCCTTCCCATCTCTCAAACGGATTGGAAAAGGATGTTCTGCATTGATATAGTACAAAAATCCATTTTCTTCATCCACTAAACCAAGAAGGAGTGACATCGACATAGAACCTTCAAACCCTTCGAAAACATCATTCAAATCATTCAGTGCAGTGTGTAACCATCGTTCAGGATAATACCCAGAAAGGATTCCCTCTCTATGAGTTCTTTCAATCAAAACACGAAAGGCGGTGCCAAATACGAGAACACCTCCAGCCCCTTGCATGGATTTACCCATTGCATCCCCGTTCGCAAAAACGCAATAACTACGTCCCCTGAGAACAATTTGGTCTGCTACACAAATATCCCCACCCAACTCATATTCCCTGCTTTTAAATTGGAATGACTTCTTTTGTTTGATATAAGTTTGAAACAAAATGGATTTCGAACGAAAGCGAATCCCTGATAGTGGACGAGTGAGAAGAGAAGTAAGATAATAATCTCCATCTTGTTGGTATTTCAAACGGCTGACTTCACCAATCGCATCTTCATAAGAACGATTGAGAGTTCGTAACATCAGTCCTAGTAAAAATAAAATAGAGACACCTGTGATGAGAAAATCTTCACTGCGAGCCTTTTCTGAAGAATAATCGAAAAACCAATCTGGATGTACTGTCTGGATATAATTTACACCAAATAAGGCTGAAACAAAAAATACTATGGCCATCCAATCAAATTTTTTTCCAAGGATGAGCATATTCAAAACCAGAATGGGAGCAAGTAACATTACGTTAGCACTAACAATTCCACCACTGTATTTAATTTGTAAAAAAGAGGTGAGAGAACTGATGATAAAGGTAGGAAGGATAAGGATTTGAAACTTGTTTTTGAATCGAGCCAAATAATAAAAAAGGCAGGCAAACCCAAAAGCTACCCAAAGTGAAATGAGGCCACCAATCTCAAATCCTTCACGAAAGAATTCAGAACTAAGTCCGACTCCCATCGCAATGATTCCGGCAAGAAGGGTTCCATTCAAAATCCGATGACGCATCACAAATCGATCTGTCGGTCCAAGAACAGAAGAAACAAATTGAATTAAGATATGATTCCACTTGCGAACCAATGATTGGAATTGATTGATGATCATCCAGACTCTCCTACCAAACAAACTCTCAGAAATTTTAATGGAAACAACCGAACGCATCGCAAACGAAGGACTTTCAGAATTGGTCCCTCCCAAAAAGGCGTAAGAGGTAATCTTACAAAAAACAAACAATTGTCGATTATTTTTTATAGGACGAAAGGGAATCAGTACAATCGTGAATGGAATTCATTTCCTGTATTTTAGATATTCAGGCAAATAGGAACGTAAATAGGCAACGGCGGCCCTTCCCGCTTCGTTTACCATTTCTTCTGTGATCTCTCCGCCTTCTCGAAAGGAAAATCGAAAGACAGAATCAATGATTGAAACGGCAATTCCTACCTTACGTAAGGCTTCTGGCCATTCGGGTAAAACAAACCTTTCTTGTACTTGCGATAATGCCAACTGAGAGATGGTTTCATCCAAAGCCTTGCCAATGAATTTCGTCTCTTCGTTTCTGACTCCGTAAACCACACGCATCAAAGCTTGGTCTTCGCAAACTACAGCCGCAGCTTCCTTAGCAAGAAAATATACATAGTCCTGCCAAGTGGCAAAAACAGAAGTGTTTACCTTTGCCAAACGTTCGGAAACCAATTCCGAATGTACCAAACGAAGTCCAAGATACAATGCCCCCATATTGGGAAAAAAATGATAAGCCGAGGCTCTCGGGATATTTGCCCTTTCACAAACCTTCGCATAAGTAATGGATTCCGGTGATTCGATCCGCAAAAGTTCCCGTAATGCTTGGACAAGGATGGCCGGTCGTCCCACAAGATCTGAGGTCTTCTCCGAGAGAACTTTTGTTTGTTTTCGCATCTCCTTCGACAGATGCCGAGTTTTCACGTTGATTCAAGCAAAAAATGGCATGATTACGAAAAAATAGTCGACAAATGCCCAAAAGATTTCAAATTATAATCGACAGATGTCGGGTATTCACTTCACCCGAACCAGGAGACGAAAGCAATGAAAGATTCAAAAATAGAGACTGTAAGAAAGGCAATGCTTTCCGCCTGTATCAAGTTAGCTGACTTGGGTTTTTTAGCGGGTGTTGGTGGAAATTTAGCAGTGAGGATCGATTCGGAACTGATGGCAGTCACTCCTTCTGCAACTGACTATTATACAATGAAACCAGAAGATCTTTGTATTTTACAAATCAAAGATCTAAAGATGGTAGATGGAACCAAACAACCAACCACTGAAAGCGGAATTCATGCTTCCTTTTTTAGTTTGAGACCTGAAATCCAAGTGAGTTTACACACTCACCAACCTTTAGCCAGTGCTGTTTCCTTACTTGGTATGGATATGGACATCGAATCCCATGAAGGAAAAAAAAATATAGGTAATTTTGTACGAATTGTATCTTATGCTCCCTCTGGAACTTCCTTTCTTGTCAAAGCCTTTCGAAAAAGAATTATCAAAGAAACAAACGGTTATCTTTTGCGGAATCATGGTCTTGTCTGTGGTGCAATGAGTTTGGACCAAGCAATCGCAAACGTAAAATTATTAGAAAAAGAAGCCGCTCGTTTTCTTAAAACTAGAATCGAAAAAAATCCAAATGCATCCAACATGCCACGAGAAATGAGAACTCAATTAATCGAAGCTCTCTAACAAAAAGAAAATCGTGAATTAGAAGCAAGGAATCAAAATGAAATCGACTACAATCAAAAAACAGAACCATCAATTAGAATCACAAACCAATAAAGAGGAATTAAATCATTTATGGCATCGTTTGGATTCCAAAGGTTTGTTACAAAATCATAAAGCAGACCTTTCTTTTCGTATTCCAGGCAAAGGAAGTTTCCTTCTCATTCATAGAGGGGAAGGTAAAAAATCAAGAGTAGAAATCACAGAGTTCCCAATCGAAAACCCAACAACATCCATTCGAATCCAATCACTAAGTGAAGAAACTCTCAATCAAATTCGATTCCATGCGAGTTTATATTCTTTGAGATCTGATATCGGTGCCATCGCTTCGTTTCAACCTGAGTGGGGTTCTTTACTAAAAACACTCGACCATCCTCTTCCATTGGTATTTGATGAACAGTGCCGACAACTTGGTGCACCTGTGTTTCAGATACCTAAAAGAATTGACGGAACAGTAGAACCATCGTCTATCGTTCTCGGCGGAGCCAATGCATTTTTAGATGAAGAGGCAGTGGTCATCACGAGTGTGACTCGAGAGAAAGCCATATACAATTGTGAGTTGATCGAAAAATGTTCTAAAGCCTATCTTCTTGCTCATTCTACTGGAAGTCCCATCCGAAATATACCTTGGTGGGTACGTTTCATCGCAAAAAGTAGGCTCATCAAAGATGAAAAAAAAGCTAGTGCCGCCTATGCCCGTGGCGAAAGGCCAACGGGATTTAAGGCTTACTGATTTCTTCTATATTTTACAATTTCGAACAGATTCTATTTGATTCCCAAGTATATATCAAACTGGGAATGATTAGGGTCTGTCGCATTGGCACCGTAAATTTCTAAGTCTGTTTTGTAAGAACGGTTTTTGCGGTACTTTTCTTCAGACCAAATAGTTTTCCATGTTTTGATTCCAATCTCAGAGATTGGACCCCACTCCGTTTGTACTTTGATATAATCAGATCCAGCAACATGAATCGATCTTAAATGCGGTGGAAGAGAATCAAATGATCCCACCATAGTACCAATGAGAATGGTGTATTCGCTGTTTTCGTCAGTTTCAAATTCTGTATATGCCACAACGATTTCAGAAGGATTTAAAGGGTCAGGAATTTGGGAAAGGATTCCCTCTTCCCAGAACTTCTGCCAGAGGGCAGCGATTTTTCCATTCCCAGCCATTTCCATCACATTGGAAGTTCGTGCCGTGATCCCGACAAGGGTCATTGGGTCTAAATGAATTTTGTTGATTGTAGTTGGTTCCATAAAAAAATCCTACACCAACTTCATTCTGGTCTCTTGACTTTTTGTGCTTTTTATAAGCGTCAGGCTAATGAGTTTATTTGATGGGAATGTAAATTTCGGATTCTGGATTTGTTTGTGACTGGAACCTGTCATCGAACAAATCAAAGTCATCACTAAATTCTCTTTCGTATCCAGTGTTTGGCATCCAAGTACCGTAGATATATTTCCAACCATTCAGGATGTCTACATTTTGATTTCCAGGAACTGTAAACACCATATATTTTGCTGGTTTTAATTTGTATGTGACAAACCCATCGGGAACCTTTGAATCTTTTGCAACTTGGGCTCCTATTAATACGTCAAAGTTTTCCGCATAATCCCAGTTTGTGTAAATCCCAATCAAAGAAAAATTCAATTTATTTGGAATGGGTTCCATATATCCATTTCCCATAAATTCTGCCCAAAACTTGGGGATATCAATTTCATTTTGGCATTTTTGCATGGTGGTTCGATAAGTTTTTCCAATAAAAGAAATTTCATTTTTTGTGACAATCTGTGTTTTGATTTTAGAACCATCAATTCGAATCCCGTCTCTTAATGAATCAATCTCCAATTTAGGAAAATTTTTATGTTCTAGTTGGTTTCTATATTCAGAGGGATTCAATCCGTATTCGGATCGAAAGGCGCGAAGAAAAGATTCGGGAGTTGTATAATGGTATTTTAATGCAATATCAATGATTTTATCTTTTCCCAAAATTAAATCATTCCCAGCTTCAGTGAGGCGGCGTTTTTTTAAATAGGTATAAACTGAAAATCCAGTTACATATCGAAATATCCTTTGGAAATGCCATCTGGATTGGAATGCATTTTTTGAAACATCTTCAGCACTAATGTCTTCAATTAAATTTTTTTCGATAAAATCAATGGCAAGTTTGATATGATCATAATAGTCCATAAGGTTTCACATCATTTTAAGTCTTGTCTTTTTTGGATTTCAATTTCTTCCGGCCATTGGTCTTTGATCTCAAGAATTTTTGGCAAAACAGTAATGAATTTTTGTACTAAAACTGGATCAAAATGTTTTCCTGATTCTTGTTTGAGAAAATCAATGGCGGATTCAACTTCCCAGGCTTTTTTATATGGTCTTACCGTTGTTAGAGCATCAAACACATCTGCGATAGCTATGATTCTACCTTCAAGAGGAATATTTTCACCCTTCAATTGATAAGGATACCCTGTTCCGTCAAACTTTTCATGGTGTGTGATGGCAATGGACTTCGCCAATTTTAGTAAACTGGAGTTATGGTCTCCAATGATTTCTGCTCCAATCTCTGGGTGGCGTTTCATAATTTCCCATTCTTCAGTCGTTAATTTTCCAGGTTTTTGGATGATATAATCGGGGATTCCAATTTTGCCTACGTCGTGCATAGGAGCAGCATTTAAAATTTCTTCTGCTTGTTCGGAAGAGTAACCATGGGCAAGTGCAAGAGTTTGCGAATAATGGCTCATACGAATCACATGCATTCCGGTTTCATTGTCTTTATATTCGGATGCCATACCCAAGCGTTGCACAATCTGTAAACGAGTGGTTTTCACTTCATTGACATTTACCAAAGAAAGATGGTTTTTAATCCTAGCTTTTACAATTGGAGGGCTAAGAGGTTTGGTAATATAGTCAACAGCTCCCAAATGAAATCCTTTTTCTTCATCTTCCACATCATTTAAAGCAGTTACAAAAATAATGGGAATGTATTTAGTTTTTTCATTCGATTTTAAAATTTTACAGACATCATACCCCGTCATCTCAGGCATCATCACATCAAGTAAAATGAGTTCTGGTTCCTCTGAAATTGTTAGCTCAATTCCTTTGTTCCCATCCTTTGCAAATAAAAGATGGTAATCTTTTTGTAGAATTTCTTTGAGAATTTGTAAGTTTGTTGCTTCATCATCCACAATCAATACTTTAGGTTTCTGATTTTTTTCCACTCTAACCTTCTCCCAAAATTTGAAGTTTTAAGTTTTCTAATTTCTGAATCGTATTTTCAAAATCAAACTGAAGGATGGATAAATCAATTTCCGAAACAAAATTGAATAATTCAGTTCCCCTTAAAAAGTTTGATAAATATTTCCACTCTTCTTGATTGACTGACCCTTTAGAAAAAGAGTCAGTTAAATTTTGAATGGATTTATACAAATGCTCTTTCGATTCCTCTGGAATTTTTTTGATTGGAAGAGATGTTTCTTTGGTGGTTTGGAATTCCTGAACAAACACTTCTTGAAATTTTTGAAAAGAATCTTCAAATTTTTGTTTTAAATTTTCAAAGTCGTTTAATGTTAAAATTTCATTTTTTAATTTCTTTTCCAAACGATTGGTTTCCTCGGCTAAAGAATAGATTCCCAAATTCGAAGAAACTCCTCGCACTTTATGCAAAAAACTCCGTTGATCGTCAGGTTTTCCAAGAGTTTGCGCTTTTCTTTGAAACTCATCTTCAAAATCAGAAAAAAATCCACCTAACATAGATACATATTTTTCTAATGAGCCAAAAAGCCGAATTCCACGATCCGTTTGAAATAACTCTGGTTCACTTGAATCCAAACTATTTTGGATAGGAGAGATATTTGGTTTGCCTAAAACCTTTTTGATCTCTGAGAACAAATCTTGAAGCTCTATAGGTTTGGATACAAACCCATCCATTCCTGCATCTTTCGCTGAAATTTTATCCTCATCAAATACACTGGCCGAAAGGGCAATGATAGGAGTTCGAACTGATGATCGATTTTTTTCGTGTATCCTGATTTGGCGAGTGGCCTCCAATCCATCCATCTCTGGCATCTGAATGTCCATTAAAATCAGATCAAAAGGTTTGTTTAAAAATAATTCTAATGCTTCTTTACCATTCCGAGCAATCTCCACCTTGTGCCCATTTGTTGCCATTAATAGCTGAATTAGTTCCACATTTTGTTTTACATCGTCAACAATCAGGACTTTGGAACTTGGTAAATCAAGTTGAATCTTTTCATTGAGTTCAAAAACTGGGATTCCTTTTTCCAAAGGTATTGAGAAATAAAAATCAGAACCAATGCCAAGTTTACTTTGGACCCAAATTTTTCCTTTCATAAGTTCAACTAACTGTTTAGAGATGGTTGTTCCAAGTCCTGTACCACCAAATTTTCGACTCATTGATACGTCTGCTTGGGTAAAAGGATCAAAAATCTTTTCCAATCGATCTTCAGCAATTCCAATCCCTGTATCTTGGATATGAAAAACAACATCTCTATCTTTTTTGAAAATATTTAATTTGATAGATCCTTCTTTTGTGAACTTAATCGCATTTCCAAGTAAGTTCGTTAGAATTTGACGAATGCGTAAACTATCACCCTTATAATAATCTTCTAATTCGGATGATAACTCAGAATGGAATTCTAATCCTTTACGTTTAGCTTCAATTCCCATTGCGGAACAAACTTGATCCACAAGCGAATGTAATGAAAAATCGATAGTCTCTAGTTCGACTGCTCCTCGATCTAATTTTGCAGAATTCAAAACATCATTTAACAAACGTAACAAGGACTTGGCCGAATGTTTTACGGTCTCTAAGTGACTTTTTTGGTTTCCGGACAATTCACCTGACAACAAAATTTCCGTAAAACCTATAATTGCGTTCATAGGGGTTCTGATTTCATGACTCATATTTGCCAAAAACGTTGTTTTGGTGATTGCTGCCATTTCTGCTTTTTCTTTGGATTCAATGAGTGCTTCTTCTATCATCCTTCTGTCGGTATTATCTAAAATCACACCATCTAAATATTTTACTTTTTTTTCTTCATCGAAAACCAAACCACCATATTCCAATACCCAACGGATTTCACCGGATTTTTGTATGATACGGTAGTTGAGGACAAATGTATCTGAAGTATCCACTGCGTTTTGAATGAGATTTGCAACATGTGATCGGTCTTCCGGGTGTATAATTTCGGAAAAACTACGTTTGCGATTGGGTTCTAAAAAATCTTCTGCTGGATAACCAGATAAGGTGAGAATGGCATCACTCATAAAAACAGAAGTCCAATGTTCATCAACCAAACACCGATACACAACACCTGGGATATTTTGAATAAAGGACTTGAGTTGTTCTTCATTTTCCTTTAATGCATTTTCGATAATCACTCTTTCAGAAATATCGCTGATCAAACCTACAAAAATATCATCTTGTGGAAGTTTTGTATGACCAATTGCTAATCGAATTGGGAAAGTAGTACCATCTTTTCGAACTGCTACAGTTTCTCTGCCTACCCCAATGATTTTTGCATCTCCCGTTTTTAAATAGTTGGCAAGGTAGTTATTATGATCTCTTTGAAAGGGATCTGGCATCAGTATCTTTACATTTTTGCCAATTATCTCCTTCGCTTTCCAACCAAACATTCTTTCTGCTGTATTATTAAACTCTAAAACGATACCTTTTGTATTGATCATTACAATGGCATCCGCAGCTGTTTCAATAATGGCACGTAATCTAGACTCACTTTTCAAAAGATTTTGAAAGAGGTCTTTATAACTAATAAAAGCAATTGTAACAACCGCTGAACCAATGACAAAAAAACTTCCAAATCCCACAAGGGCGGCCAAAAATAATTGGTCCGAACTGGTTTTGTCCAAAATTTGATCCGGTTCAATGACAAGCCGAGCTGCCGCCATTCCGGTGTAGTGCATTCCAGAAATGGCACTACCCATCACAATTCCACTAATCAAAGTTAAATACTTTGTTTTTATATTTAATTTAGTTTCTTTTAATCGAAATTGGATAAATATCGATAGGATTGCGAGTGAGATGGCGACAATGAGAGATACCACAAACAAATAAGGATCATACATTAATTTTGGTCGCATCTCCATTGCGGCCATTCCCATATAATGCATAAAACCAATGCCTGCTCCAACTAAAATACCAACTGAAATTAGTTCTTTGCGGGTGATTTTCTTTTTGTTTAATGTTTGCAAGGCGAAATAGGAAGCAAAAAAACTAGGTAAGATCGAAAGAATGGTTACTGATTTATGATATGTGACTTTTGTACATAATTCAAAAGACATCATCCCGATAAAGTGCATGGACCAAACGGCCCCCCCCATTGATAAACTAGAAGTAAAAAGAATGGCCCAACGAGAGTATTTGTTTTCCACGTTTGAAAAACGTGTAAGCATGTATAGGGAAATCCAGGATGCAAAGATCGAAATAAAAATTGAAAGAGATACCAACCAATAATTATATGTGCCTTCTACAAAAATGAATTGGTTTGCATCTAATATAAAAAAATGTTTTAGAAATTCGATCCCCATTTGTTCGTTTCCTACACCAACTAAATCCTATCATTCATTTAGGGATTCTTTGGATACTAGGTAAATTAGATAGATTCTAAAATATTATTTTTATTTTCAGTACTAGCACTAAGTTAAAATGGAAATGAGCGAAATCGAAAGCATGGATGTGGTGATTTTTGCTATACGACAAAATCAAGGGGTTTGCAAATAATTAATAACTGAATATTCGAATATACGAAATATTAAATATATATTATATACAACTCAACGAAACCCATTGTTAGTGAATGGCAAATCTGGATCAAGTTTTCCTTGATGGTTAAGATGCCACTAACAATTTTTTTTGGAACACCACTATAAATTGGGAAAACGCTAAGAATCTGGAGACCGAATGGTCTACTTAGCTAAAATTCATCTAACAATGATTTATATTTTAATTGCCTATGCCATAAACCTAAATAAATTTTGCAAATGGATTTAATTTTAAAAAACAAAAATGCCATTGTTACTGGTGCTGCCCTTGGTATTGGAAGAGAAACTTCCCTTTTACTCGCCAAAAAAGGAGCACACGTGATTGTTTCTGATATCAACGAACCAGAAGGCAAACGAGTTGTTCTGGAAATTGAATCCGTTGGTGGATCTGCTGAATTTGTCAAATGTGATGTCACCATCGAAGAAGAAATTATATCCCTTGTAGAAATATTTAAATCTCGCAGCCAAAGATTGGACATTATGGTGAGCAATGCAGGGATTGCCAACAAACCTACGTTTATGCATAAGGTGACAACGGAAGTTTGGAACCGGTTGATTCTAATGGATTTAACCAGTGTGTTTTGGTGCCAAAAGTATGCCACAAAACTGATGCTTGGTGACCGGATGGGTGGATCCATTGTCAATGTGGCATCCATCGCAGGACTTGGTGCTTCGCCCTCCCTTGGGCCTTATTGTGTGGCCAAAGCAGGTGTGATTGAACTAACCACAACAGGAGCAATGGAGGTGGCAAGGTTTGGTGTTCGGATCAATGCCGTTTGTCCTGGTTGGACAGAAACTGCCATCCTTGATGTGGCAGGCGAACGTGGAAAAGAGGCTATGGAAAAAAATATCCCGATGGCAAGACTTGGTAAACCGGCGGAAGTGGCAAACCTGATTGGATTTTTAGCATCAGAGGAATCCAGTTTTATTACAGGTTCGGTGTATCGTGTGGATGGGGGAACTAGAAGTTAGGGGGAGATCGAAAGTTTTCCCGTGAAAGGGATACGAAGGGCTTGGTCTGACGGATGTCAGACGGGAGCGTTAGCGCACCCCGGAGAAGCCCGCTCCCCGAAATTCTTTCGGGGATTCACCAAAAAGAAATCCTATCGCATAATTTCGAATAAACGACCAAGTAAACTGTCTTGGGTTTGCATGGTTTTGGAATTAGCTTCGTAGGCGCGGTTTACTTCAATCATATCCACCATCTCTGTCACAACCGATACATTCGATGCTTCGAGATAACCTTGTAACACTTGTGGGGCGAGACGTTCTGGGAAAGCTGTGGGTTCACCGGATTCGTGAGTGTCGGAATAAAACGAGTCCCCTTCTTTGTCTAGGTGACGCGGGTTTTCGACCGTGCGGATTTTTAATTTGTCGAGTAGGACTGGGTCTTCGAATCTGTTTTCGCTAAAGTTGGTTCCGTCTTTGGGAGCGGTTCCGAGTTTTGCATTGATATAAATTTCCCCATTTTCTTTCACAAGGAAATTTCCTTGGTTCACTTGGATGGGACCTTTTTCCCCGAGAAGAGGAAATCCTTGTGGGGTCACCACAAACCCATTTTTATCCAAAACAAAACTACCACTTCTTGTCAGGCGTTCGCCGCGGTTGGTTAGGACGGAAAAGAAGGCAGGTTTTTCCATTCCGGGTTGGTCTTGCACCATTAAGTCAAAAATATTGTCTGTTTTTTTTACGGCACCTTGTTCGAAGCGAGTGTAAACTTCGTTCACTTCGGCACCAAACCCCAGTTTACCGACAACGGGAGATGTATCAAAGGAACCCATAGGTGTTTTTCCAATCCCATCTTCAGAATAACGATGGAGTAACATTTCAGGAAAGGTTTTGAAGACCGTGGTATCTTTTTTGAATGCAGTTTTATCCACATTGGCCAAATTGTTGGCGACCACGTCCATTCTCACTTGTTGGGAAATCATCCCATTGGCACCAGTATAGAGTCCTCGTAACATAAAGTTCCTACCTATACTTTCTTTCGACAAGATCTGCCAAATCCCCAAGAGAAAATGCGACATAGTCAAAAAAGAGTTGAAGTTTTCTTTAAATTTTAGGAGAAAAGAAGGACATGAAGTTATCCATAGGAAACCTCCCCCAGTCGCTTACCGAAGAAGCCTTAGAAAAACTTCTTTCTGCTCATGGAAAAGTGGAACACCTCCAAATCAAACGGGACAAAATCACCAAGGTCTCTCTTGGGTATGGAACCGCAGATATGGCGGATGCTGAAGCCACCAAGGCAATTTCTGCTCTCAACGGGAAAGAAATCGAAGGCAAAGCCATTGTCCTCGTCAACCAAGAAGACCTCACAAAATCACAAAACGAAGCTGCCAAAAAGAAAGGAAGCCCTGCCGTTTCGAAACCAACCTTTGGTAGAAACCAAACCAGTGGTGGAGGAAATACAGGAGTCCAAAGGAGAGGCGGATCTCGCGGGTCGTAAATGAAACAACTCACCGGCAGTTACCTCTCCATTGGAGCCGGAGAGAACCAAATCCCTCTCATTCGAGCGGCAAAAGCCAGAGGACTGAAAGTCATCTCGGTGGATACAAATTCAGAAGCGCCTGGCCTTGCGGAATCAGACATTCGTATATTAGAATCTACTCATGAGTATAGGAAAATTCTTCATTCCATGAGTCGTGTCCCCCTTCCCTTCAAACTAATGGGAGTGGGATCCAGATCCTTTGGAAAAGCAGTGTATACTGTTTCCTATTTAGCAGAAAAATTAAAACTTCGGGGAAATCCAAGAGACACTGTGAATTTGTTTTTGGACAAAGAAAGGTTCAAAACTGCCGTTTCTAAATTTGGAATCCCTGTTCCGGCTTCTCTCCAATCCAATGGAAATTCTAAAACCAAAGAAAAAAAAATAGACCTTAGTTTTCCCCTCATTGCCAAACCAAAAGAAGGTTCTGGTAAAAAAGGGATCTCTGTATTGGAATCAGAAGCCGATTATAAAAAATTCACTAGATTGAAAACTAGCGAAAGTTACTTACTGGAACCTTTGGTTTCTGGAGATGAAGTCACTGTCCTTGGATTTGTGATTGCAAGACGCTTTTATTTGATTTCCCTTACGGACAAAATTACAACTGGAAAACCTAACTTTATTGAGGTGGCACATGTGGCCCCTTCCCAACATATCGATTTGGCAGGGGAAATCAAAATGATCTGCCAAGCCGTTGTGACAGCGACCAAACTAAAAACAGGTCCATTTGTAGCCGAATTCAAAATCACTAAAAATAAAGAATGCCTTCTTATCGAATCCGCACCGGAAGTGGGAGGAGAATTTTTAGCCGATGTTCTGATCCCTGAGCACTATGGGTATAATTACTTTAGTGACCTACTCTCGGTGACCATTGGGGAAAAAACAAGGCCCGGTTTTTTAAAAAAAGCCAAAGACGGGATCACAAAATCTGCGTTAGTATTTACACTTCCCAAAGAACGCCAAAAAAAAATGGGCGAACCTGTTGGATTGGAAGCATCTACCGGTGAAACTGTTTTTTTCCAAAAACAATTAATCCAAACAGGTGTGGCTCTTGATAAGTTTGAGGGAAACCACAGAAGAACCCAAGTGTTTGGAATCACTACCAAACAAACGATCTCCACCAGAGATTGGTTAGATTCCCTATTCCAAAGAATTGATTCATGAAAAATGTCTGGGATGAACACTATGAAAGGCCAAAATCCAAATTGTCCTTTCCTGACGAAAATTTAATACGTCTTTTGTCACGGATCCAACCTAAGAATCGGAATGCTCTCGACTTCGGATGTGGTTCCGGAAGGCATTCCTACCTTCTCCAAAATGAAGGGTATACAGTCACAGCCTGTGACACAGCAAAAACCACCATCGATCTGTTAAAGGACGAGACCTCCTCCATTCGGTTTTTACATACCCCAAATTCGGATCTTCCTTTTTCATCCAAAGAATTTGGGCTCATCGTGAGTTGGGGGGTTTTTCATTACAACCACAGAGAAGATGCCAAAAAACTTTTATCGTCCTTATATGAATCACTTGATACGAATGGTTATCTTTTGGGTTCCATTCGTGCGGACGGGGACACTCACCTAGGTCTTTCGAAAGGCAAAATGAATTTAAAAGACTTAAGCGGTGGTTATGCGGAAACATATTCTCTAGAGGATTTAAAAAGTTTTTTATCAATTTTTTCAAACGTATCCATTGGGTATTCAGAAAGGACACCACTAGGAAAATTGGAAGAACGAATTTGCCACTGGTTTTTCCTTGCTGAAAAATAATGAAGGTTTTAGATTCCTTACATGAAGAATGCCCACTCGACAAACGTACCGATTGGCAATTCTTATATAAAACCACAGGAAAGTATTCGGGACTTTCCATTGTCGAATGCAAACACTGCAAACTCCAAGGCCTCTTTCCTCGCCCCAATCAAAAAGAACTGTATACCAAAGACTATTACCAAGGGAAAGCGGACTATACTTATATCGATGAAAGAGATCACAAAAAATTTTTTCAGTATGTTTGGAAAGCAAGGATTCGAAATATAAAGAAGTTTGTTAACTCAGGAAACTTTTTAGATATTGGTTCATCCTTTGGAGGATTTTTGGAATCGGCTAAGGGCGAAGGATTCCAAGTGCAAGGTGTGGAAATATCAGAATATGCTTCCCGTTATGCGAATGATATAGGAATCCCAACTTTTAACGGAAGTTTAGTCGAGGCAAAATTTCCAAACAACCACTTCCATGTAATCACGATGATTGAGGTGATCGAACATATTGAAAATCCGAGTTTCTTTTTTCAGGAACTCACTCGAATTCTAAAACCGGGAGGCCTTCTCCTTTTACAAACTGCAAATTTTGATGGATGGCAGGCCAAATTAGAGGGTCCAAACTATCACTACTATATGCCTGGCCATGTCTTTTATTACTCTGATACCATCTTAAAAAAAATATTGACGAACCTTGGATTTGGTCGTTTTGTATCGTACTTCGGAGTGGATTTTCCCTTATATGCGAAACTACAAAAATCTAGAGGATCCTTTCAAAAATGGAAAGATTACCTAACTTGGTTTCGTATTGCATATTACCATTTTAAATCCAAATGGAAACGAAATGGATTTCCCATCACTTCAAGTTACGTTCTGTACGCATTTAAAAATAGGTAACCCCAATGAATGATCTCACCAAACCACCTTTACTAGTCCGACTGACTGCGATTCCAGAAGAAAATGGTTGGAAACGAAAACTCATTTTAGGTATTCGGGTTCTCCTTGTTTCCATCCACAGATTTATGAAAGACGATTGCCTGATCATTGGTTCAAGTCTTGCCTATACAACTATCGTCACTCTTATACCCACTCTCACCGTGGCCCTGGCACTCATCACTGTGGCTTCGGGAATCCAAACAAGACAAGGAGAAATGGTAGATGAAATTAATGCCTATCTACTTCGTAACAATATTCAATTTGATATCACACCTTATCTAGATACTTTAACTGACATCATCTCTACAGCTTCTCAAATTGGTGCAGTCGGGTTTGTTGTATTTATTTTTTCAGCGACCGCAGTGTTACGTTCACTGGAAAAAGCCTTCCATATCATCTGGAAAATTGACTTACACAGAAATTTTATCAATAAGTTTGTATTTTACTTTTTTTTAATCTCTTTTGGTCCCCTACTCTTTGTGGTTGGAAAAAACATTACGGATCAAATCTCTGATACAGTTCGTCCTGCACATTTAAAATCCATCGTAGCAACAAAACGTGGTGAGTTATGGGTCGCAGGTGAAAAAGGAAATATTGGAAGTATCAAGGAACTTAATAAATCAGTTTCATTCATACCGAACTCCAGTATAGATTTCGAAAATATGCTCTGTATTGATTTTGAGACGGTAGAAACAGGAACCTGTAAAAAGCCAGATATTTCAAAAGAGAATTTTTTTCGTATCCGTAGTGTAGGCGATGATTTATTTACAATCTCTGAAGAAGGAACATTTTTGTATTCCAATGACTTAGGTAGTACATGGAAACTCCACTCTCTCAAAGGAATTGCTGTCTCCGATTTTGGTGCCATTGATTACGACACTTTATTTATCCTAACAAAGGATACACGAACCCTACGTTATGAAATTGGAAAAACATTAAAAGAAATCAAACGATTTACCGATCCTGCCATTACTCCCATTCGGATTCGTTTCTTCTCTGATAAAGATGGTTTTATTTTGGACCGAGAAGGTAGACTTTGGAAAACAAGCGATGGTGGAGTTACTTTTTTTCCCCAAGAGATTTCACCAAAACCTCTCAATGACATTGCTTTTCTCAATCGTAATGTTGGGTTTTTGGTGGGTGATAGCGGTGCCATTTTTAAAACCACTGACGGTGGATATACTTGGAATGAACTAAGTCATAGAAAATATTCTTATGAACGTGTCTGGGTTTTTTCCTCTCCTAAAAAACAAGATTACGATGTTTATATTCTAACTTCTCTTGGAGATATCCTTTTGTCAGAAGATGAAGGAGAAAATTGGTCCACCGCTTATAAAGGAAAGGCAGGGATGATTTTGGATATGATTCTACTATCGAAAAAAACCAAGGTACCTGAAATCCCTACGGACGGATCTGTTTTGACGACGGAAGAGACTGCAGAAATCGAAACGCAAGGAGAAGCAGATTCACCAAGTGAAAGTATGTTAGGTTTGGTTGGTGTTGGAGAATTTAATAAAATCATCCGCGTGGAAGAAGATTCAAAAGGTCAAACCATTTGGAAAAAATACCAAGGAGGAAAAAGATTTTTCTCTTTGTATTCAATCTTTCAAATCCTCCTTCCCCTCCTTGCCCTATGGCTTTTCTTTTTGTTAATTTTTAATATTATCCCCAACACGAAAGTTCCAATCAAAGCATCTTCCATTGGAGCAGCAGTTACGGGAATCATTCTTATCATTTTCTTTTGGGGATTTATCAATATCTACCTAACTTCATTTACCGAAAAAACGATGTTAGTGTATAAAGCTCTTGCAGCAATTCCTATTGCCCTACTTGCCATTTATTCCATCTCACTCATCATTTTGTATGGTGCAGAAGTCACTGCCACTTTACAATTTCCAGACAGATATATTCTTCCAAAACATCCGTTTGAAGATATCGATAACAATCTCTCGTATGAGTTTTACAAAACCATCCAAGTTTTGGCCCTTACATACGAACACCAATCAAATCGAGGAGAACTCATCAAACTTTCTGGATTAAAAAAAGCACTCCTGATGCCCGAAAAAGATTTAACTGTCATCCTAGAAAAATTAACCAATGCAAAACTCATTGAAATTACCGAAGACAAACGAATTACACCGGTAAAATTAAAAGACCAGATCGATATGGTTATGTTATACGAACAAACTTCTAGTTTTAAATTAGGGGCACCGAAAGAACTAATCAAAGTTTCACCCAAACTTAACGAAAGTTTAGCTCACTTAGAGGAAAAATTAAAAGAGGAATTAAAAAAGATTTCTTTTAAAGATTTGGTTTAAGATTAAAAACTAAGTTAGAAACCAGATTAATTTTTACCTTTAGTAAACATTTGCCTTTCTCGAGAAAAGCAAATGGCTAAAGTTTAAAGATAAGGATTTTTTTTCACCGGCGGAAGAGAGGCAGACATTTGTTTGTAAATCTCTTCGGCAAGCCCCATAGATTCATTTTGAGAAATGTTCTTCGCATACTCATCGTATAACATATCTTCAAAAATTTCTTCCGCATAACCGCCATCGATCATTTTTTCTTTATGGATGGTGTTTTTCATTTCTTTTAACATCATCTTCACAAAAACCGATTCAAATTCTACTGATGCATCATAAAGTTTTTTTCGATAAGGATCTTCTTTGATTTCTTCACGAATGTTTTGTGGAACTCGTAAGGAAGAAGAACTCACCTTACCCATAATTTCTTCATGAGTTTCTAGTAGATTTTGAAAATCCGAAATCCCATCTTTTTTCGATGATTTTAATTCATCCGAATAGGATTTCATCCGGTTCAGGATGGATTCGTCCTGCGATCGGCTCAGTCTTCCGGAATAGTCTTGGATTTTATGAATGTCCATATTATGTCTTCTAAATCTATCGGCAGAATTTTAAATTACTGAATCACAAGTTCTGCTTTTAAGGCCCCTTGTTTTTTCAAAGCCTCTAAAATCGAGATGATGTCCCGAGTGGAAGCACCGACTTTGTTTAAGGCACCCACCACATCCGAAACTTGGGTGGTTTCCTTTAAAACAAAAACTGACTCACCTTTACCTTCCTCTTGGATGGGGAAAAAATACCGAGCTTTGTCTCTATTCGCAATTTGGATGGTGAGTCCTTGTTGGGAAATGGCCACTTCATCAACAGGGATGTTAGCCCCCATCACAATGGTTCCCGTCCTTTCGTTGATCACGACACGTGCGACAGGAGAAGAATTGACTGTTAAATTTTCTAATTTGGAAAGAAAGGCCAAATCTAGTTTGGGTTCCCCCGTTACCATTTCTCCTGTGGAAGTTTGGCCGGAAGTTTTTACTGGAAGGGGAACAAGGACTTCTGTGGGTGATACTACTTCGGGAGTTACTTGAAGTTCGGCGGTGATGGCATCCACAATCGCACCCATCGTTGTATAATCTTTTTCGAGGAGTGTGAGTTTGACCGATTTTGTTACAGGAGCATTGGGAACCGATTTTTCTAAAATGGCTCCCATTGGAACAAGGGCGGTATTGGATCCGGATTTTTTATCAGCACCACCACGTTTTTTCTCTTTTCCACCAAACGCGAGTACGCCGGAAGCAACGGCAATGATTTCTCCATTCCCTGCTTTGAGAGGAGATTGTAAAAGCACTCCTCCCTCAAGAGAACGTGCATCTCCCAGAGACGAAACCAAAACATCAATTTTATCCCCTTCTTTTAGGTTCACAGGAACATTAGCAGTGATAAGAACAGAGGCGGTGTTTTTGGCATCCCTTAGATTCTTTTTGGTGTTCACACCAAGACCGGCGAGGTAATTTTGTAAGGCTTCTTCCGTGAGTGGATTTTTTGTATCCCCTGTTCCGTTAAGACCTACCACAAGACCAAATCCTGTCAGTTGGTTTTCCCGCACGGCATCAATCCGAACTAAATCTTTAAGTCTCGTTTCTACGGCAAAACAAGGAATCGTCGCAAAGAGGAAGAGGGCAAGTGCCACAAAAGGATTTGCGAAAAAACGGAAAATTTCAGTTTTTAACTCTTGGTTCGATGATAAATTTTCTTTCAAAATAGGCATTGTTACTTACTCACTTTCACCTAAGAGTCGTTTGATATTTTTTAAAATGATTTCTTGTTTTTCTTGTTCCGAAAGTTCTGCTTTTTCAGTTACGGTTCCATCGGGATTTGTGATCCGTTTCATTTGGATGTTCGGATTTGTTAATTCCTTAGGATTTAAAGTGCCTTGGTATTCCACTCTTAGGTTTGCAATGAGATCACTCGAAATAAAACGGTTTTTATCCAAATCTTCTGGCGAAATAGTTCCCGACAAACGAAGGTTAATCCTTTCTTCCGAAAGATTAAATACCTTACTTCCCTCAAGTTCCAAATTCCCTGTTCCCGGATCAATTCCTGTGACAAGGACTGCCATCACACCCACCACTTTGCCTTGGGATTTGGATTTTCCCACTTTGGAACGCATATAAGTTGAGTTCGAATTATAAGCGGGGAGATCCGGGACTAACTTTTTATCTGGAACGGTTTTGATATCATTGTCAAAAGTAGCTTTGTATTCTGATTCATATTCCACACGAAGTCCGTTTTTTAAAACCACCTTAACTACAGTTCCTGGTTGGATGGTTTTCGGATACGAATACGGATCTTTGTCTTTCCAAAGGGAATCCGCTGCAAAAAGAGTAATGCCGGTGAAAGTCAATAAACCAATAATTGCCAACTCAGAAAAGAAGATGAGGAATTTTCTGGTTACTGATGGTGTCTTCGGGGAACTCAGTTTTGCATCTCTGTTCCTGCTTAATTTTGACTTGGGCTTTTTCTTTAGATTCATAAAATCTTATATCTCTTCCAGAAGGCAGATCCCTTCGTTTTGGACTTTGGCTTTTAAAATTTTTTGTGATGCCAAATTGAGGACAGGGATTTCATCGCCTCGGTTTCCAGAGGCAAGTGCCCTTGTTTTGATTTTTAATAATAAATTTCCAGCAGTATAAACAAGTTGTACTTCTTGTCCCCTTTCAATGGTGTGTAAAGTTCGAACTTGTTTTTTTTCAATGGTCGAGTCACTAGTGAGTGCACCTAGGGCTGTTTTGCCGATAGGACTCTCTTCCACATATTCCCTGTTATGGTCTGCAGTAAAAAATGAGCGTAGTTCTACGTCCTCTTCTGTTAGCACTGCCTTTGCAGGAATTTCTCGTGTGGTAAAGTATGCCTTTTTCTTTTCTTCAATTAAAAAAGGGACAGATTCCGAATGTACCATCTTCCCTTCATAATAATAGTCCAAAGGAAAAAGTCGTTTTCCTCCGTGGAGGGTGCGGCCTGTATTACGCCAAACGAGTTTCGTTCCAGAGATCGTTAGAATAGATTCCTTTTCTGAACTCAATCGAAACAAATCACCATCATCACCAATCGTCTGTTCTACGGATTCCTTCAAATCTTTCCAAAGAGAACGTTCCAATTCTTTTTTGGAAACAGTAGTCGTTTTGGGGAGTAAAATGCCAGCGTTACCCATCACTTCAAAAGAAATAGATTCATCCGATTCTTTTGTTTCTGCAATGTAACGAGAATTCAAAATACCCACCAAAGATTCTGGAGTGAGAATTTTCGGTGATTGTAAATTTTGAAAGAGGATTGGGTTCCAATTTCCTTTCCAGTTGGTAAAATCAGAAAGACGAATCTCACCTGCACCCACAATGGTTTTGGGTTTTAAGTAGAGTCGAAAGTCTTTTGTACTTGCCACGATGGGCAAAGAAAAACCTAAACTAAAAAGAATCAGGAACCAAACTTTCATTAACGTTTCAAACCAATGGCCGTAGAAAGCATGTTATCTGAGGTCTGGATGGTTTTGGAATTGGATTCGTAAGCCCTTTGTGCCACAATCATATTCACCATCTCTTCCACGATTTTTACGTTACTCATTTCCAAAAAACCTTGTAATACACTTCCATACCCTTCTTGGGATGGCATACCTGGAATTTCAGGACCAGAAGCCACAGTTTCTCTGAATAAGTTTTTTCCTACAGCTTGGAGACCGGCTGGGTTTACAAATCGGTAGAGTTCCAATTGGCCGATGGTTGTGGGACGAATGTCATTTCCGATTTTAACGGTAACTTCTCCCTCTTCCGAAACCATAAGAGTATTTAGGATTGCATTTTCAGGTAAAATAATAGGTGGTTCGAGTAAGTAACCGTTTGATGTAACCACTTGTTGGTTGGAATCAATTTTGTAAGATCCGTCTCTTGAGTAAGAGAAAGTGCCGTCAGGCATTTGGATTTTAAAAAAAGCCATTTCACCTGTAAGGGCCAGGTCTAGTTTATTTCCTGTGGCTTGGAAAGAACCAATCTCGAATAACTTCTGTGTGGCGGCGACTTTTACCCCATGACCCACATTCACTCCAGTAGGAATTTCGGAAACAGAGGTGGCTGGAGTTCCCGCAAGCACTTGGTGTTGGTACACTAAATCTTCGAAGTCCACACGATTCTTTTTGAAACCTGTGGTGTTTACGTTGGCCAAGTTGTTGGCAACCGTATCAATATGGAATTGTTGGGCAATCATCCCGGTAGCACCGGTCCAAAGGGATCGCATCATAAAAAGGCACCTCTACAGCTTCCTATCGGTAGAGATCAAAAAAAGCTAAGTGTCTTTTTTTCTAATTATGTCTTATTTTCCTGTGCTTCCAAACCCGCCGGCTCCCCTCTCTGTGGTAGAAAGTTCTGTTACCACTTGGACCGGAAGCTGTGCCACTGCTTGGAACACAATTTGGGCAACCCGAGTTCCGGGCTCCAAAACAAAATCGGCCCCACTTAAGTTTAGAAGTGGGATGAGAATTTCTCCCCGGTAATCGGAATCGATGGTTCCCGGGCTATTTGGCATCATAATTCGGTTCTTTGTGGAAAATCCACTCCTTGGTCGAATTTGGCCTTCGTATCCTTCCGGGATCGCCATGGCAAGTCCTGTAGGAACAAAGACCACTTTGCCATTCGGAAGGATAAGGTTTTCAGATAGGCAAGCAGACAAATCCATTCCTGCGGAACCAGAGGTTTTGTATTCAGGGACCACTGCTCCCTCTTTTAAAATCTGAATATGAATTTCAGGTAATTTCATTTTGTCCTTTGTAAACTTCATTTTTCGTAGTTTAGGTTCAAAACCAGCAGATTCCGTGTTTGAACCTATGGTTTCGCATCTTCACATTTGGCTCCTGGCTTCTTTTCGAACTTTTGTCACCTAACCACCGAACTGCGTAGGGATTTTGGAAAACTGAGATTCTGACATATCACCCACACAAGACAAATGAACTTTCTTTAAATCAAACAGTTGTTTAGCGGTTTCGTTGATTTCGTCCAAGGTTACGGATTTAATGGATTTCATTCGGTCTTCCAAAGAAAAATACTTACCGTAATAGATTTCTTGGAGGCCTATATTATTCATTCGGTTTTCGGGAAGTTCATAACCGATGGCAATCGAACCCATTTGGTTGGACTTTGCATCGGCAAGTTCTGATTTGGAAAAGCCATTTTTGGAAATACTTTCCAGTTCCTTTAAAATCAGTTCCACACAACGAGCTGCCTTTTCTTTCGAAGTGGCAGAAGAGATGGAAAATAGTCCTGTGGTTTTGTAATAAGAAGGAAAACTATAAATGCTGTAACATAGTCCTTCTTTTTCTCTGATGTTTTGGAAAAGACGAGATGCCATTCCTCCACCAAGAATCGTAGAGATGAGTTGGGTCACAGTCACAGTTCGGTAATCTCTTTTATTTCCATTCACACCAAGCATGATATGAAACTGTTCGATTTTACGGCGTTCCAAATGTTTCGAATAACTTTTTTTAGGTGCTGGAATGATAAGCTCCGTCGGATTTTTTCCCTTAGGATTTTCAAAAGAAAAATATTTGTTAGTTAGGTCTAAAATTTTTTCCCAAGTGAAATTTCCAGATACGGAAATCACCATATTTTTAGGGAAATAATGTTTTTCAAAAAAAGTCCGTATGGATTTTTCACTCACCCCAGTGACCGATTTTTTTGTTCCAATGATATCACGGCCGTAAGGTGACTTCCCGAATATATTACGAAAGTAATAATCATAAACAAAATCATCGGGAGCATCTTCATAAGAACGCATCTCTTCCATAATGACACCTTTTTCGATATGGATGTCTTCTTTACGAAAAAGAGGACGAAAGAGCATATCGGAAAGGATATCAAAAGCAAGTTCGGCCTGATCCTTAATAGCAACTACATAGTATTGGGTGTATTCACGTCCAGTGGATCCATTTAAAATTCCACCCACTCTTTCGATGGATTCAGCGATTTCTTTACTGGTTCTGTTCTTCGTATCCTTAAAGAGCATATGCTCTAAAAAGTGAAAGTATCCATGTTCGGAATTGGTTTCGGCAAGACTGCCCTGTTTCAAAAAAACACCCACCCCCATTGAGGATGCGTGTTTCATAGGTTGGAAGAGAACCGTTAACCCATTGGGTAAAACGGTTCGTTTGCATTCGACGACAGAAACCATTTGGTTACTCCCCCCAAACAGTTGTTTGGGGACTGTTTAGTTGTCTAAAAGAACATCCTTACGAGAAAGGTCAATTTTTCCCATTTTATCAACGGAAATTACCTTTACTTGGATCTTGTCCCCTTCGGAAACAATATCACGAACCGATTGCACTCGTTTCACATCCAGTTTAGAGATGTGGCAGAGACCTTCTTTTCCAGGAAGAATTTCAACAAAGGCACCAAAATCAGCAATTCGTTTGATGACACCATCATAGATTTTACCAACTTCGATTTCTTCAAAAATTCCATCGATCATGGCAATGGCTTTTTCTTTTGCTTCTTCACTTGGAGAAGCAATCGTTACTTTACCAGTATCATCCACAGAAATTTCGGAACCAGATTGTTCGATGATCGCACGGATCATTTTACCACCAGGCCCAATGAGTTCACCAATTCGATCTTTTGGAATTTGTTTGAGAGTGATGCGCGGAGCATTGAGGCTCAAGTTGCCTTTCACAGCAGAGATGGATTTGTTCATTTCCCCAAGGATATGATCACGACCCACTTCAGCTTGTTCGATGGCTTTTTGTAAAACTTCGAGTCCTAGTCCATTGACTTTTAAATCCATTTGGAAAGCAGTGATGCCTTTTTTAGTTCCAGCCAGTTTGAAATCCATATCACCAAAGTGATCTTCGATTCCAGCAATGTCAGAAAGAACTGCAAATCGACCCTTTTCATCACTGAAAAGACCCATAGCAATTCCGGACACTGGGCCAGAAATAGGAACTCCACCAGCCATAAGGGCTAAGGTTCCCGAACAAACGGAAGCCATAGAGGAAGATCCATTGGATTCTAAAATTTCAGAAACGATACGAATCACATAAGGAAAGTCCACTTGAGAAGGAAGGACTTTTTTAATCGCACGTTCTGCCAGGTTTCCGTGACCAATTTCACGGCGACCAGGGCCTGAGTTACGACGCACCTCTCCCACAGAAAAAGCTGGGAAATTGTAGTGCAACATAAAGTTCTTCTCTTTCGAACCTTCCAAAGTTTCGTATCTTTGGTTGTCGGAAGTAGTTCCAAGAGTCACAACGCCAAGAGATTGGGTTTGTCCACGAGTGAATACCGCCGATCCATGAGGTCCAGGAAGGACATCGATTTCACAAGAAATTTGACGAATTTCATTGGTTTTACGACCGTCAAAACGAATTCCTTCGCCGAGCACTAGTTCGCGAACCACTTCGTATTCTAATTCATGTAGAAAATGTTTGATATCTTTTGTTTTGTCTTCGGGAGCAAGTAGAGTTTTAAAATGTTCTACTGTCTCTTTGTTGATGGCTTTGATGTCATCATTACGTTTTGCTTTGTCTGCATTTTTGTTAGCAGCAGTCAAACGATCAAATGCAAACTCACGAATCTTTGCGTGGAGGTCTTTATCAGGAGCTTTTAAAACAACTTCCTTTTTGACAGTTCCATTTTTCTTCGCCAACTCTTCTTGCATTGCCACAGCAACTTTCAATTGTTCCTGTGCAAAACGTAGAGCCGCCATCATATCTTCTTTGGAAATTTCGTTAGCTTCCCCTTCGATCATGACGATGGCATCTTTGGTTCCCGCAACTACCAAATCCAAATCGGATTTTGTAATTTCTTCGTTCGTAGGGTTTAGAACAAATTCTCCACCAATACGACCGATACGAGCACCAGCAATAGGGCCTGCAAAAGGAATGGAAGAAACAGAAAGTGCCGCCGAAGCTGCGTTAATCGCATGGCCTTGGACAGAAACTTGTTTGTCTGCAGATAAAACTTGAACAAGAAGTTGTACTTCCGAGAAGTAACCTTCTGGAAACATAGGGCGAATGGGACGATCTAAAATTCGAGAAAGGAGTACTTCGTGTTCTGCTGGTTTTGCTTCTCGTTTGAAGTATCCACCGGGGAAACGACCTACCGAGTAAGCTTTCTCTGTGTATTCGCAAGTAAGGGGGAAAAAATCTTGTCCTTCTTTTGGTTCGTCAGCAGCACAAACTGTGGCAAGGAGAACCAAATTTCCGGTTTTGTATACAACCGACCCGTGAGCTTGTTTCGCCCACTTGCCGGTCTCAATGGTGATAGAGTCTCTACCCCAAGAACCAGTCAACTCTGTAGCCATAGGAATTATTTCCTAAGGCCGAGTTTTTCAATCAGCTTTTTATAACTTTCTACGTTGGATTTTTTCAAATATTCCAACAAACTCTTTCTCTGGTTCACCATTGCGATAAGACCGCGGCGAGAGTGAAAGTCCTTCTTGTTAGCTTTGAAGTGCTCAGTAAGGTCTTTGATTCGAGAGTCGAGAAGAGCGATTTGTACTTCTGCAGAACCTGTGTCGTTTGGTTTGCTACCGAATGTAGCAATGATCTGCTGTTTTTGTTCTTTTGTGATCATACTAGTGTCCAGATTTTAAGAAGGACTCATTTAGAAAACATAATTTTTGCTGAAGGGTCAAAAAATACTTTTCTGTACCGGTAAGGAATGTGCTCCGGTTTCCCTTCATAATCGCACCAAGCAAGGATGGTTTTTTCGTCTGCGTCCACGATATAAAACCCATTTTCCACAGGCGTCGGTAGTTTGTCCCAGATATAACCCCCGTGGATGACAGCTTTTTTTTCAGTTTCGTCCACAACGCGAGTGGGAAGTGGAAACACTTCTTTCCAATTCCTGAGGTCTTGGTTAGATATTTGGTCTAGGGTTTTCACTCCGTTCAAATCGTATTCACCAATGGATTCCCGGACGAGTTTTCCCAGAGAAAGGGGAATACCCCACTTCTCCGAAAGGTCGAGGACGATTTTACGAATGTACGTTCCAGAACTTACATGGATCCGAAAGGAAAATCCAAACTCTGTCAATTGGATGTCTTCTACTTTGTAAATGGAAATTGGTCTTTCTTTTTCTTCCACAGGCGAACCTTCCCGAACGAGATCGGACTGGCGTTTCCCTCCGACTTTCAGAGCCGAAATTTTAGGTGCTTTTTGGAAAGTCAGAGCCGTGAGTTGTCCCAGTTCTGCGAGCAATCGTTCTCTCGGAAATTCTGATACAAAACGAGGAAGGAACTTATTCCTTTCGTCCACTTCCACCACTCCCTCTGGATCCCCGGAATCGGTTTTGAATCCCACCACCACTTCCCCGTAGTAAGACTTATCTTTTCCGAGAAAAACTTGGGAGAAGGATGTGTAATCTCCACAAGGCAAAATGAGAAGACCTTCGGCAAACCGGTCAAGGGTTCCCGTATGGCCAACAGACTTTTGACCTAAGATCCG
Source organism: Leptospira harrisiae (assembly GCF_002811945.1). Lineage (NCBI taxonomy): Bacteria > Pseudomonadati > Spirochaetota > Leptospiria > Leptospirales > Leptospiraceae > Leptospira > Leptospira harrisiae. The sequence goes on along the minus strand of NZ_NPDX01000001.1, from coordinate 1,410,950 downwards.
TTTGGTTTTCAAAACCAAATCGGAACTTGTGATTCCTGGTGGTTTGTAGACAAATAAAAATCCAGAATGATAGGGTTTAGACATTGAACAAGTCACCAAATCAAAGTAAGTTGCAAAATTTCAAATACTTTAAAAAGTATTCTTTTGGGTTCTTTTGTTTTACTCTTTGCTATTTCCATCACCATCAGTTTTTGTTTGGGATGGAGAAGAAATTTCCGTTTCAGAATCATCTTCTGAATCTGTATTTGATTCGGATTCTTCTGGATGCAGTTCTTCGAAAAGAGTTTTGGGAGCGGATTCATCAATCAGACGATTCACTTCTAAACTTTTGATGTAGTTATTGTCCCAGACAAATGTAAATCTTGGGTTGGTGTGAAGGTGGAGATTTTTTCCCACAAGAGAGGATAAAAAACCTGCACAAGAAACTAGGCCTTGTGTGAGTTTTTTCCTTTCGTTGTTATTACATAGAGCAGTAAAATACACTTTTGCATATTGGAGGTCTTCACTGATCTCGATCCGATGGAAACTCGGTAAAAAGACCCGAGGGTCTTTTACCTTGCCTTCCAAAATTGCTGTGGAGATAAGGCGAATGATCTCCGATTCGAGTTTTTTCATTCGAATGGGATTCATTTATGCCGCCTTACAGTTTACGAGCAATCTCGCGAATCTCGTATGCTTCGATTTCGTCACCCACAGAGAAGTCGTTGAATCCATCGAGTAAGATACCGCACTCAAATCCAGTAAGAACATCTGCCACGTCATCTTTCATACGTTTGAGGTTTTTGATCTTACCTTCCCAAGTGATTTCACCGGACTCGCTTGAGACCACACGAACATAAGCTTGTTTTGTGACCTTCCCAGATTTAACCATACAACCTGCAATGTTACCAACTTTAGAAATTTTGAATACGTCACGGATTTCTACCTTACCGATTACGTTTTCTACTTTTTCTGGTTCGAGCATTCCTTCCATGGAAGCTTTCACCTCGTTCACAACATCGTAGATGATACTGTAGTATTTGATTTCTACTTTTTCTTTCTCTGCAAGAGAGACCGTTTTTGGATTCGCACGAGTATGGAAACCAATCACGATGGCGTTCGAAGCCGATGCCAAAATGATATCGGAATCAACTATGGCACCTGTTCCTGCATGGATTACGTTGAGACGAACATCGGCAGTTGAAAGTTTTTCTAGTGCTTCTTTCACCGCTTCTGTAGATCCGCGTACGTCCGCTTTGATGATGACTTTGAGTTCTTTGAGAGCACCTTGTTTGATGATCTCACTCATATTGTCGAGAGTCACACGAGTGGCCGCATTTTTAGATTGGCCTAGTCTTTCATAGTCTTGACGGCTATGAGAAATGGTTCGTGCTTCTTTATCGTCAATCACCACATCGAATGGTGCGCCAGCATCAGGAACTCCATCAAGTCCTGTCACAAGGGCAGGGAAAGAAGGACCGGCTTCACGGATCGAATGACCAAGATCGTCATACATAGCTCGCACACGACCTGCGTGAACTCCCGCAACAAAAGCATCTCCTACACGAAGAGTTCCGTTTTGGATGAGAACCGTTGCCACAGCACCACGACCTGGATCGAGTTTTGCTTCCACAATGGTTCCTTTTGCTTTTCGTTTTGGATTGGCTTTGTGATCCAGAAGTTCTGCTTGGATGATAAGCATCTCAAGAAGTTTATCGATTCCAATATTACTTTTCGCTGAGATATCACAGAAGATGGTAGTTCCACCCCACTCTTCTGGTTGTAATCCGTAATTAGAAAGTTCTTGTCTCACCTTTTCTGGGTTTGCTGCAGGTAAATCAATTTTGTTTACCGCAACAATGATTGGCACTTCTGCTTCTTTGGCATGGTTGATGGCTTCAATCGTTTGAGGCATAACCCCATCGTCTGCAGCAACAACGAGCACAACAATGTCAGTAACCGAGGCACCACGTGCTCTCATGGAAGTGAAGGCTTCGTGACCAGGTGTATCGAGGAAAGCAATTTTACCGCGTTCTGTTTCTACTTGGTAAGCACCAATGTGCTGAGTGATTCCACCAGACTCCCCTTCTGCCACTCGTGATGAGCGAATGGTATCGAGAAGTTTTGTTTTACCATGGTCAACGTGACCCATGATAGTCACCACTGGAGGACGAGTGATGTAGTCTTCCGGTGCATCCTTTTCTTCTTCGATAACAGTTTCATCGTAAAGAGAAACAATCTTCACCTTACAACCATAGTCATCTGCTAGGATGGATGCTGTTTCTGCATCGATCACATTATTGATGGTTACCATCATTCCCATTTTCATGAGTTTACTGATGACTTCACCGGGTTTTAAATTCAGTTTTTTAGCGATCTCTCCCACTTGGATGTTTTCCAAAATGGAGATTTCTTTCGGAACAGCTGCTAATGCTGCAGCTTGTGCCTTTTGTTTGCGGAAAGATTGTTTGAAAAACTTAGTGTTTTCGTTTTCTTCTCTTCCGCCCTTTTCTTTATCGAATACTTTCTTTTTGGCACCACTGGCACCACCAGCACCGGGAGGTCCACCCGGAGCACCAAAAGGAGCGTCACCAGGAGGTCTACCTGCGCCAGGGCCACCTTGACCGATGGGTCTAGCTCCACGATTTCCTTGGTATCCACCAGGGCCACCTTGTCCAGGTCCACGATTTCCTTGGTATCCACCAGGGCTACCTTGTCCAGGCCCGCGATTTCCTTGGTATCCACCGCCACCTTGTCCAGGTCCACGATTCCCTTGGTATCCGCCGCCGCCTTGTCCAGGTCCGCGATTTCCTTGGTATCCACCGCCTTGGCCTTCCGGTCTTTGAGGGCGCGGAGTTGTAGGACGTGAAACGATCGGGTTACGATCTTCTTTTCTAAAATAACCTTGGTTTCCTCCTCCTTGTTGGCCGCCTTGGCCAGAACCACCGCCGGAACGGTAGTTAGGAGAAGATGTATCACCAGAAAGAATGGATTCGGGTTTACGATCCATAGGAGGTCTTTCTCTTTCTGCTTGTGGTTCCGGTTTTCTTTCTGGCCGGGACACAATCGGTGATGCTTGGGAAGGAGCTTGTGGACCGGAACCGAGTCCCTGTCTTTTGGCTTCCTCACGAATGAGTTCATTCAAATCCTTTTTTTTGTCCGAAGCAGGAGAAGTTGTTTTGGCTTCTGCGCTTTGCGGACTCGTACCGGATTCTTTTTTCTCATCTGCAGGTGCCGCTTTTTTCTTGATGACAAGCTTTTTCTTGGTTTTGTCACCACTGGCTCCCTGCTGGAGGGTTTCTTTAATCGATTTTTGCTCTTCCATAGTATGCCTTAAAACTTAACCCTCTTCTACCCATTCGATAGATTCACGGAGCAGACGTAAAATTTGTTCTGCTGTTGTTTTCCCGATTCCGGAAATTTTCGAAAGTTCCTCTTGGCTGAACTCGAGAAGGGTTTCCACATTTTTGATCCCGCCGGCTTCGAGAAGGCCAACGATTCTGGGAGTGAGACCCGGAACTTCGGATAGCGGAGTGAATCCGGAATCCTCTTCTTCCTCATCTTGACCCTCGTTATATTGGTCGTCCGATTCTTCCATTGCTTCTTGTTGGGCATTGAAGAGTCGATCCAGTTTTTCACGAGCTTCCGGTGAAGCTAGTTCCTGGTTGTATTGGGATACTGTTTTGATATCAATTTTGAAACCGGAAAGTTGAGATACGAGTTTTACGTTCGATCCGTTGATTCCGATGGCAAGAGAAAGAGATTCATCGGGAACAATGACAAGAGCATCTCCTCTTTTTCTATCCACATGCACTTCTACTGGTTTTGCAGGAGAAATGGCATTAGCGATAAATACACTTGGTTCATCCGAGTGAAGGACAATGTCGATCCTTTCGTTTCCAAGTTCTCTGACGATGGCTTGGATCCGAACTCCCTTCATCCCTACGCAAGCACCCACTGGGTCTACGTCGGACTTACTAGTGGTAACAACCACCTTGGTTCTGTAAGACGGGATACGGGCTACATCACGAATTTCCACGATGCCATCATACACTTCAGGAATTTCCATCTCGAAGAGTTTTTTCACAAAGTCACCCGAAGCACGGGAGAGTGTGATGACAGGCATTGGTTCACGGGGTCTGAGTTCTACCCTTGAAATGATGGCTTTCAGACGATCCCCTTGGCGGTATTTTTCACCCGGGTTTTGGTCTTTTTTCAACATGATCCCTTCTACCTTGCCGAGGTCGATGGACATGATGTCTTTTTTCCAACGTTGGAAGTACCCGTGAGTGAGTTCCCCTTCTTTGGATTTATACTCTTGGTAGAGTAATTCCTTTTCCATGTCACGAAGACGCTGGAACACCATTTGTTTGGCTTGGCTGGAAAGTACCCTAGAAAGGTCTTGTGGTTTTTCAAACACACGCATTTGGGTTCCTACTTGTGCAGTAGGTTCCAATTTGGTTGCCTCTTCCAGAGAAATCTCCAGAGGGTTTGTTGTTTTATCTTCTACCACGTCACGAAGGACAGAGATGATGATTTCGTTTTTGTTATCGGACCCGAAGTCTACTTGGCAACGGTCATCTGTTTCCGCTTCCAATCCGACTTTTTTGCGATAGGCGGCGAGAAGTGAGTCTCGGATGACACCGAGTACGAGTTCTCTATCAAGAGATTTGTCCTGACAGAATTGTTGGATGGCTTCGAATAGCCCAGTTTCTTTCGTTGCTTGTTTTGTCGCCATAGTCTTAAATTTCTAAATACAAATTTCCCTTTCGTATTTCTGCGATGGGCATAGATACCGATTTTTGGTTCTTTTTGTGTCGAGTTTTACGATCGTAAAGCGTAAGCTCGACTGAATCCCCCGAAACCGGTCCCAAACGATACAATCGTTTGTCCCATTTCCCTGCTTCCAGCGGCACTTCTAGTTTGACTAAAAGTCCTTGGAAACGAATTAAATCCTCCGGCAGACGCAAAACACGTTCTGCTCCCGCTGAGGAGACTTGGAGAGTGAAATCAAATTCCTCTCCCCATAAATCCAGCTCCTCTTTGAGTCTCCTAGACACAGTCTCACAGTCTTCCAAACTAGCGGAGCCAGTTTTGTCTGTGAGATGATCCAGTTCAATCTCAATGAGGGCGTGGTTCTTCCGATTCTGTACTTGGAGCGAAAAAAGCGCTAGAGGTGGAGCGAGAACACGTAAAGTAAGTTCTCTGATGTTTTCCTCGGTATATACCAAACCATTTCCAAAAGATCCCAAAAGGGATCTGTATAAGAGACCCAGCCCATGTTAAAATTTAACATGTCTACTGTCAAGTTAGGAAAAGCGAGTTGTCCTGTAAATAAAAAATTAGGGAATGGATGTTGCACCATGCGAATCCTTTATCTCATCCTCACCCTCTCCTTTTTTGTTTCCTGCCTTCGTTTCCGAGTGGAGAACTTAAAAGAAGAAATCCTATTCCGCATCCCTCTTGGACAAACCAACGAAAGTTTTGAAGGTGTTGTGGTGAACCAAGTCCTCACCAACGTTCCCTTAACCATCCCCAACTCTTCCAATATTAGCGCAATGGCGGACAATAAACAAGCGGTAATCAAACTTTTTGATAGAAATGGAAGGCTTGATGCCACTCTAGGAAACCCGGATTTTAAATCCATTTCCGGAATTCCTCATTATCCGTTTCGATTTGGCGGGATTGGAATTGTTGCCATGAATGAAGACGGCGACCTCATTGTCCAAAATCGAATTTCTACCAAAGGAATGGAACTTCCCCAAGGCCAAGAAAATCTCTACAAAACGTACAGTGGGGCCTTTTCCACCCAAGGAACTACGGTACTTCCATCATTTCTTGTTCAAATTTCCCAAAAAGGTGTCGTGAAATTTATGTTAGGGGCATCTGGAAAAAACACAGAACCGTTCCGTTACATTGAATTTATCCTTCCAGGTGAAGGAGAAAAGTTATTTGTTTACCACCGCATTGCAGAAGAAATGCGACTTTCCTATTTTGAGGAAGGAGAACTAAAAGGGAACTTAAAAGAATCAGGGCTTGATGTATTTGCAAGTAACGATTCCAAAGAATATGACATCACTTTAGATAAACTTTTGCCCCATCCAGAAGGTGAGTATGTTCTCGGATCATTTAGTTATTATTCCAAAAAAGACAAACGGTTTAAGTTTCGTAGGATCTTTCGTTTTGTTTTTGATTCGAAAAGTTCTGAATTTTTAAAAGAGATCCAAGACCCTTCCGAGATTTTATTTTCCATTCGTAACAATGGAGAGTTTTATATTTGGGAAACAGAAGACGGTGGGAATGCGGCTAGGCTCCAAGTCCATGACAAAGAAGGAAATCATATCAACAACAAACGAATTCCTTTTTCTAGCCCACGCGGACAATGGCGAGAAACCTATACAGATGCTTTCGATAATAT